>NZ_CP017448.1:329182-662753 GCF_001753165.1 Acidihalobacter aeolianus
GAGGCTACACCTTCCACATCGGCAAGTTGAGCGGATTCCCCGTGGTGGCCTGCGTGCAGCCGGTCGACGGTGATGCGACGCGGGCGCTGGTGGCGCAGAAGATGATGGATACCTTCCCGATGCGCGCGATGATCTATGCGGGAACCTCGGGCTCGCATCTCAAGCGCCTTCGCATCGGCGACGTGCTGATTGCGCGCCGGGTAGTGGATTTCGGCAATTACATCACGACGCGCTCGGGCAAGATTGTCCCCGGAGAATTCCACGATACGGAATCGAATGCTGCGGGCAGCGGTGCGATGATGTACCTCTACACCAGCGTGCCGCTGTCGGATCTCGCCTACCGCGCAGCGGTGGCGATGAAGCTCGAGACACCTGCCTGGATGAACCAGAACGGCAAGCCGGGCAAGACCTACATCATGAACTACGGTACACAGGGCTCGTCGGCCATGTGGCTGCGCAGCCCCAAGGCGATTCGCGAGAGTGACAGGATATTCCATGAGGCCGACGAGTCTGGCGGCTACGGTACGGCACTGGCCTCGCTGATCAACAAGGTGCCGTTCCTCGAACTGAACGTGATGTCGGACAACGCGTTGCAGGTGCCGACGCAATTCGACGAATACTTCCGCAAGAGTTCGCTCTACGCGCAGAAGGTCTCCTATGAGATCGTGGTGAAGATGTTCGAAATGATGAAGGCCGAAGGGGTCCCCTCTGGTCTAACGCAGTATCGGGACATGCGCCGGAACCCTTACCCAGCAACGCTGAAGTGGAATCATTGATTTCGAGTGTTGTGGGGATGCGACAGTAGGCATAGGCAAACGTCCCTCGTTTTCCCACCCGATCTTGGGGTGGCATGGGTCGTGGTAGTCGCAAGGTGAATTGATAAGTTATATCGATTGATTGATATTAGTAAAAATTAATAGTTATTTGTAATCGTTAGGCGCACATAATAAGTGCGTTGTGCAATTTTATGCTCAAGAATGGTGCGTTTCGCTCATCTAGTACCAGTATTTTGTAAAGAAACTCCCTGTTTAATCTGACTGTCATTAAAGCAATGCGCGTGGCACGTTAACTGCAAACGCGCATTGCCGTGTGTTTTTGATCGCACACTGTCTGTTTTTTGTGACATTCGTGTCAGTTATCGGGAGTGTAGATATGAGCCTGAAGAAACGTTTTCAGCCGAGCAAGTTGATGATCGCGCTGAGTGCGGGCGTGGCGATGGCGGGTGTGGCCGGAATGGCCAAGGCGGCGCCGTCTGCGACCATCTATGGGATGGTCGGAGTTGTCGGTACTTACAATACCGCGACCGTCAATGGTGAAAAGTCGACCTATGGCATTCAGAACAATATCAGCCAGGTCGGCGTCAAGGGCGATCTGGGCGAAGCCGGGGGCACGAAGTTCATTTACAACTACGACATGCTGGTCGATCCGACGACGGAGTCCGGTTCGCCCTCGACTTACTGGGCTTATCTGGGAGCCACCGGGCCGTGGGGTACGTTAAAGGTCGGACGTCTGGAGTCCACATATTTCAATGATGTGGTACTACCGTTCACGCCGTTCTGGTGGATGTATCCCACAGTAGTTGCCAATTTCGAGCAGGACAAGGCGGTGTCCTATGTATCGCCATCATTGGACGGGCTGACGTTGTCTGTGGAAGGTTTCAACATCGGCAAGGGCTCGTCGACGGCTAGCAAATCCACGGGCAATTATGGCTTTTCCGGTACCTACACCACGGGGGCATTCAGCGTCGGTGCCGGCTTCGAGTCATTCTCCAAATACGGAGATGGTTCGACGGCCTATAGTCCGTCGCCCTCGCAAACGGTCTGGCTGACACCGGTGAACGAGTACTCAGGTGTCTTGCTCAAGAGCAAGGCGGGGTTGCGTGGGACTTATAGTTCGGGTCCGGTAAGTGTCAGTCTGGGTGTGTTCGGTTTCAAGCCGACCTCGATGCTACTTGGGGCAACGCAGAATACCCATGAAATCTATACCTACATGGCAACGGGTAGTTACGCATTCACCCCGAAGTGGACGGTCATGGGTAATTTGTCGACGACCACCCAAGGTACCAGTGGCACACTGCCGCGCACCCGCGGGACGCTGGTTACACTGAGTCTCGCCTACACGCCGATCAGCAGTGTGGCGCTGTACGCCGAGTATCAGTATGCCGACAAAAAGGCAGTGGAGAGCGGACTCGACAGTGATGTCCTGGACGCCGCATACACTTCCGTAAGCGTACCTGGTACGAAAGCGGCCAGCCAGTTCGTGCTTGGAGGCACTTATAGCTTCTAAAGCAGAAACGCAGTTATCCATGACTCCTTATCCGGGCCTGAGTGCCCGGATTTTTTTTGCACGCAATATTGGCAAGGCAATTAACCGATATACGGCTATCGACGTACCCAACGCGCACCATGATGGTGCATTGTTATGGTGCGCGCGTTGTCGGATTTGACTAAAACCTTTCTATATCAATTGGATGGCTGGGGTCTATTGGGTGGCACGCCCCCTGCATATGACAGGTCCAAGCCCGTGTCGCAGGGTTCGATTCAATAGGAGTGATTGCAATGAAAACGGGAGGCAAAAAGGTATGAAGCTGCTCATCGCCATCATCAAGCCCTTCAAGCTCGACGAGGTCAGGGAGGCCCTGTCCGAAATCGGCGTCAAGGGTATCACCGTCACCGAAGTGAAGGGATTCGGCAGACAGAAGGGGCATACGGAATTGTACCGCGGGGCCGAATACGTGGTCGATTTTCTGCCCAAGGTGAAAATCGAAGTCGCGCTCGACGACGGCCTGGTGGATCAGGCCATCGAGGCCATCAGCAAGGCAGCCAGCACCGGCAAGATCGGTGACGGCAAGATATTCCTGTCCCCGCTGGAGCAGGCCATTCGAATTCGCACGGGCGAAACCGGATCTGAGGCTCTTTAAATAAAGACGAAATCAAGATGAGGAAATTGTCAATGAAATCAAAGCACGCATTGGGAGCGATCGGGGGGCTGGCCGGCCTGTTGGGGATGTGGCTAGTCCCGGGGCTGGCAATGGCTGCGGACGCTCCGCCGAAGATCAACTCCGGCGATACCGCCTGGATGCTGACCTCCACCGCACTCGTTCTGATGATGACCATTCCTGGTGTGGCCCTGTTCTACGGCGGCATGGTGCGCAAGAAGAACCTGATCTCGGTGGCGGCCAAGACCTTTGCCGTGACCTGCCTGATCACCGCCGTCTGGACCATCATCGGCTATTCCCTGGCCTTTACCTCCGGTAGCGGTTTCATCGGTGGCATGAGCCGCTTCTTCCTGAGTGGCATGGGCTACGGCGCGATGAGCGGAACGATCCCGGAATCGGTCTTCATGACCTTCCAGATGACCTTCGCGATCATCACCCCGGCGCTGGTCATCGGCTCGATCGTTGAGCGCATGAAGTTCTCCGCCATGCTGTGGTTCCTTGGCCTGTGGTCGGTGCTGGTCTACTCGCCGATTGCGCACATGGTCTGGGGGCCGGGCGGCTGGCTCGGCGGTGACGGTGTGCTGGACTTCGCGGGCGGCACCGTGGTGCACATCAACGCGGGTGTGGCCGGTCTGGTCGCGGCGCTGGTGCTCGGCAAGCGCAAGGGCTACGGCAAGGAGGCAATGCCTCCGGTGAACGTGGTATTCACCATGGCCGGTGCGGCCCTGCTGTGGGTCGGCTGGTTCGGTTTCAACGCCGGTTCCGCCGTGGCTGCCAACGGTACTGCGGGTATGGCCATGGCCGTGACCCAGATCGCTACCGGCATCGCGGCGCTGGCGTGGATGTTCGCCGAATGGGCCGCGCGCGGCAAACCCACTCTGCTGGGCATGAGTTCGGGTGCGGTGGCTGGCCTCGTGGCGATCACCCCGGCCTCTGGCTTCGTCGGTCCGACCGGTGCCATTGTCATCGGCATTGCGGCTGGCGTGCTCTGTTTCTGGGCCTCGGTTTACCTGAAGAACATGATCGGCTACGACGATTCGCTTGACGCCTTCGGCGTGCATGCCATCGGCGGTATCGTTGGTGCGCTCCTAACCGGCATCTTCGCGGCCAAGATGTTTGGCGGTGCGGGCCTGTCCGGAAATGCGGGTGGCAGCATCATGCACCAGCTCGGCATCCAGGGCTTCGGTGTGATGGTGACCATCGTCTACGATGCGATCATGACCTTCATCATCATCAAGGTCATCGACGTGATCATGGGTATCCGTGTGTCGGAAGAGGCCGAGGTCGAGGGTCTCGACGTCTCCTCGCACGGCGAGCAGGTCTACGAATAACAATCCACGATTGTGATTCGTTGGAACGGGCGCTTCGGCGCCCGTTCTTTTTTATCCGGTCGTCGGACTCGAAACATGGCCGCGATCCCCGCATAATCCCCGCCCCATGAAACCCTCCGCTTCGAGTCCAGCTGCCTCATATGAGATGCCGCGTCTGAGCGTGGAGAGCCTGCGTACGTCTGTCTCAGGGCCCTGGACGCTTCAGCTTGCGGCTGGCGAGTGCGTTGTCGTGACCGGTCCATCGGGCAGCGGCAAGTCGCTGCTGCTGCGTGCGATATGCGATCTCGATCCGTCTACGGGAGCGGTTGCTCTCGATGCGCGCCGGCGTGAGGAATTTACGCCACGTGAATGGCGCCGCTCGGTGGGCCTGCTACCGGCGGAACCGGCCTGGTGGGCAGAGACGGTGGGCGAGCACTTCCCAGCAGGTGCCGAGGAGGTGCTCAAGGCCCTGGGTTTCGATGAGGATGTGCTCGGCTGGCAGGTGGCGCGAGCCTCGAGCGGGGAACGCCAGCGTCTGGCTTTGGCGCGCCTGTTGCAGTTGCAGCCGCGGGTGCTCCTGCTCGACGAGCCGACCGCAAATCTTGATGCCGGTAATCGTGCGCGCGTCGAGTCGGTGGTGCGCGATTACCTGGCCAGCCGCGCTGCTGCGGCGCTGTGGGTTACCCACGACGCGGAACAGGCTGTCCGCATCGGCGATCGCGAACTGGTCATGCAGGCCGGCCGTCTGGAGGATGCCGCATGCACCTGATCGCGCTGACGCCTTTCGAACTGGGATTGGCCGCACTGCTGATTCTTGCGCTTGCGGGCCTCAGCCTCGCCCTCAGCCTGGGGCTGTCGAAGACACTGCTGATCGCAGCGGTGCGCACCACGTTACAACTCTGGCTGGTCGGACTAGTGCTCAAGACCCTGTTCGCCTACGCGAGTCCGCTGTGGATCGGCCTGCTCGCTGCCTTCATGCTGCTGGTCGCCGGGCGAGAGGTGATGGCCCGGCAGCAGCGCCGTTTCCGGGGCGGCTGGGGCTACGGCGTGGGCGCGATCGCGCTGACGGTGCCGTCGCTGTCGATCATCCTGCTGACCCTGCTGGTGATTCTGCGGCCCGAGCCGTGGTACGCCCCGCAATACGCCATCCCGCTGCTAGGCATGCTGATCGGGAACTCGATGACGGGTGCCGCCATCGGCCTCGACCGGCTGACGCAGACCGCCTGGCGCCAGCGCGCGGCGATCGAGGCGCGGCTGATGCTCGGCCAGCGCTGGGACGAGGCGATGAGCGACATTCGCCGCGAATCGGCGCGCGCCGGCCTGATTCCGATCATCAATTCGATGGCCGCCGCCGGCGTGGTCAGCCTGCCCGGCATGATGACCGGCCAGATCCTGGCGGGTGCGCCGCCGACCGAGGCAGTGCGCTATCAGATCCTGATCATGTTCCTGATCGCCGCCAACACCGGTTTTGCCGCGCTCGGCGGCGTCTGGTTCGGCTCGCGCCGACTGTTCGACGAGCGCGAAAGACTGCGTCTGGACCGGCTGAAATCCTGATCTCTGCCCATTTGTGCGCAGCGGCGACATACTGCACGGGAATCGGGTCAAGGGGGTGGGGCATGCGTACGAGCCGGATGGAAGCGTTCAGCGATGGCGTGATGGCGATCATCATCACCATCATGGTGCTGGAAATGAAGGTGCCGCACGGCGAACAGATGGAGGCCCTGCGACCGTTGCTGCCGGTACTGCTGAGCTATGTGCTCAGCTTTGTCTATATCGGCATCTATTGGAACAACCATCACCATCTGCTGCACGCGACCGAGCGCATCGGCGGTGGGGTCCTGTGGGCGAACCTGCACCTGTTGTTTTGGCTCTCGCTGTTTCCCTTCGTGACCGGTTGGATGGGCGAGAACCACTTTGCGGCGGCGCCGACGGCGCTGTACGGCGGCGTGCTGCTGATGGTGGCGGTGGCGTACTGGGTGCTAGTGAACCGCATCGTCGCCGCCGACGGCGTGGATTCGCGGCTCGCGCGCGCCATCGGCAGCGACGGCAAGGGCAAGCTGTCGGTGCTGCTGTATGCCTGCGCCATACCTGCGGCCATTTACTTGCCCTGGCTTGCGCAGGCGGTTTATATCGCGGTTGCCGCGATGTGGCTGATCCCGGACCGAAGGATCGAGCGGCAGCTTACCGATTGAGCCGCATCAGGCCGTGACCGGCTCGGTCCCCGGCACCAGAAACGTCGCCGCCTTGTCGGCCGGCATGGCGGCCAGGTCGGCGGCGGTCATCTCGGCGTAAATCTCCAGCAGGTAGCCGGTCGGGTCGCGCAGCCAGAGTTCGTGCAGCGGCAGCCCGTGCCAGGTGCTGCGCGGCGGCTTGACCACTTCGGTGCCGGCGGCCAGGGCGGTGTGATAGGCGGCGATCACCGCGGCCTTGTCCGGCACGCGCAGGCCGAGGTGATAGAGGCTGTAGGTGTCCAGCTTCTCGCCGGAATCGTTGACCAGGAGCACGAAGTTCAGCCGTAGCCACGGCACGATGAAAGTGCTGTAGCGCTGCTCGCGGTCCTTGGGTTCGATGCCGAACAGGCGGGTATAGAACTCGGTGCTTGCGGCAAGGTCGGCGACGCGGATGCTGATATGGAATTCGTCGTTGCCGGGGATCAGTTTGGGTGTGGTGTCGGGGGCGAGCGGTTCGATGCCTTCGGCGCGCAGCAGATCGGTTGTTCGCTGGCGTACCTCGTCGCGCACGCGGCGGAACTCGGCCATGACCTCGTCCTCGGTGCCGGTGGCCTTGGCTGGATCGTTGAGCGGCCAGTGCAGCTTGCGCACGCCGGGCGGTAGCACCGGGCAGTGTTCATCGGCATGGCCGCAGACGGTGACCACGAGGCCGGCGGCGGCGATCATGTTATCGGTCACGCGGGTCGATTCCTGGCCGCTGATGTCGACACCGGCCTCGGCCATCACCGCGATCGCGCGCGGGTTCTTGCCGTGGGCCTCGATGCCGGCCGAGGTGATCTCGAAATCCTCGCCGCCGAGCCGACGGGCCCAGCCTTCGGCCATCTGGCTGCGGCAGGAGTTGCCGGTGCACAGGAACAGGATGGATTTGCGCTTCATTGCGGGAACTCCGTTCAGGAATGGCCGGCCAGCGGCAGCCAGGCCGCCAGCGCGAGCAGGGTGACGAGCAGGACCGGCGGGGTGATGACCAGCCCGACCTTCATGTACTGACCCCAGGTGATGGTCTCGCCCTTGCGTGCGAGCACGTGCAGCCAGAGCAGGGTGGCGAGGCTGCCGATAGGGGTGAACTTGGGCCCTAGGTCGCAGCCGATCACGTTGGCGTAGATCATCGCTTCGCGTGCGGCGGCGCTGATCCCATGGCTTTGGTTGATGGCGAGCGCGCCGACCAGCACGCTCGGCATGTTGTTCATCACCGATGACAGTACGGCGCTGAGAAAGCCGGTGCCGAACGCCGCCACGGTCGGCCCGTGCCCGCCGAGCCATTCGAGCGCCTGGGCCAGATAGGCGGTGAGTCCGGCGTTGCGCAGGCCGTAGACCACGAGATACATGCCCAAGCTGAAGATCACGATCTGCCAGGGGGCTTCCTTGACCACCTTGCGCACGGGAATCACGCCGCCGCGCCCGCCCTGGTGCCAGCGTCCGGCAAGCCCGAGCAGGATCAGCGCGCCCGCGCCGGTGACCACGGAGACGGGAACGCCGAACTGCGCGGTCACGAAATAGGCCGCGAGCAGCACCGCGAGCAGCGGGAAGCTGGCGCGGAACACCAGCGGATCGCGGATCGCGTGGGCGGGGGCTTCCAGGCCCTCGAGGGCGTAGCGCGCCGGCAGGTCGCGGCGGAAATACAGCCACAAAACGACCAGCGTCGCTGCGAGCGCGGCGAGGTCCACGGGTATCATCACCCGCGCGTAATGGTCGAAGGGGATGGCGAAGTAATTCGCGCTGACGATGTTGACCAGATTCGAGATGATCAGCGGCAGGCTGGTGGTATCGGCCACGAAACCGGTGCCGATCACGAAGGCCAGCGCGCCGGCCGGGTTGAAGCCCAGGCGCAGCAGGATGGCGAGCACGATCGGGGTGAGCAGCAAGGCGGCGCCGTCGTTCGCGAAGAAGGCCGCGATCAGCGCGCCGAGCAGAATGACGAGCGGGAACAGTCGCTTGCCGCTGCCGCCGCCCCAGCGTGCGACATGTAGCGCCGCCCAGTGGAAGAAGCCGGCCTCGTCCAGGGTCAGCGAGATGATGATCAGGCCGACGAAGGTGAAGGTCGCGTCCCACACGATATGCCAGACTATCGGGATGTCGTGCAGCGTGATCACGCCGGTGGCCAGCGCCAGCAGCGCGCCACCCGCGGCGCTCCAGCCGATGCCGAGTCCCCGCGGCTGCCAGATGACGAAGACGAGGGTGATCAGAAAGATCGCGAGGGCTAACATGGGAAGACGTACCGCGTATTAAGAACCGGCCGCAGTATAATTGTTTTCCCGTATATATCAAATGACGGATATATTGCCGACATGAACCCAGAACGCTTTTTCCGCGCCCTGTCCGACCCTACCCGGCTGCGCTGCCTGTTGCTGCTGCAGCGCGCCGGCGAACTATGCGTATGCGAGTTGACCGAGGCGCTGGAGATGATGCAGCCGAAGATCTCGCGCCACCTGGCCAGCCTGCGCGAGGCCGGGGTGGTCAGCGACCGCCGCGACGGGCTGTGGGTGTTCTATCGGGTGCATCCGGATTTGCCGGCGTGGGCGCGCAAGGTGCTCGCGGAAACCCTCTCCGGGCTGGAGACCCAGGCCCCGTATGCACAGGATGCACAGCACTTGGCCGGCATGAGCGACCGCCTGCGCCAGTCCTGCGCGGGCTGAGACTCTGTAGATCCTGCCGGTTCAGAATTCTTCTGTGGTGTAGCGGAACGCGCGCAGGTTCGGGTTCGATCCTGCAGGCGGCAGGCCGGCCTTCTGCCTGAGCGCGGCGACGAAGTCCTGCGGGTCCGGCAGCTGCGCCCAGACACTGGGCAGGAAGGTTGCGCGATGCGGGCCATCCTCGATGATCAGGCCGTCGATGCCCGGACGCAGTGTGTCCGGCAGTGCGCGTGCCGCTTCGGCGGACAGGGCCTCGGGCGGCGAGAGTACGGAAATCTTGAGCTCGAGATCCGGCAGTTCGCCGGCCTCCAGCGGGACGAAGCGGGGGTCGCGGAAGGCGGCGGCGTAGGCCTGGTCGGCCACATCCTGCGCCAGCGGACGGCGGGCCTCCAGGGTGCCGATGCAGCCGCGTAGACGTCCCGAACGCTCCAGGGTGACGAAGGTTGCCCGCGGTTCGCGCAGCTTCGCCGGTAGCGTTCCGAGGCCGACGGCGAGCGGCGCGCCCTGCGTCAGCCCGTGGCGGATCGAGGCCGCGGCGATGTCGCGCAACCGCGCGCGTTCCTCCGGCGCGTAGGCCGCTTCAGGCGAAGGTCCAGGCGCCATAGCCGACCACCCGGTCGCGCGGGCCGGCGGTGTCGCCGGAGTTGCGCAGGTCAAGGGTGTGCGCGTGCAGGCCGTGGCGTTGCGCGGCCAGCAGCAGGCCCTGCAGCGGGATGCGTCCGCAGGCCTGTTCGTAGCCGATCGCCTGAGGTGCGAGGCGTTCGATGGCCTGCGCGGTGAGCCGGTCGATGTGCCGGGCGTCGGCATAACCCAGATAGTGGCTGAGATCCGAGCTGATCACGAACAGGGTGCCCGGGTCGTCCCAGAAGGTCTCGATCAGGGCGGCGACTGCCTGCGGATCGGCGTCGCCCACGACCACGGGCAGCAGCCGGAAGTCGTCGCCCAGGACGGTCTGCAGAAAGGGCAGGTGCACCTCCAGACTATGTTCCTGCGCGTGAGCGAGATCGGATTCGATCACCTGGGGCAGCGTCAGCACTTGCTCGATGGCCTCGCGGTCAAGGCGGACGGAGCCGAGCGGGGTGCGAAAACTCGTCGTGCCGGGCACGGCCAGGCCGCGAAAGGTGACGCGATGCGACGGGCCGAGCAGTACCACCCGGCGCACGGGGGTGTCGCGGCGGCGCAGGCGCGCGTACGCCGTGCCCGCAATGGGACCGGAGTAGACGTAGCCGGCATGCGGCACCACCAGCGCCCTGATGGGCAGGGTGCCGTCGGCGTCGTCGCCCGCCGCGAGGAAGGCCTCGACCTCGCGGCGAAGCTCGCCGGCGTCCGCAGGGTAAAACGTGCCGGCCACGGCCGGCGGTCGTTCTCCCTGGTTTTCCGGTATGCCATGAGTGTGTGTGGTCATGTCGTACACGATGGGGGCGCCGGCGGCAGCTTTAAAGATCGCAGCAAGACCCCACGATGAGTGTGTGGATGATGGTCGGGAGTGATGAATCATGATGGCGACGAGTACGGTAGCGACGCGCTATTGGCATGCGCTGGACGACGGACGGGTGCAATGCGACCTGTGCCCGCGCTTCTGCACGCTGCACGAGGGGCAGCAGGGGTTGTGCTTCGTGCGCGCGAATCAGGGCGGGGAGATCGTGCTGACCAGCTACGGTCGCTCCAGCGGTTTCGTCATCGACCCCATCGAGAAGAAGCCGCTCAATCACTTCTTGCCGGGCAGTGGGGTGCTTTCGTTCGGCACCGCCGGCTGCAATCTGGCCTGCAAATTTTGCCAGAACTGGGACATGAGCAAGGCACGCGACATGGACCGACTGATGGACCAGGCAAACCCGGCCGAGCTGGCCGAGGCGGCGCTGAGCCATGGCGCTCGCTCGCTGGCCTTCACCTACAACGACCCGGTGATCTTCATGGAGTATGCCGTCGACGTCGCTATTGAGGCGCGTCGCCGCGGCGTGCGCAGCGTGGCGGTGACGGCGGGCTATGTCACCGACGCGCCGCGGGTCGAGTTCTTCCGTCACATGGACGCCGCCAACATCGATCTCAAGGCCTTCGACGAGGACTTCTACTACAAGCTGTGCGGCGCGCATCTGCAGCCGGTGCTGGAGACCATCGAGTACGCGGTTAAGGAGACCGACTGCTGGGTCGAGCTGACCACCCTGCTGATTCCCGGCCACAACGATTCGGCAGGCGAGATCGAGCGTCTGAGCGCGTGGGTGGCCGAGCGGCTGGGGTCGGACGTGCCGCTGCACTTCAGCGCCTTTCACCCCGACTACCGCATGGCCGGCGTGCCGCGCACGCCGCCGGAGACCCTGCGGCGTGCGCGGGAGATCGCCCGTGCCCAGGGGCTGCATCACGTCTATACCGGCAACGTGCACGACGAGGACGGCGGCAACACCTACTGCGCGGGTTGCGGGCATCGCCTCATCGGGCGCGACAGGTACACCATCACCGACTGGCAGCTTGTGGACGGCTGCTGCCCCGCCTGCGGGGAGCGCCTGGCCGGCGTGTTCGAGGCGCAGCCGGGCGACTGGGGCGCGCGCCGCCAGCCGGTGCGCATCGCCCCTGCCTGAGCGTCGCGCTCAGCCCATCAATGCCTTGCGCAGGAATTCCGGCGTGGCGGCGCAGGCGCGGTGGATGGCGTCGTTGTAGTACAGCGTCTCGAAGCCCTTGTTCTCGCAGGCCTCTTCGCGTACGAAGGTGATCGGCAGGTCCTTGCAGGCCAGCGTGGCGGTCCACCAGCCCGAGGGGTAGCTGACCTGTGGGAAGTGCAGGGTCAGGGTGTCGAGGAAGCCCGCCTTGCGCATTTCATCGTGCATGGGCTTGATGATTCCCTGGGTGTGATACAGCGGCGATTCGCTCTGCTGGGCGAGCAGGCCGTTGCTGCCGAGGGCGCGCAGGCAGCTGGTGTAGAACGGACCGGAAAACAGGCCCTCGGCGGGCCCCACGGGGTCGGTGCTGTCGACGATGATGAGATCGATCGAGCCCGGTTCGGCGTCCTTGATCCACTGGATGCCGTCGCCGAAGAAGAACTCGGCACGCGGGTCGCCGTTGGATTCGCACAGGGCGGGGAAGAACTGCTCGGATATCCGCGTGACGCGCTCGTCGATCTCGACCTGCACCACAGACTCCACCTCGGGGTGCTTGAGCACCTCGCGCAGGGTGCCGCAGTCGCCGCCGCCGACGATCACCACGCGGCGCGGGTGCGGATGGCTGAACAGCGCCGGGTGGGACATCATCTCGTGGTAGACGAAGTTGTCGCGGTCGGTGAGCATGACGAGGCCGTCGATGGTCATGAGGTTGCCGAAGCCCTCGGTTTCGTAGACCTCGATGCGCTGGAAGGCCGACTGCTCGTCGTGCAGCTTGCGCCGGACCTTGAGCGAAAACGCGCTGCCCGCGTCCGCGTGAATCTCCGTGTACCAGTTCTCGTCGAGCGCCATGCGCCAATCTCCTTGAAGCGGGTCCGAGGCGCTATTATACGGGCACACTTGGTTCAGGGATGATGGCGGCATGACGGATTGGTCGATCGACGCGGCGCGACGCCTCTACAACACGGCGGTGTGGAGCGGGGGCTATTTCGACGTTGCCGCGGACGGCCACGTGCACGTGCGCGGTCGCGGCAACGAGTCGGTGGATCTTGCGGCCCTGGCCGACACCCTGCGCGCGCAGGGTCTGCGTCTGCCGATGCTGGTGCGCTTCAACCACATCCTGCGCGAGCGCGTGGACACGCTTTGCGGCGCCTTCGACGAGGCTCGCGAACGTCATGCCTATCCGGGACGCTACACCGCCGTCTATCCGATCAAGGTCAACCAGCAGCGCAGCGTGGTCGACGAGATCCTCAACCACGGCGGCGAGCGCGTAGGGCTGGAGGCCGGCAGCAAGCCTGAGCTGATGGCGGTGCTGGCACGCGCGCGGCCTGGCGGTCTGATCGTGTGCAACGGCTACAAGGACCGCGAGTACATGCGTCTTGCGCTGCTCGGTCGCCGCCTCGGCCACCGGCCGTACATCGTGATCGAAAAACCCTCCGAGCTGGATCTCGTCCTCGAGGCCGCGCAGGATCTTGGCGTCCGCCCTCTGCTCGGCCTGCGCGTGCGGCTGTCCTCGGTGGGCAGCGGCAACTGGCAGAACACCGGCGGGGAGAAGGGCAAGTTCGGCCTGTCGGCCGCGCAGGCGCTGCGCCTGATCGAGCGCCTGCGCGCCGCCGGGCTGCTCGACTGCCTGGAACTGCTGCACTTCCACATGGGCTCTCAGCTTGCCAACATCCGCGACATCCAGCGCGGCGTGCGCGAGGCCGCGCGCTACTACGCCGAGCTGCGCCGCCTGGGCGCGCCGCTGTGCATCGCCGACGTCGGCGGCGGTCTCGGCGTCGACTACGAGGGTACGCGTTCGCGCAACTACTGCTCCATGAACTACAGCGTGCAGGAATATGCCGCCAACATCGTGCGTACCCTGCACGAGGTCTGCCGCGACGAGGGCATGCCGCCGCCGGATATCGTCACCGAGGCGGGCCGCGCGATGACCGCGCACCATGCCGTACTCATCACCGAGGTCATCGATGTGGAATCGGCCGGCGAGCCCGTGCTGGGCGAGCCGCCGGGCGAGGACGAACCGGTGATCCTGCAGGATCTGTGGCGTTTGGCCGAGACCGCCGGCTCGCGCCCGGCGAGCGAGATCTACCACGATGCGGCCTACTGGCTGAGCGAGGCGCACGGCATGTACACGCACGGCGTGCTCGACCTTGCCCAGCGAGCCCGCGCCGAGGAGCTGTACGTGATCATCTGCCGCCGCCTGTCGGCCGGGCTGGACGGCCAGTCCAAGGTCGAACGCGACATGCTCGGCGAGCTGCGCGAGCGCCTCGCGGACAAGGTGTTCTGCAACTTCTCGGTGTTCCAGTCGATTCCCGACGTATGGGCCATCGACCAGATCTTCCCGATCATGCCGCTGCACCGACTGGACGAGCGTCCGACCCGTCGCGGCGTGCTCCAGGATCTGACCTGCGACTCCGACGGGCACGTCGAGCGCTACGTGGTCGGCGCCGATCTCGAATCCAGCCTGCCGCTGCATCCCTGGCGGCGCGGCGAGCGCTACCTGCTCGGCATCTTCCTGGTGGGCGCGTACCAGGAGATTCTCGGCGACCTGCACAATCTTTTCGGCGACACCGACGCGATCAACGTCGATCTCGATCCCGCGGGCGGCTATCGTCTGGCCCCGGTCGAACCGGGCGACGCCGTTGCGGAGTTGCTAGGCTACGTGCATTTCGACCCGCAGGAGCTGTTGGCCGCCTATCGCAGCAAGGTCGCGGCGGCCGGCCTGGATGACGCGGAGGCAGCGCGTATCCTGGATGAGCTGGAAACCGGTTTGGGCGGATATACCTATCTGGAAGACTGACGGACGGCGTCCGGGAGGCGTATGGCCGACACGATGATCTGGGTGTTCGTGGTGGGTCTCGGGCTGTTGCTGCTGGGCCTGCTGGCCTTGCTGCGAGTGGCCTTCCGCGAGACGTTGCTGTGGGGGCTGCTGGTGATCCTGTTGCCCCCGCTGCTGCTGTGGTACGTGGTGACAAGATGGCGACAGACGCAGGTTCCGGTCTACGTGGTACTGAGCGCGATGCTGATCGTGATCGCTGCGCTCTATGGCGGTGCCAGTACCCCGCTTGCCGACTATCTGCGGCATTCGTCGCTGGCCCCTGTGCTCATGGCCTACGGCTGGAACGGCAGGATCGACATGCCCTTCAAGCCAGAAGACGACGTGCCGGTATCCAATGCCGGGGCGGTGGAGGCCCTGCGCGAACAGGAGGCGGCCGCCGCACGAGCGCAGAAGCTTGCCGAACAAAAGGTGCGTCCGAAACCATCGAAACCGACACCTCCACCCGTCTATCGCTACCAGCTCGCGGGACTCAACCACCTTGAGCAATACGCGGGTCGCCGCGTCAGGGTCGAGACAGTCAGCGGGGGCACGGTGGAGGGGGTGCTCGCCTCGGTAACCGGGGACGGCATCACCGTGAACGCCGACCAGTCCATCGGCAGCGTCGGCTATCAGCTGAACTGGTCGCGCATCACCGCAGTAAGCGTCTATGCACCGAAAGGCAGCGTGATACCCCCGGCAAAACCGGCATCATCCACCAGTGGCGAGCCGTCCGCGGGGACGGCGGCCAGCGCCCCGCTCCCGGTCAGTAGCACCTCTGCGACACCGCCAGCGGCACCGCAGGTCCAGGGTAACCTTCCCGCCAGTACGACCACTGCTACGCCATGATCTGCTACGTCTATCGCAGTCGAAAGCGCGCGGACACCTACCTCTATCTGCCCCGACAGGACGATTTCACCGCGGTGCCCGAGGCCCTGCTGCGGGTGTTCGGGGCGGCGGATTTTGCGCTCGAATTCGAATTGACGCCCCAGCGACGGCTGGCGCAGGCCGAGGCTTCCGAAGTACTGCGTAATCTGCGCGAACAGGGTTTTCACCTGCAGATCCCCCCAGTCAATGTCGCCCCGCTGTGATTGGGCGGGCCGCGATACGCGCCGGCCTGCGGCATAAATACGGCCAGCGCCCTATTTTGGTGCGTGACAGTGCCTGCTTGGTCGGGTATGCCGCGATATTCGGGTGGCATGCGGCTTGCTGGTTTCCGGCAACGTTATGACGATCCAGGCCACCATTGCCGAGGCGTTTCCGTGCGCCGAATCCCGGGGTGGAGACGCCGGCTGGCCGGCCTTCCTGGCGTTGCGCTTCGGCGCGCGCGGAGGGCACAGCTACGTGGCGTCGCGCCGGCATCACGGTCCGCTGCTGATCCAGCGACCCTTCTACCCGGAGGGTGGCGTGTGCCACGCGTATCTGCTGCATCCGCCGGCAGGCGTGGTCGGCGGCGACAGCCTGCGCCTGGAGGCGGAGGTGGCGTCGGGCGCGCATGCGCTGATGACCACGCCCTCGGCGGGCAAGTTCTACTCCAGCCCGCAACGCATCGCCCGCGTCGCACAGCGGCTGCGCGTAGCGCCCGGGGCGGCACTGGAATGGCTGCCGCAGGAGACGATCCTGTTCGAGGGCGCCCGGGCCGAGCTCGACACCCGCGTCGAGCTGACGGGCGATGCCCGTTACTTCGGTTGGGAGGTCGTGTGCCTCGGCCGCCCTGCGGCGGGCACGGGCTTCGGCGAGGGGCATTGGCGACAGCACCTGGAGGTGCGCGTCGATGGGCGCCCGGTGCTGATCGAACGCCTGGCACTCGATGCCGGCGACGCCCTGCTCGAAGCCGCCTGGGGCTTGCAGGGACAGGGAGTGAGCGCCACGCTGGTGGCTGCAGGGTCCGGCGCCTGCGGACATCTGGATAGCTTGCACGAGGCCGGGTTGGGCACGCCGGCGCGTGGGTTCGGCGGGCTGACCGAAACGGGCGGATTGCTGGTGGGGCGTTTTCTCGGTGCCGAGGGCGCCGACGCGCGACAATGGTTCGAGGCCCTGTGGTGCTGGCTGCGGCCGCGCATATGCGGCGTGCCGGCCTGTCCGCCGCGCATTTGGCGGACCTGAGGGACGTCGAAGGATTTCAGTACGGAGACGACATGGAACTGCTACCCAAGGAAAAGGACAAGCTGCTGCTGTTCACCGCGGCGCTGCTGGCCGAGCGGCGCAAGGCGCGCGGTCTCAAGCTGAACTACCCGGAGGCCGTGGCCTACATCAGCGCGGCGATTCTCGAAGGCGCCCGCGACGGCCGTACCGTAGCCGAGCTGATGGACTATGGCACGACCCTGCTCGGCCGCGACGACGTGATGGAAGGCATCCCGGAGATGATCCCCGAGGTGCAGGTCGAGGCGACCTTCCCCGATGGGACCAAGCTGGTCACTGTGCACCACCCGATCCCCTGACGGGGCAACGCTAGGAGTACCCGCATGTATCGAGAAGAAGTCACCGAGGCCGTGCTCGAGGCCAAGCGCGCCAAGGGCCTGACCTGGGCCGAACTGGCCAGGGCGGTCGGCCGCCATCCGGTGTGGACCACCTCCGCGCTGCTCGGTCAGCAGTCGATGAGCGAGGACGAGGCCACCGCTGCGGTTGCCTTGCTCGGGCTGGACCCGTCCTTTGTCGCGGCCTTGACGGAATGCCCGCTCAAGGGTTCGCTGGACAGCGACGTGCCCACCGACCCGCTGATCTACCGTCTGCACGAAATCACCCAGGTCTACGGCAGCACGATCAAGGCGCTGATCCACGAGGAATTCGGCGACGGCATCATGAGCGCCATCGATTTCGAACTGGACATCGAGCGTGTCTCCGACCCCAAGGGCGACCGCGTGAAGATCACCTACAACGGCAAGTTCCTGCCCTACCGCAAGTGGTGACGCCGCGATGATTCCCGGAGAACTGCTGCCCGCCGAGGGCGAGATCGAGATCAACGCCGACCGCGAGACGCGCAGCCTGCGCGTGGCCAACACCGGCGATCGGCCCATTCAGGTCGGCTCGCACTACCACTTCCACGAGACCAACGGCGCGCTGGACTTCGACCGCGAGGCCGCGCGCGGCTTCCGGCTGAACATCCCGGCCGGCACCGCCGTGCGCTTCGAGCCCGGCCAGACGCGCGAGGTCGAGCTGGTCGCGCTGGCCGGCGCGCGCACGGTCTACGGATTCAACGCACGCATCATGGGAGCACTGGACGCATGAGCCGCACGATCGACCGCCGCGCCTACGCGGAGATGTACGGACCCACCGTGGGCGACCGCGTGCGCCTCGGCGACACCGCACTGGTGATCGAGGTCGAGGAGGACCGCACGGTCTACGGCGAGGAGGTCAAGTTCGGCGGCGGCAAGGTGATCCGCGACGGCATGGGCCAGAGCCAGCGTGCCGCGGCCGAGGTCGCCGACACGGTGATCACCAACGCCCTGATCCTCGACTGGTGGGGCGTGGTCAAGGCGGATATCGGGCTCAAGGACGGGCGCATCGCCGGCATCGGCAAGGCCGGCAACCCGGACATCCAGCCTGGCGTGGACATCGTCATCGGTGCTGGCACCGAGGTCATCGCGGGCGAGGGCCTGATCGCCACCGCCGGCGGCATCGACGCCCACATCCACTTCATCTGTCCGCAGCAGATCGAGGAGGCGCTGATGTCGGGCGTCACCACCATGATCGGCGGCGGCACCGGCCCGGCTGCGGGCACCAACGCGACCACCTGCACGCCCGGCCCCTGGTACATCCGCCGCATGCTCGAGGCCGCCGAGAGCTTCCCGATGAATCTCGGTTTCCTCGGCAAGGGCAACGCCAGCCTGGCTGCCCCGCTGGACGAGCAGATCGCCGCCGGCGCGATGGGCCTCAAGCTGCACGAGGACTGGGGCACCACGCCGGCCGCCATCGACAACTGTCTGTCCGCGGCCGAGCGCGCCGACGTGCAGGTGGCCATCCACACCGACACGCTGAACGAGTCCGGCTTCGTCGAGGATACCCTGGCCGCCTTCAAGGGCCGCACCATCCACACCTATCACACCGAAGGCGCCGGCGGCGGCCACGCCCCGGACATCATCAAGGCCTGCGGCGCGCCCAACGTGCTGCCGTCGTCGACCAACCCGACGCGTCCGTACACGGTCAACACCGTGGACGAACATCTCGACATGCTGATGGTCTGCCATCACCTCGACCCGAACATTCCCGAGGACGTGGCCTTCGCGGACTCGCGTATCCGCCGAGAGACCATCGCCGCCGAGGACATCCTGCACGACCTCGGCGCCTTCTCCATGATCGCCTCCGACTCGCAGGCCATGGGGCGGGTGGGCGAGGTGGTCACGCGTACCTGGCAGACCGCGCACAAGATGAAGGTTCAGCGCGGCAGCCTGGCCGAGGATCCGGCGCGGCACGACAACTTCCGCGCGCGCCGCTACGTCGCCAAGTACTCCGTCAACCCGGCCATCGCGCACGGCATCGCGCACGAGGTCGGCTCGGTCGAGGTCGGCAAACTGGCCGACCTGGTGCTGTGGAAGCCGGCCTTCTTCGGCGCCAAGCCGGCGATGGTGATCAAGGGCGGCATGATCGCCGCCGCGCCGATGGGCGATCCCAACGCCTCCATCCCCACGCCCCAGCCGGTGCACTATCGCCCGATGTTCGGCAGCTACGGCGGCGCGCGCGCGGCCACGCGGCTGAGCTTCGTCTCGCAGGCTGCACTGGCTGCCGGGGTTCCCGAAGCGCTCGGTCTGCTGGCTGGCGTGTCGGCGGTGCGCGGCACCCGCGGCATCGGCAAGCGCGACATGAAGCTCAACGACTATCTCCCCGTGATGGAAGTCGATCCGCAGACCTATGCGGTACGCGCCGACGGCGAACTGTTGGTCTGCGAACCCGCTGCGGAGCTGCCGCTGGCGCAACGCTACTTCCTCTTCTGAGGCGCAACCGTCCGCCAGCCCGGGGTTTTTGCCCGGGCGCGGCGGGTCGCCCGCAATCGATGCATCCCGTACCCCCGGTCGTTAGGCAGCGATGGCGTCGCGCCATTGCGCGCGCCTATACTGGCTCGCCCAGCGCGGCATTGGCCACGTCCAGGGTGACAATTAAATGATTCAAGCCATCAGGGAGAGAATGGGATGATCAGCCAAGAGCAGGTCATGCAGGTGCCCACTGGCAATCCTGACAGTAGCGTGGTTCGCGCGGTTCGTCGGGCCAGAAATATATGGTTGGCGCTGTTCGCTGTCACTATCCTGTTGTCGGCCGCGTTCGTGATGACTAGTGTGCAGGGCTTGCGGCAGGCGCCCACGGCGAGCGTCAACGCCACCAACAAGGCCGCGGCCCAGCCCGGCTGGGCCGATCATACGCAGTATCTCAACGCGCGCGAGAATCTGTTGACGACGGGCATGCTGCTGAAATGGTCGATGGCCGATCTGGCCCTGGTTCTCGGCATCGCCGAAATCAGCGCGGCGCTGACGCTTTATCTGCGTGCGCTGACTCGCGGGGCTGCGGTGCCCATGTCAGGGAAACGCGTGGTGCCGAACATCCTGCGCCGCGCCGATCGCGAGTACCTGCACGAAGCCTTGCCGACGGAGACGGCCACCGGCTACGTGGTGCTGAGTGCGTTGGCACTGGGCTCTGCGATCATGACCGGCTTTCTGATGTTCGACAACGCCACCTGGGTTCTGGCCGCGATCTTCTCTGGCAACTGGTAGCGTAGCGCTCCACGGTTGCGGCTGGCTTTGGGGAATCGACTTTCGCGTTTCATTCTAGCGAACTATCGCATGCGACACTTTGTCACTGTATCGGTGACTAAGGTGACTCTATAGTCGGCGGCGGGAGATAGTGCCGCATAGACGGTGCGGAGCGTCTGCTGCGGATTTGCGGACGCGCTCACACCATCAAGAATCGGATCAGGAGGATTGACCAGTGTCAGAATGGGTATCGGAAAAACCCGCTGAAACAACCCAAGCGGGTTTTATTGGCCGCGCGCATCTCTTGGGTCTCGCGGCCGGCACACTCGTCGGCATTGCCGTCATGCTCGGGCTTTCGCTGCTGCTGTCATTTGGGCCGAAGGCTCCGCCAGCACATCCGCAGCCCATCACGGCGTTGGCCCGCAATGTCCCTGACGTGATCTTCAAGGCTCCCAGCTTTACGGGGTTCGTCAATCAGAACGGGCAGAAGATCTCCTCCGGGGACTTCAACGGCAAGGTGCAGGTCGTTTCCTTCCTGTTTCCCCTATGTACGAGCATGTGTCCGGTGATCGCCTCGCACATCGTCAATCTCGAACAACAGGTCAAGCAGGCCGGTCTTGCCGACCGCGTGCGCATGGTGTCCTTCAATGTTGCTGCCGGTAAGACTTCACCGGCTGAGATGGCCGATTTTATGCGGGAGTACGGCGGCGATCCGAAGTCGAGCATGTGGCAGTTCCTGACCTCTTCCCCGCAGGCGATGAGCCGCGTCGTGCGTCACGGTTACCATGAATACTTCCAGATGATTTCGCTGGAGGCCGAGAACAAGATCTTCGCCCAGCAGCAGAAGGCCGGTACCTACAATTACCTGCCGAACATGCAGAACAAGCTGGCCGACAAGGTCAATCCCGACTTCGACATCACGCACAGCAGCTCGATCATTCTCGTAGGTCCGCACGGCAACGTGCGTTATGTGATGAACGATGCCGACACGGTACCCATTCCGGTGTTGCTGCAGAAGGTGAAATCGCTGCTGAAACTGGGGAGGAGCTGACTGTGGGCATGCTCGAATCGGTATTCAAAAGCGAGGCCGACCGACAGGGTTTCTGGTACAGCGCGGGCATCGGTGTGTTCGTCGGCCTATTAATCGGGGCAGCTTTAACCAGCATTGTCGGCATCCTTCGTGTCCACAAGGCCTATGAGGCCGCGTCGGCCTCCCGTCAACCGGCGAACAGTACGCCGATCGCGCTTCATCGAGGTCCGCTGGCGCCCATCGTGCAGGGGTTCGTCGACCAGAACGGCAGGCCGGTGAGCACCCATGATCTGCTCGGCAAGGTACGTATCGTGACCTTTCTGTCGCCGCTGGGGGACCGTTACAGCCCGCTGTTGGTGTCCAACCTGATGAATCTGTATCAGGAGCTCAAGGATGACGGCATGCTGGGCAAGCAGGTGACCTTCGTCTCCTACAACGTCGACCCGGCGCATACCGGACCGGCGCAGATGGCCGACTTCTTCCAGCAGATTGCCGGCATCGACCCGCACACCGCGGATTGGCATTTCCTCACCGCTCAGCCGTCGGCGGTGCGCAAGTTGGTGACAGAGGGCTATGGCGTGCATTACCGTCAGATCAGCGCGGCCGAGTACGCCAAGCTGTCCGCCAGGCAGCGGGCGGACGGCGAGTATCTTTACGCCAAGGCGGTCAATCCTCTGGCTGCGCAGTACAAGCCGGATTACCACATCATCGGCCACGATGAGTTGGTCGTCGTGGGTCCGCGCGATCATGTCTGGGCGCGGATTCCAGACGCCAGCACCGTGTCCAACGGCGAGCTGATGCGCTTCATCGCTACATTGCTCAAGCTGCCCGGGATGCCAGGGGCGGACCAGCCACAACCAGCCGGCGCGCTCTAGCCGCACAAGGAGACGGGACGCCGGTCAGACTACTGTACGGCTGGCGTTCCGAGTGTTACACAGAGCAAGAAAGGTGGCTTCATCAGCTGGTTTGCTGTAGCGATACCCCTGGTGGACATGGCAGCCGAGTTCGTCGAGTAGACCGGCTTGCTCAGGTGTTTCCACACCCTCGGCAACCACCTTCAAGTCGAGGTGCTGGGCCACCGACATGATGGTCAGCACGATCGCCGAATGATCGCCTTCCTTGTTCAGGTCGCTGACGAAGGACTGGTCAATCTTGAGTGTCGAGATCGGCAATTGTTGCAGGTAGCGCAACGAGGAATAGCCGGTACCGAAATCGTCCAGGGCGAAGCGCAAGCCGTATTCCGCGAGCTGTTGCATCTTGCAACGTGCTTCAGTGATGTCGTCCAGCAGCACCCCTTCAGTTATTTCCAGTTCGAGTTTGTCGCCGGGCAAGTCATATTCCTCCAGGTATGTATGCACTCTCTCGACGAAATCCGGTTGGAAGAATTGGCGGGGACTGACGTTAACTGACAGGGATAAGTCGCACACACCTCCCGGCGCTGAACGCCAGCGGGCAAGCGCGGCACAGGCGCTGTGCAACACCCAGTCGCCAATGGGCAGAATGAGGCCACTTTCCTCGGCGATGGGGATGAATTCGCCGGGCGAAACCATCCCATGCTCCGGTCGGTGCCAGCGCAGCAGCGCCTCGACGCCGACGATCGGGCCATCTGAATCCACCTGGGCTTGGTAGTACAGTTCGAATTCATTGCCCTCGAGTGCTTTGCGCAGCGCGTTTTCAGTGCTGAGACGAGCGCGAACCGCATTGAGCATGTCCGGACGATAGAAGGCGATGCCGTTGCGCCCATGCTCCTTGACCCGGTACAGGGCGGTATCGGCGTAGGTCAGCACTGTGTCCGCGTCCTCGTCCTCGAAGGGGTACAGGACGATCCCCAGACTGGCGGTCAGATGCAGCGGCTTACCATGGTGGCGGTATGGTTGCGCCAGAATCTCACGCAATTTTTCTGCAGCGTTGCGCGCTTGTTCGGCGGCTTGTGGCAAACGGGGATCCAGATCGGTAAGGATGACCACGAACTCATCTCCGCCGAAGCGAGCAGTAAAGTCTCCACCACGTATATTGTCACTAAGACGCCGGGCAACGGTTTCGAGCAACTGGTCGCCGACCCGATGTCCTAGGGCGTCGTTGACGTGCTTGAAGTGATCAAGATCGATGAAGATGACCGCGCCATACTCGCCGTTGCGTAGGCAACGGGCGATGTCGTGGTCAAGTTGCTCGCCCAGCAAGCGACGGTTTGGGAGGCCGGTGAGTGCATCGTGGTGGGTTTGGAAATCGAGCCGGGCCTGCACGAACTTGTAAGCAGAGAGATCCTGAAAATGGCCGACGAAGTGGCTTGGTTCGCCCGTTTCATCGCGCACTTCGGCTGCCGTGGCGCTCACCGGCAATGCGTCGCCGTTGTGCGTGCGTAGATAACACTCTCCGGACCAAAAGCCATTGCGTGCGAGAGCGCGCACTATATGTTGGTACTGCTGGTCGCTGGATTTGTCCAAAGGCAGAAGCGTGCGTAGCGATTGCCCAACAAGCGATTTTTCGGGATACCCGGAAAGGCGCGAGCCGGCTTCATTGATGCGAAGGATGAGGCCGCGCCGATCGGTGATCAGAATGCCTTCCTGGCTGCGGAATGCGGTGGCCGCGAGGCGCAGATCGGTGACTGCCTGAAGCTGGGCCTGACGTGCGCGTAGCAGTTCCAGAAGGTTGTTGCGCGCGCGTAAAGCAGAGATCGAGATCAGGATCAGGAACAAGGTCGCCATCAGGCTCATGGGTAGGCTGATGGCCGTACCTTCCACCACTAACTTGCCAATCAGCGGGATCAGTGAGGGAATCAGATAGGCGAGGGCTACACTCCACATGGCCGAAAGCGTGGTCACGGCTCCGGCCCCCATGCCTGCCAGCACGAAGATGAGAAACATCTGGTGCATCGGGTGGTTGTTGTGGGGATAGAGCAGGAAGGCTGCTGCGCCCCACAGAACACCGGAGAGCAGCACTTCGACAAAGAAGCGTGTACTCCAGTGTGCATGCTCGGTCGCGTGAGGCGGATTGCGGGTGTACTGGAAATAGCCGGCGAAGCGCCAGGCGCTCAACAGGGCGATGGCACTGAGCCAGGCGCCGATGACCTCGATGGAGATCAGCGGACTCAGTACCCAGGCAAGCACTGCGGCATTGACCAGGGAAGCCAGCAGGGCAATCGGTAGGGCCTTGTACATGATCAGGAGCTGATCGGTGCGGATCTGCGCGTCGAGATGTTCGTCGGGCGCAACCATCCGCAAAGGATCCAATACCTTAGTAGACAACGCCTTACTCCCAATTATGGATGATGTTTATCACGGGTGTGCGGTAAGGTCCCGTCAGTATACCCAAAAGTGATTCTTCTCGGAGTATCTAACGGATACGGTCGGGTTTGGCGATCAGTTCGAGGGTTTCCATTGCAGCTTCGACGGCACCTTCGAGATAACCGCCGTTGCGTGCGGCTGATTCGGTCCCAGCGAACAGCAGACGGCCGTCCCATTGGGACCGGCCGATGTCG
This sequence comes from Acidihalobacter aeolianus, assembly GCF_001753165.1. GTDB lineage: Bacteria > Pseudomonadota > Gammaproteobacteria > DSM-5130 > Acidihalobacteraceae > Acidihalobacter > Acidihalobacter aeolianus. The sequence goes on from NZ_CP017448.1 coordinate 353,887, forward strand.
TTGAATCCATATTGAGGATGCCCGGAAGGTGGGATTTCATCCATGCGGGTAGCGGTCCGCAGAGAGGTGCTCCAGTCCTGGAGCATACATTCGATGGGGTCGCCGGCCTGCGTTCCGAAGAGTCGGGCGATCTGATCGATGCCGCGCTGGATCAGGGTGTCTCGACCCAGCGCACGGCGTGCTGCGGCCGGCAGGCCGTAAAATCCGAAGAGCGCATACGGCCCACCATCAGCCGGCGATGCGTCGTAGATCTCGGTGAGGGGGCCGCGGCGGCTGAACACTTCGCCGGAGAGTCCATGGTTGCGCCAGAAGGGCTGCTCGTAAAGCGCGATCAGCTTGGCGTGAGCGGCCATCCAGGTGGGAATCGCAGCAAGGCGAGTGCGGATATCTCCGGCCAGCGGCGGGTCGAAGGCGATCTCGGTTACGGCCAGACGCGGCGGCAGTGCGAGCACCACGTGGCGAGCCTGCCAGGTTCTGGGGCCTTCCGGGGTGCGCACGTCCAGTGCCACCCCTTTGGGGTGTGCCTCGATATGCGTGACGGTATGTTCCAGGTGCAGCGTCTTCGGGGGCAGTTCCGTTGCCAGCGCCTCGACCAGGGTGCTCGCACCCCCGGCGATGCGCCGCGATTCGCCATGCGGGGATTGACCATCGATGCGCAAGGGTGCCGGTTGTCCATCATCCTCGTACAGACCTGCACCTGCCGTCGCCTGGGCGAACAGCGGGATACCCAGTTCGGCGAGCAGGGCCGTGGCCAGTGGCTGGAAGCTCGGCCATACCCACGCTGGGCCGAGGTCGTAACGCGCCTGGGGATTGCTTCTGGCCGCGCGGCTCAGGATGCGCCCGCCCACCCGTCCGCGTGCCTCTAGCACGGCGAAATCGACGCCTGCGCGGGCCAGGCCGCGGGCTGTGCACAGACCACTGAGGCCGGCGCCGACCACGATGCAGTCGACGGGAGGGGGGATGGGGACGGGATGGGACATGGATAGAACTTTACGGCATACCGAAGCGTCGGAAAACGGTAGCATGCGCCGTTTTTTTCTGTCTCGCGGCAGTCGATGGAGAGCCCCAGCGGGTCGGAGACAGCTGCGCACGGTCCACCCACTCCAGGAGAACGCAGATGCATCGTTCAGCCTTTCAGGGTTCGATATCATCGGCCTCCGGCCTTGTTTCCGGCAGCCGCTACCGTCACGACGACCGCTTCATTACGGTACGGTACCTATGAGCGCGACGGAGGAGGCGATGAATCGGCGGATCGTGCTGGCCCGCCGACCTGAGGGCGAACCGGGAGTGGAGGACTTCCGTCTGGAAGCGGGTCCGGTACCAGAACCCGGTCCCGGCGAGATGCTGTGCCGCACCCTGTATCTGTCGGTCGACCCCTACATGCGCGGACGCATGAATGCCGGCCCTTCCTACGCGCCGTCGGTCGGGCTGGGCGATGTCATGGTCGGCGGCAGCGTGAGCCGCGTACTAGCCTCGCGTCTCGAAGGCTATGTGCCCGGCGATCTCGTGGCCGGTTTCAACGGTTGGCAGGATTATGCACTGTCCGACGGTACGCGCATCCGCCGCGTCGATCCTGAGCTGGCGCCGCCGCCGGCCTTTCTCGGTGCGCTGGGCATGACCGGACTCACCGCCTACGTGGGGCTGTTCGACATCGCGGACCCGCAGCCTGGCGAAACGGTGGCGGTGGCCGCGGCGGCCGGCGCGGTGGGATCGATGGTGGTGCAGCTGGCCACGCTGCGCGGCTGCCGGGTGGTGGCCATTGCCGGTTCGCCGGCCAAGTGCGGCTACCTGCGCGAGGTGCTCGGCGCGGACGTCGCCCTCGACTATCACGACCCGAACTTCCCCGAGACCCTGGAGGCGGCCTGCCCGCAGGGCATTGACGTGTATTTCGAGAACGTCGGCGGGGCCGTGTTCGAGGCGGTGCTGCCGCTGCTCAACATCGGCGCCCGCGTGCCTGTGTGCGGACAGATCGCGCACTACAACGATTCAGGCAATCCGCTCCCCGGTCCGGACAGCCTGCCGCGGCTGATGATGTGGGTGCTCGGCAGGCGGCTGCGCATGCAGGGCTTCATCGTCGGCGACCACCTCGACCGCCTGCCCGACTTCGTGCGCGAGATGGGGGGCTGGCTGCGCGAGGGCCGCATCCGCCACTACGAGGATATCGTCGACGGGCTGGAAAACGCGCCGGCGGCCTTTATCGACATGCTCCGCGGCGGTAATCTCGGCAAACGCCTGATCCGGGTCGTGCCCGAGGATGCCGCCGGGGCATGATCCCGCGCTCCGGCGGCTGCATGCCGGAAGCATCGACAACCATAATGCATCGGAGTATCGCCATGCCCCAGCCACCGAGCGCCGGTCCGTGCGCGTAGCCCTGTTCCCCTCCTGTCTGGCGGAAGGCTTCTATCCGCGCGCGGTCGAGGATGCCCACTGGCTGCTCGTGGCCGCCGGCGCCGAAGTGACGGTGCCCGAAGGCGCCACCTGCTGCGGCCAGCCTGCCTACAGTACCGGCCATCATGCGGATGCCCGCGCCATGCTCGAACGGACCCTGGACGCCCTGGTCGGCGCCGATTACGTGGTGCTGCCCTCGGGCAGCTGCGCCGCCATGCTGCGCTGCTTCGCGCCTGCGCTGGCGGCAGATACCGCCGTCGCGGTAGCCGCGCAGATGGTGGGCGAGCGCAGCTACGAACTGGCCCAGTTCCTCGACGAAATCGCCGGCTGGCGCCCCGCTGCACACGGCCTCGCCGGTCGCCTGATCGCCGTGCACCACGGCTGCCACGCCCTGCGCGAACTGCATGCGGCGGAGTCCGCGGAACGGCTGTTGCGCGCCGCTGGCGCGGAGCTGCTGCCCTGGATCGCACAGCGCGAGTGCTGCGGTTTCGGCGGAGCCTTCGCAGTGAAACTGCCGGAGGTGTCCGCGGCGATGGCTGACCGCAAGCTCGACACCCTGCCCGAGGCGGAGTGGCTGGTGAGTGCCGATCCCGGCTGCCTGATGCAGCTTTCCGGCCGCGCCGGGGCGCGCGGCATCGATCTGCCGGTGCGCCATCTGGCCGGCGTGCTGCGGGAGGCTGCGCGTGCCGACTGAGACGCCCATCGACTATCGCGCACACGCTCGCGGCCTGTTGCGCGACACGCCCGGCGTGCGCGACGCCGTCACCCGCGCCACCAGCCACCTGGACGGTAACCGCGAGCTGGCCTATGCCGAGATCGACGAGCGCGCGCTGCGCGACTGGGCGGCCGGTCTGCGCCGCCACGCGCTCGCCAACCTGGATCGCTATCTGCTCCAGGCCGAGGAGCGCCTGACGGCCAATGGCGTCGAGGTGCACTGGGCGGATGACGCCAGCGAGGCGCTCGCGGTCCTCGCAACGCTGGTGCAGCGTTACGCGGTGCGGCGCGTGGTCAAGGGCAAGAGCATGCTGACCGAGGAGATCGGCGCCAACGCGGCCCTCGAAGGGATGGGCGTCGAGGTGTTCGAGACCGATCTCGGCGAATACATCATCCAGCTCGCGCACGAGCACCCGAGCCACATCATCGCCCCCGCGATCCATCGCTCAGTGGAAGACATCGCCGCGCAGTTCGAGAGCCAGCTCGGCACTCCGTCCGACGCCGATCCCGAGGCCCTCGCCGCGGCGGCGCGCGCACGCCTGCGCGAGGCCTTCCTGTCCGCCGAGATGGGCATTACCGGCGCCAATTTCGTCGCCGCCGACAGCGGTACCGTGGCCCTGGTCGAGAACGAGGGCAACATCCGGCTCAGCACCTCCGCGCCGCGCGTGCACGTGGCCTTCGTGGGTATCGAGAAGGTGGTGCCGCGTCTCGCCGATCTCGGCGGCTTGCTGCCGCTGATCAGTCGCGCGGCCACCGGCCAGCGGCTCGGCAACTACGTCAGCCTGATCTCGGGGCCACGCCGCGCGGACGAGGCGGACGGTCCCGAGGCGGTGCATGTGGTCTTCGTCGACAACGGCCGCAGCGCCCTGCTCGGCGACCCGGAGCAGGGCGAGGCGCTGGCCTGCATCCGCTGCGGCGCATGCCTCAATACCTGCCCCGTGTTCCGCCAGACCGGCGGTCATCCCTATCAGTGGGCCTACTCGGGGCCGATCGGAGCGGTGCTGGCGCCGGCCCTGCTCGGGCTGGAACGCGCCTGGATGCTGCCGCAGGCCTCGACCCTGTGCGGCGCCTGCGAGGACGTCTGCCCGGTACGCATCCCGCTGCCGCGGATGCTGGTCACCTGGCGCCAGCGGGCGGCGGCTGCCGGGCTCGGCTTTGCCGGCGAGGCCCTCGCGGTCAAGTCGTGGCGCTGGGTGGCCTCGCATCCGGGGCTGTTCCACCGCAGCGTGCGCGCCATGAGCGGGCCGCTGGGGCATGCCTTCGGCGGTGTGCCGGTGCTGCGCGAATGGACCCGCTTTCGCGTTCTGCCGCAGGCAGACGACGCCGGCGAGGACACGCCATGAAACCGGAGATGCTCGCCCGCATCCGCGCCGCCGCGGCACGCCGTGCCGACCCGGGTCTTGCCGCAGCACCGCCGCGCCCCGCTGTGACTGAGCCGCGCGCGCTGTTGCAACAGCGCTGCAACGGTAACGGCATCGAGTGGCAGGCGTTTGCGGACACGGCACAGGCGCGCACCTGGCTTGCCGGATTCGCCGCCGGCTTCGCCGACGCCTCGGTCAGCGCCTGGGTGCCCGACGATCTGGCGCCGGCGCTGCCCGCCGCCGCCCCCGAAAGCGCCGCGCTGGGCGTCAGCCGCGCGCGGCTTGCGGTGGCCGAGTCCGGCACCCTGGTTCTCGACGCCCGCGAGGGGCGACGCACGCAACTGCTGCCGCCCGTGCACCTGATCTGGCTGGCGGAGAACGACATCGTGCCCGCGCTGCCGGATGCCCTGGCGCGGCTTGCCGACGACCTCCCGTCCGCCGTCGGTCTGCACTCGGGGCCGTCGCGCTCCGCGGACATCGGCGGCGTGCTGGTGCAGGGCGTACACGGCCCCGGACGCGTCGTGGTCGCATTGCTGCCTTCTATTTCGCCCATCCCCGCGCTCGGGTAAGCTCCACACCCACCCTGACCCGGGCGCAGCACGCCCGGTCGTTTGCAGCGAGCGCATAGCCATGGCCTACATCTATCTCCTGGTCGCTATCCTGAGCGAGGTCGCGGCCACCACCGCGCTCAAGCGCGCAGACGGCTTCACCCACCCGCTACCCAGTGCGATCGTGGTGCTGGGCTACGGCACTGCCTTCTACTGCCTGAGTCTGGTGCTGCGCAGCCTGCCGGTCAGCATTACCTACGCCATCTGGTCCGGGCTCGGCATCGTGCTGGTCACCTTGGCGGGCGCAGTGTTCTACCGCCAGATGCCCGATTTGGCGGCCTGGATAGGCATGGGGCTGATCCTGGCCGGCGTGCTCGTTATCCACCTCTTCTCGCGCAGCGCGGTGCTGTCGTGAGCGCCGGCCGCGTGTCGTTGCCGCGTGCGTTCGTATTGCTCGCCGGCATACTCCTCGGTACAGCGGTGCAGGCCGCGCCGCTGTACCGCATCATCGACCTTGGCCTGCTCCCCGGCGGGCATGGCAGTCAGGCCGCCGCGATCAACCGCTACGGCGAGGTTGCCGGCTCGGCCGTCACCCGCCACGGCGTGCTGCGTGCGGTGCGCTGGCGCCCCGGACATCCTCCGCGCAATCTCGGTCTGCTGCCGGGCGGGCACAACAGCCGCGGCTTCGGCATCAACGTACGTGGCGAGGTCACTGGCGAGACCGGCTTGCGTACGGGGGCCGAACGCGCCTTCATCTGGTCGCCCAGGCATGGCCTGCGCGATCTCGGCACCCTGGGCGGACGCAATAGCGTCGGTTTCGGCGTCAATGCCCACGGAGCCGTTACCGGCACGGCGGACACGCGCAAGGGTCACGGTCACGCCTTCGTCTGGCGGCCGCGCCACGGGATGCGCGACCTCGGCACCCTGGGCGGCACCAGCAGCGACGGCATTGCGATCAACGGCTACGGCGATATCGTCGGCCAGTCGCGCACCCGCAGCGGTTCGATGCGCGCCTTCATCTGGACGGCGCAGCGCGGCATGACCGACCTCGGCACCCTGGGCGGGCGCAACAGCAATGCCACAGCGATCGACGAACGGGGCGCGGTCACGGGCGCCGCGGACACCTCGGGCGGCACCTCGCACGCCTTTTTATGGACGCCGGACGACGGCATGCGCGACCTCGGCTCGCTGGGCGGGACCAGCACCGGCCTTGGGGTCAACGGGCGCGATGAAGTGGTCGGCATGTCGATGACCGCGAACGGGGGCATGCGCGCCTTCGTATGGACCCCGGCTACCGGCATGCGCGCACTCGACGGGCTGATTCCGCGGGGCAGTGGCTGGACGCTGGTGATGGCCAGTGCCGTCAACTCGCGCGGACAGATCGTCGGCGTGGGCAGCTATCGCGGCGAGGAGCGCGCCTTTCTGCTGACGCCGTTGGCATCGCCGGACCGGTTTCGGCCGGTTGCAGAGCACACGCACTGAGAGCCGCCCGCGGGTTCGCGGCCAGGGGGGAGAGCATGACGTTGCGCGCGGTCATCGTGTTGTTCGACGAGATCGAGGTGCTGGATTTCGCCGGCCCGTTCGAGGTGTTGTCCACCGCTTCGCGGGTGGCCCGTCGGCAGGGGCTCGATGCGCCCTTCGAGGTCTGCACGGTGGCGGAGACGGCCGCGCCGGTGCGCGCCCGCGGCGGCCTGCGCGTGACGCCTGACCATACGTTGGCCGACTGCCCCAAGGCCGACCTGCTGCTGGTGCCGGGCGGCGACGTTACCGCCGCGCTGCGGCGTGCGCCGTTGATCGAATGGATCGCGCAGCGCGCCGCGGGTGCCGAGCTGACTGCCTCGATCTGCACCGGCGCATTCCTGCTGGCCGAGGTCGGTCAGCTGCGCGGTCGCCGCGTCACCACCCACTGGGAAGACATCGACGAACTGGCGCGGAGCTACCCAGACCTCGAGGTCGTCACCGGCGTGCGCTGGGTGGACATCGGCGACCGCGTCACCTCGGCGGGGATCACCGCGGGCATCGACATGAGCCTGCACCTCGTCGCCCGCTTCGCCGGCATGTCACTCGCGCTCGCCACGGCGCGGCAGATGGACTTCGAATGGCGCACGGAGGCATCGACGCCGGCGTGAGGCGCAGCGCGAGAACCCGCTGCCGGCGTTGCGGTCTGATGAGTAACACGGATGACGCAGGCGCACAGGGATCGTCGCGCACCGCCTTGAGCCCGGCGCCGCCGTCAACGACCGCTGCCCGCCGCGGCACGGTTCCGCATTCCGGACGCGGTTTCGTATCCCGGACCCCGCCCGTCTCCGCGTTCCGTCATCCAGCCAGCGTGCCGCCTTGCCGGCAGCATCCGATCGAGGGAGGTCGTCATGAGCAAGACATTGACCCTGCAGGCCGAGCGCAGCGCGCTGGTCGTCATCGACCTGCAACGCGGTATCGTCGGCATGCAGACGCAGCCGCATGCGCCGGCCGAGGTGGTCGCGCGCAGCGTCGACATGCTCCGGGCGGCCCGCGCGGCCGGGACCCTGTGCGTGCTGGTGCACGTCGGCGGCGGGCCGGACGGACGCGACCGTCTGAGCCCCGAAGCCGACCAACCGGCACCGGCCGGCCCGTCGCCCGCGGGTTTTTCCGATCTCGTGTCCGAGGTCGGTCCCGAGGACGGCGACATCGTGATCCTCAAGCGCCAGTGGGGTGCCTTCTACGGCACCGACCTCGATCTCCAGCTGCGCCGCCGCGGCATCGACACGGTAATCCTGTGCGGCATCGCGACCGAGATCGGTGTGGAAAGCACCGCGCGCGACGCCTACGAGCGCGGCTATCGTCTGGTCTTCGCCGCCGACGCGATGAACGGGCGCAGCGTGGAGGGTCACGAAAACTCGTTGCAGCGCATTTTCCCGCGCATGGGCCTAGTGCGCGATACGCAGACCGTGGTCGCGGCCCTGGAAGCGGGGCGCTGAACGCGGGTCCGTGCAGCGGTTTGTGGCGGCTCGCGCCCGTCGCCCTGATGGGCGGTCTGGGCGGCGGACTGGTGTTCCCGATCCTGCCGGCCCTGGGTCCGCAACTCGGGATTTCCGGTTTCGTGGTCGGCCTGATCCTGTCCGCCAACCGCATCACCCGGCTGGCCTTCGACGCGCCGGCCGGGCATCTGGTCGACCGTCTGGGCGGGCGTGGACCGATCACCCTCGGCCTGCTGATCGAGGCGCTCGGCATCCTGTGCTACAGCCTGGCCCTGCGCGTCGGCCCGCCTGCCGGCTGGCTGCTGTTCGGCCGTGCGGTGTTTGGCGTGGGTTCCGCAATGTTGCTGGTCGGGGTGCAGGCGACCGCACTGGGCATCTCCTCGCGCGAGGACCGCGGTCGCAAGATGGCGGGCGTACGCATCGCCATGAGCCTGGGGCTGCCGCTCGGCATGGTGCTGGGCGGGCTGCTGGCCGAGCGCTATTCGGACGACACCGCCTTTCTCGCCGGCGCCGCCAGCACCTTTGCCGCGGCGGGCATCGCCGCATGGCTGATTCCGCAGGTGCCGCGCGAACCGCGACAGGCCGTTTCCCACGAGGGACTGCTCGCGCGCCTGCGCACCCTGGCCGGCTTGCCCGCGTTCCCGTTCATGGCCACCGCCTGGGGCTTCAATCTGCTGATCTTTCTCAGCGTGCAGGGCGTGATGCTCGCGACCCTGGTGCTGCTGGTGCAGGCGCGCGACATCCGTGTGCTGGGCCTCGCCGATCAGGGTAGCGCGGGACTGGTGATGGCGGTGATGATGGGCAGCGCATCGGTCGCCGGTCTCGCCCTCGGGCGCCTGATCGACCGCCTGCACCTGCGCAGCAGCGTGCTGCTGCCTTCGCTGTTCGGCCTCGCTATGGGGTTTGCGGTACTGGCATTGGCGCAGCGCAGCGAGAGCGTGCTCGTCGGCGTGTTGCTGATTGGGCTTTCCTTCAACGGCGTGACCCTGCCGCTGCTCGCCCTGCTCGGCGACGTCACGCCGCCCTCGGCCTACGGTCGCGCGATGGGCGTGTATCAGATCTTCGGCGACATCGGCGGCAGCCTGGGTCCGATGGTCGGGCTCGACCTGTGTCTGCGCTTCGGCGCCGAGCCGGTCTACGCCGGACTCAGCCTGCTTGTGGTCGGCAGTCTTGCCGCGGCGCTGTGGGTACGCCGTCGCGAGGGGGTGTGGCGCAGCCGCTGCGGCTGAGTGGCTTCAGGGCAGCGCGCGCAGCGTCGGTTGGGGCGTTTTACCGGTGACGAAGCGGGCGTGCCGTGCCCAGGCATTGCCCAGCGCCACGCGTACCGCCGCAGGGTCGTCCGTGAACGTATCCTCGGCGGCCGTGCCGAGCGCCAGGCGTTCCGCCAGCGCGGCGGGGTCGTCCCGCACCAGCTGCGCCTCGCCGGAAAGGGCGGCCCTGGCGGCGGCGAAGCGGTCGCCCGCGAGCCCGAGCGCCGCCGCACGCTCCAGCGTCGCCTCCACCAGCGCGGCCACCGCCGCGGTCATGCCCGGCGGGCAGACCACCTGCAGCGCCCAGTAGCCGCCGTCGCTCCAGGTCTCGATGGAGGAATGCACGCCGTAGGCGAGGCCTCGCGCGCGCAGCTCGCGGAACAGCGGGGCGGCGAGCCCGCCGCACAGCGCACGCTCGGCGAGGCGCAGCGCCCCGGCGGCGGCGCTTCCGGCCAGCGGGGCGGGCAGCAGCCACAGCAGGCCGGGCGGACCGCCGTCGGTCAGGTATTCGTGCACGCCGCCGTGCCAGTGCCAGGCGTGCCCCGGGGTGGCGGAGGCGTCCGCAGGCAGGCGGGCGAGCGGTGCACAGGCAGCGGCGACTGCGCCGGGGTCCACGTCGCCGGCGACGCCCACGCGCAGCGCCGGGCCGCGCAGTTCGCGGGCGAGAAAACGCTGCAGGCAGGTGGGGGTGGCGTCGGCGGACAGGGCATCGACCGGCGCAGGGGCGGCGATGCCGAGGCAGCGCGCGAGGGCGAGTTCCAGCGCCGATCCGCCCTCGGCAAGGCCCTCGTGGCGGATGGCCTCGCGTTCGCGCGCGAAGCCGCCGGCGGTGACGAGATCGGCCCCGCGCGCGAGACGGGCGGCGAGCCGGGCCAGGGCATCGGGCAGCTCTGCGACCGGCACGTTCAGGTGGAACAGGCTGTGTTCGCGACCGCTCCAGGCATTGAGCTGCCCGCCCGTGGCGTCGAAGGCGGCGAGGTCGTGCGGATCGTCCGGAAACAGCAGATGCTCGGCGAGGTGCGCGAAGCCCGATTCGCCCGCCCGTTCGGCGCGCGAGCCGGCGCGCCAGGCGATGGCCGCGGCGGCGCCGGTCCGTCCGGGCATGGGGTGGATCGCAACGCCCACGCCGTTGGCCAGGAGCAGTTCGCGCGTGGCCGGGTTCACGTCACGTCCTTGCCGGCGTCAGCGCGCGGCGGTAGTAGGCGAAGGCCAGCGCCCAGCCGGACAGCATGATCACGGTCACGGCGACCCCGATCTGGCTGAAGTCCAGCGTCTCCAGCGAGGCCCACAGGCCGTGCCGCAGACCGAGCGCGGGGGCGAGCAGCTGCAGCCATTCGATCATCCCGATGGCCAGCGCCAGCAGCACCGACAGGCCGGTCAGCGCGGTGTTGAAGTAGAGCTTGCGCTCGGCGTCGGCCAGCGCCCAGTCGTAGGCGCGCAGCATGACGATGCCGTCCAGCGTGTCCATCAGGCTCATCGCCGCGGTGAACAGCAGCGGGAACACCATCACGCCCCACAGCGGCAGATGGCCGTTCTGCGCCGCGGCGGCGGAGATGCCGAGGATGGCGATTTCGCTCGCGGTGTCGAAGCCGAGGCCGAACAGCAGGCCGACGGGGTACATCTTCCAGCTGCGGTCGATGCGCCGGTAGACGCCGCGCAACAGGCGCGCGAACAGCCCGCGACGCTGCAGCAGCGATTCGAGCTCGGCGTCGGACGGCACCGGCTCGCCCCAGCGGCGGCAGGCGCGGAAGGCGCGCCACAGGCGCGAGAAGGCGAACAGGTTGACCAGCCCGATCAGGGTGAGGAAGCCGGCCGAGACCAAGGTGCTGACCAGCCCGCCCCAGTGCTGCAGCATGGGCAGCTGCGCCTGGGTGGCGCGCACCGCGAGCACCAGCGCCGCAGTCAGGCCGAAGACCACGGTGGAATGGCCGAGCGAGAAGAACAGGCCGACGCCGAGCGGCCGCTGGCCGTCCTGGCGCAGCTTGCGGGTGACGTTGTCGATGGCGGCGATGTGGTCGGCGTCGAAGGCGTGGCGCAGACCGAAGCCGAAGGCCAGCGCGCCGATGCCGAGCAGCGCCGCATCGGCGCGGCCGAGACCGGCGAGCAGGCCCCAGGCGAGCAGGTTGAGGGCGACCAGGACGGTGGCGATGACCCAGGAGGGTCGTGTCCGGCGCGTGATCGTGGTGACGGACATGCAGGACTCCTTAGTGTCGGTGCACGCGACGGCCCGACCGCGCGTGTGCAGGCGGTCGGGCCGGGCTATGCCGCATCCGGCGGGCGGCTATTCGCCCCAGCCGCGGATGATGTGGCGATGGGCGCCCATCTTGCCGTGCGCGACCAGCGTACCGAGCACGTCGACGATCGCGCGGGTGGCCATCAGCGAGGTGATGTCGGAGATGTCGTAGGGCGGCGAGACCTCGACCACCTCCATGCCGCAGATGCCTTCCTTGGCCACCGCGCCGAGCAGGTAGAGGATTTCGCGCGGCAGGAAGCCGCCCGGCTCGGGCCAGCCGGTGCCGGGCACGAAGCCGGCGTCCACGCTGTCGATGTCGAAGCTCAGGTAGACCGCGTCGGCGTCCTTCCAGGCGTATTCCAGGGCGATCTCGGCGACCTTGTCGAGGCCGAGGCGCTCGACGTCGTGCATGGTGATGATGGTGGTCTCGCGATTGCGCGCTTCCTTGACCGCCTCGCGCGGAACCTGCCAGCCGCCGATGCCGATCTGCACCAGATTGGTGGCCGGCACGTTGGGCAGGTTGGTGGCGTGGAACCACGGTGTGGTGTGCATGCGCTCGTCGAGATCCTTTTCCTGGATGTCGGCGTGACGGTCGAAGTGGATGATGCCGATGCGCTTGTCGGTCTGCCGCGCGATGCCGCGCACGGTGGCGAAGCCGATCGAGTGGTCGCCGCCGAGGATGATCGGCAGGGCGCCGCTGGCGAACACGTGGCCGACGGCGTTGCTGATCTGGTCGAAGGTCTTTTCGATGTTGGCGGGGATGGTGAAGATATCGCCGGCGTCGCACAGCTTCATCTGCTCGCGCAGATCCACGCCGATCTCGTAGTTGTACGGCGTGTACAGCGCGGAAATGCGGCGGATGCCCTGCGGTCCGAAGCGCGCGCCGGGGCGGTAGGTGGTGCCGCCGTCGAAGGGCGCGCCGATGATCGCGGCGTCGTACTTGCCGACGTCGCGCACGTCCTCGACGTAGGGCGCCTTCATGAAGGTGTTGATGCCGGCGAAGTGGGGCAGTTCGCCGCGCGCGAAGGTCGGGATGCTCTTGTCCTCGATGCTCTCCGCACCGGGCAGGCCCAGGCGCAGGCAGCGTTCCTGCTCGGCCTGCCAGGCGACGTCCGGAATATCCTTCTCGTGGTGCGCCATCTTCCAGCCCTGCAGACCGGAGCGGTCGAACGACGGGTGATGACGGTGGCCGGTGGCCGGGCGGGCGAACCCAGGTTGACGGGGTTTTTTGACGAACATGCTCAGTCTCCTTGGTTCGTGGAGGCGGTGTCACGCAGGTGCCGGGTCATGCGTTCGAGCATTTCCAGGTCGCGCTGTACGCCGGTGGTCTGCCGGATGCGGTCGAGGATGGTCTTCTTCTGCGCGAGGAAATCCGGCGCCAGCTTGAGGTCCTGATCGCGTTCCAGCGGGGGCGGCAGGTCGATGTCGTGAATCGAATCGACATGCCCGGGATTGGGGGCGAGTACCACCACGCGGTCGGCGAGATACACCGCTTCGTCGACGTCGTGGGTGACGAACACGATGGTGGTCTTTTCCAGTTCGAAGACGTGCAGGATGAGGTCGTGCATCACCTCGCGGGTCTGCGCGTCCAGCGCCCCGAAGGGCTCGTCCATCAGCAGCACCTCGGGGCGCGACATGAGCGCGCGGGCGATGGCCACGCGCTGGCGCATGCCGCCGGAGAGGGCGTTGGGGTAGCTGTCCTTGACCTTTTCCAGACCCATCAGGGACAGCAGCGCATAGGAGCGGTCCACGGCCGAGGCGGCCTCGGCCGTGGACGCGCCACGTGCGTGTGAATTCAGCTGGCGGCAGAAGCGGATGTTCTCGATCACCGTCAGCCAGGGGTAGAGGCTGTAGTCCTGGAACACCATCACGCGGTCCTTGCCGGGGCCGCGCACGGTGCGGCCGTCGACCAGGATCTCGCCCTCGGTAAGGGTTTCCAGCCCGCCGATGATGCGCAGCAGGGTCGATTTGCCGCAGCCGGAGGCGCCGACCAGGGCGAGGAATTCGTTGGGGCGCACCTCGAGATCGATATTGTCGAGGGCGTGAAACTCGCGGCCCTTGGTGTAGAAATGCTTGCCGAGGCCGCGGACGGCGATCTTGGGTTCGCTGGCGGGATTCATGCCGGTCTCCTCAGGCGCGGTGCAGCCAGGGGAAGGCCCGGCGGTGCAGGAAGCGGAACAGCTGATCCATGATCAGGCCGATGGTGCCGATCAGCAGGATGCCGCCGAAGATCTTGCCGGTCTGCAGGAAGCGCTGTGCCTGCAGGATGGCGTAGCCGAGCCCCGAGTTGGCGGCCACCATTTCGGCCACGACCAGGTAGGTCCAGGCCCAGCCGAGGGTGACGCGCAGGGTGTCGACGATGTCCGGCATCGCGGAGCGGAAGATCACTCGGGTGACGATCTCCGAGCGGCTGGCGCCCATCGTCTGTGCGGCCTCGATCTGCGCGGTCGGCACGTGGCGCACGTTCTCGGAAATCATCAGCACCATCTGGAAGAAGGTGCCGATCCAGATGATGCTGATCTTGGCGCCCTCGCCGATGCCCACCCACAGCAGCACCAGCGGCACGAAGGCCACCGCCGGCAGGTAGCGGGCAAACTCGACCATGGGCTCGAAGAAGGCCTGCACCGGCCGGTAGCTGCCGATGTACAGGCCGAGCGGAATCGCCATCACCGCGGAGAGCACGAAGCCGGCGGTGACGCGGTAGATGCTGATCTCGGTGTCGGCGATCAGATTGCCCTGCGCATACCAGGCCTGCAGGCGGGAAAGCACCTCCGGCGGCGAGGGCAGGAATAGTTGCGGCACCAGGCCGCTGTCGGACAGTCCCCACCAGCTGCCCAGCATCAGCACGAAGCTGAACAGGGCGATGGAGACGTATTGCCAGCGCGGCAGCGTGCCGCGCACGGCCCATAAAACGCCCCGACGCGCGGCCCGGCCGGCACCTCCGCCCTGGCCCGCCGCAGGGAGTGCGGGGTCCAGGGTTTCGGTCGCCGGATTCAGGGAGGTCTCACGTATTGCGCTCATCTCGCACCTCGCTCTTGAGTTGGGTTGCCGGGCCGCGCGGGGGTATCAGCTCACTTCGCTGCCATGTCGACGAACTTCGGGTCGATGAACATCGCCGGGTCGGGCGTCTTGGTGATCGCCTTCGACTCGATCAGGAACTTCCCGGTATCCGCCGTGCTGTTGTACAGCGACACCGAGGAGGTTCCCGGCTTCATCGCCTCGCGGTTCAGCTTGGCGCCGAACAGGCGCGTTCCCGCCAGCGACAGGGCGTACTCCTTGGGGTTCAGACCCACGTGGGGCGCCATGATCTTCGCCGCGGCCTCGGGATGGGCGTGCACGAAGCGGACCACCGCGAACCAGGCCTTGGCCAGACCCTCGAAGTCCTTGGCATGCTTCTTCAGTGAGGCGTCGCGTGCGGCGACGATGTCAGGGATCAGGCCGGGTGCGTCCTTGCTGGTGAACAGCGCATGACCCTTGTGGCTGTTTTCGATACGGTTGATCCAGGGATTCCACACGCCGGCGGCGTCGATGCGGCCGGAGATCAGCGCGGCGGCGGCGTCACCGGTGCTCATGTTGACGATCTTCACGTCGCTCGGCTTGAGGCCGTGCATCTTCATCGCGTAATCGTCGAGATAGTTCTCGATCGAATACTGCTCCAGGCCCAGCGTCTTGCCCTTGAGGTCGGCAAAGGTCTTGATCGAGTTGTTCACCATCAGCGCGTCGTTGCCCGCCGAGTTATCGGTGACCAGGACGACTTTGATCGGCACGCCCTTCTCCAGCGGGGCCAGGGTATCGATCAGGGCCTGGCTGTTGGCGTCGAGCTGGCCGGCCGACAGGGCGTTGACCGAGTCGATGTAGTTCGGGAACCACACCAGCTTCACGTGCGCCCCGTACTTTTTGAAGTAACCCTTCTCCTTGGCGATGTACCAGGCCACCCAGCCTGGCCAGTCGCTGATGCCGAGAGTGATCTCGGCGCGCGCGGTGGACATGAACATCACCGGCGCGAGCAGGGCCAGCATCAGGGTGGCGATCATTTTCTTGCTGCGTTTCATGGTTTCAGCTCCATGTTGAGGTGAACCGCTGGTGTCGGGCGTTTTTGCCCGCGCGAAAAAAAAGCCCGGGGAGGAATACGTGCGTATTCGCTCTCCCGGGCTTTTATCCCGCCGTGTAGCCCCGCATCCGAGGCCGGCGACTCTCGGTCCAGACCCCGGGTTTGTGCGGGCGGAACCCTAGTCGCCTTGATTGGTATTGGGCCGTTGCGTCAGCTTGCGGCGGTATCTCCGGTGCGTGTTGTCTCTTGTCTGCAAGGCAAGCATGAATGGTGCCAGGGGGCATGCGATGCCTGTTCGAGAACCGAAAAAACACGATTTTCTAGGGTGTTGCACATCCTGCGGTGCTGCTGGCCTGGTTCGGTCATGTGTCGTGTGTTGCGTGCCGGGAGTGCGGCCGGCGAGGCCGCGCCCCATGATGGTGCGTGACGCATCGGCCTGACGGTCGCATAATCCAGGAAACACCCTGAGGGGGGTATGGAAATATGGACAGAAAATCACATTGGGAGCAGGTCTACCGCAACAAGTCTCCGCTGGAAGTGAGTTGGTACCAGGCCGAGCCAACTCAGTCGCTCGCCCTGATCGAGGCGACGGGTTGCACGCCGGATGCAAGCATCATCGACGTGGGCGGCGGCGCCTCGGTGCTGGTCGACCGCCTGCTCGTGTCCGGCTATAGCCAAGTTGCGGTGCTCGACATCGCCGGCACGGCACTGGAACATGCCCGCAGCCGCCTCGGTGTACATGCCACGGAGGTTGAATGGTATGAGAGCGATGCGACGGAATTCACGGCTCCGCATGCCTTCGATATTTGGCATGACCGCGCCGTGTTCCATTTTCTAACCAGTGCCGAAGATCGCCTGCGCTACCGGGATGTGCTTATCCGCACGCTACGCCCGGGTGGGCACTTCATCGTGGCGGCCTTCGCCATCGGTGGGCCCGATCACTGTAGTGGCCTGGAGATCGTGCAATATGATGCAAAGCGGATACTCGAACAGTTCGGAAGCGTTTTTGACCTGATCGAGTCGCGCGAGGAGTCGCATCGCACGCCGGGCGGAATGATCCAGCGCTTCGGTTATTTTCGTCTGCTGCGGCGTGTGGAGCATTGAGTGTCGCGATAGGTGAACTCGGGACGCCGGGTCGGTAGAATCCGGCGTCCACCCGTTCAGAATCGTGCCCCGATGAGACCGCTGATCCGACTCTTTTTCCGTACCGTGCGCCTGGTTGCGACGCCGATCATGATTGCCGCCGACCGGGTGACCACGCCCAAGGGCATCGAGCGTCCGGCCGAGGAACAGGCGAAGGTCGACGCCGAGACCCGTGCGCTCCGGCTCTATCACTTCCAGTCGTGCCCGTTCTGCATCAAGACGCGGCGCGCGATGAAGCGGCTGTCGCTCGATATCGCTCTGCGCGATGTCCAGCACGACCCGGCCAGCCGCGCCGAACTTCAGGCCGGCGGCGGCGAGGTCAAGGTGCCCTGCCTGCGCATCGAGGAAGGCGACGGAAGCGTGCGCTGGATGTACGAATCCACGGACATCATCGCCTACCTCGACAAGCGCTTCGCGGGCGCACAGCCGCATTAGCCGCGACCGTCCTAGGTGGCACTCTAACGGTCGGTGACGAAGCGGTAACCCACGCCGGTTTCAGTCACCAGATAGCGTGGAAATGCCGGCTCGGACTCGAGTTTCTTGCGCAGATTCGCCATGTGTACGCGTACGTAGTGCTGGTCTTCCGAATGACCCGGGCCCCAGACTGCAGTCAGCAGGTTTCGGTGAGTGAGGACACGATCCGGCTGAGTGACGAGGCTTGCAAGCAGGCGATATTCGAGCGGCGTGAGATGAATGGATTCCCCATCGCGTTCGACGCGACGATGGATCAGATCCACGACAACCTGACCGAAGCGGATCAGTGGCTCGTTCCCGGCCTGTGCGTGGCGTCTCAGCTGGGCGCGTGCCCGCGCCAATAGTTCGCCGGTACCGAAGGGCTTGCTGAGATAATCGTCAGCCCCGGCATCGAGCGCACGGATTTTTTCCATTTCCTGATCCCGCGCTGAAAGCACGAGAACCGGGATACCCGACCAGGCGCGTAGATCGCGAATGAAATCAACGCCATCACCATCAGGCAATCCGAGATCGAGCATGATGAGATCGGGTCTGCGAGTGCCCGCGGCACTAAGCCCGCTGCGCAGGTCGTCGGCCTCGTGTACGGCATAGCCCTCGCGTTCCAGTGCCAGACAGAGGAATCTTCGAATCTCGGGTTCATCCTCGACGATGAGGATGCGTTGCTTCAGGGTGCCGGTCGGTAGCATCTCAGACATCCTCCACCTCCCTCGATCCTGTGGAACGTGAACCGGGCGGCGGTGCTTGTCTTGGAAATTCGAGTTCAAAGCATGTACCGCCACCCTTGCGGTCGCGTGCCTGAATAACCCCACCGTGGGTATGCATGACCGCACGGCAAAATGCCAGTCCAAGCCCTACCCCGGGAGGCGAGCCGTCTGGACGGCCGCGCTCGAATTTTTCGAATATCAGGTGCTCGCGCCCAGGCGGTAGCCCTGGCCCGTGATCGCACACGCTGAGTGTCACCACCGTGTCCCCTTTCCCGGCACTGATGTCTATCTGTGTGCCTTCAGGTGTGTATTTGGCGGCATTTTCGAGCAAATTTACGATCACTCGCTCGATCAGGACCGCGTCGAACGGTAACAAGGGCAAATCTGCGGGCAAGGAGATGTCGATGCGGCGTTCGCCAAGCAATGAGCGGCAGGCGCTGACGGCGCTGCCAATAGTCTCCTCCAGGGGCTGCCATTGCAGGTTCAGACGCACGACGCCGGATTCGAGTCTGGCGAGATCCAGAAGGTTGTTTGCCATCGTGTTCATGCGCCGCGCCGAGTCGCTGATGGCGCGTGCCAGCTCGCGCTGTCGCATACGATCCTCTGGGTCGGCCCATTCGAGTGCTTCGGCCAGTCCGATCATAGCGGACAGGGGGGTACGCAGCTCGTGCGAGATGGCAGAAAGCAGCGAGTTCCGTGTGCGTTCGGATTCCATCTGCACGGTGGCGTTGCGTGCGACGTCAATATAGTGGATGCGTTCGATGGAAATGGCGAGCAGGGAGGCGCAGGTGTCAAGTACCCTGCGTTGCTCGGGATCGAAGGGTCGCAGTTCGGCAGATTCGATGACAAGAGCACCCCGCAGACGCATCGTTGCCTTGAGCGGCAATACCAGACAGGGGCTGGTGTAGAGCGTGCCCGTTCCTTTCCCGGCAGGCTGGGCGTGTTCGAACGACCACTGCGCCACGGCCATGTCGACATGTGCCGTGGCGCCCTCCAGGACACCCAGGTGTCCCTGGTCGTCGGCTGTGAGCAGGGCGCTTTTCGCACCGAATTCCGCGGTAATGAAACGGGCGCTGATTTCGGCAACCTGTTCCGGGAGCAATGCGGCTGACAGGGCGCGGGACATTTCATACAGCGACTGCATGCGTCGTTCGCTCGCGCGAGACGTCTCTGCCTGCAACTTCAGCCCGGCGGTAAGCTGGCCGATGACCAAGGCTACTATCAGCATGACCAAGAAAGTGGCGACGTAATAACGGGTATCGGCGACTGCAAAGGTGTAATAGGGAGGGACGAAGAAAAAATCGAAGGATGCTACCCCGCTGACGGCGGCCAGCAGGGCGGGGCCGCGGCCATGACGAAGGGCGACAACAACCACGGCCAGGAGGAATATCATCACGATATTCGTGGGCTTGAGGGTTGCGGCTAGCGGGTGGGTGGCGAGCGTGACCCCGCCGCAGGCAGCAAGGGCAACCCAGTATCCGCGTGCGGGTCCTATGATCGGGAGAAACGTCCGTTGCTGCTGCTTTGCTTGAGGCCTCTTCGGTCCGGTATGAGCAATTTGCAAGATATCGAGGTCACCGCCTTCTGCAGCAAGTTCGTCGGCCAGGGCGCGCAGGCGCAGCCAGCGCCTGGGCCGTCGTCCTAGGACTAAGCGTGAGAGGTTGTTTTCGTGGGCATATCGCACCAGGGCCGGCGCAACCCTTTGCGCGGTCAGGCTTGTGGTTTTCGCGCCCAGTTCATCCGCGAGCCGCAAAGCCGCGCGTATTGGCTCCTGGTTGGCGTCGCTGATGCGTGTAGAGCGTGGAGTTTCCACGTGTACGACGTGCCAACCCACACCCAGTTTGGCAGCGAGACGTGCACTGCTGCGCACGATCTGTCCGTCCCCGTCATGATCGCCGATGCAGACGAGCAGGGACTCACGGTTGGGCCAGATACGGGAAATCGTATTGTGGCGACGATAGGCCAGCATTTCGTTGTCGATACGGTCTGCTGCGCGCCGTAAGGCGAGTTCGCGCAGTGCTAGCAAATTGCCCTTGCGGAAGAAATTGCGCGCGGCGACCTCTGCCTGTTTGGGCAAGTAGATTTTTCCCAGATTCAGGCGTTCGATGAGTTCGTCCGGCGGCAGGTCGATCACCACCACTTCCTCTGCAGCATCGAACAGATGGTCGGGTACCGTTTCCCATATGCGAATCCCGGTGATGCCGCTGACGATATCGTTCAGATGCTCGAGGTGCTGCACGTTCATGGTGGTCCATACATCGATACCGGCGTCGAGCAGTTCGACGACGTCCTGCCAGCGCTTTGGATGGCGTGAGCCTGGCGCATTGCTGTGTGCCAGTTCGTCGACGAGCAACAGCGTGCGAGGGTCCGCCACGGCAAAGGCAAGGGCTTCATCCAGATCGAGCTCCCGCAACACGCGGCCACGGTGTTTGAACTCGCGTAACGGCAGCCGACGTAGTCCGCGAGTCAGCGCCTCGGTTTCCGTGCGGCCGTGGGTTTCGATAATCCCGATCAGGGGCGCAATGCCCTCTTTAGATAGATTTTTGGCTGCCGCAAGCATGGCGTAGGTTTTGCCCACACCAGCACATGCCCCGAAAAAGATCTTCAGCCGCCCGCGTTTCGATTGGGCCTCGTCGGCGTCAATTTGCCGCAGAAGCTGCTCGGGGTCGGGGCGTTGTTCGTCCATGTCTGTTTGCCTGTCGATCGGTCGATTGGGTCGTGGCATGCGCAGGGCGCTGGCTGGCGGCGATGAGCGCAAGGTTGAGTCTCAATACATTGACATGCGGTGTGCCGAGAAATCCCCAGCTGGGATGGTGCGCCTCGCGCGCGATCAGTGCGTGCACCAGGCTGAGCGGGAGGTGGCGGGCCTGTGCCACACGGCCTGCCTGATAATAGGCTGCGGCAATACTGATATCGGGATCGAGCCCGCTGGCCGACGAGGTCACGAGATCCACCGGGATCGGCGTGTGCCGCTCGTTCGGGTCGGCCGCGCGCAATTTCCCGACTCGCCGGCGGACTGCTGCCAGCAAGGCCGGATTGCTGGGGCCGAGATTTGATGCGCTGGAATTGGCAGCATTATAGGGAGTGGGCGTGGTCGCCGAAGGGCGGCTCCAGAAAAAGCCGGGGGCCGTAAATGACTGTCCAATCAACCATGAACCGACGATGTGTCCGTGCCGTTCGACCAAGCTGCCATTGGCTCGCCGTGGGAACAGCGTCTGGGCCAGGGCGGTGACCAGAGCCGGATAGGCGGCTGCCGTGAGAACGAACAGTGCAATGAAAGTACTGAGGAGCGGCCGCAGCAACGGCAGGCGGGTGTGCGATTCATCAGCGATTTCTGGTGCAGTCGACACGAAGTTTCTCCAGCGGATTCAGCCAAGACCCAGGCTTACGAGCAGCAGGTCGATGAGTTTGATGCCGATGAAAGGTACGAGCATGCCCCCGAGCCCGTAGACCAGGAGGTTGCGCCTTAGCAGGGACGCTGCGCCGACAGGGCGATAGGCCACTCCGCACAGAGCCAGCGGAATCAGGGCGACAATGATCAGGGCATTGAAGATGACTGCGCTGAGGATCGCAGATGTCGGGCTCGATAGACGCATGATGTTGAGCACCCCCAGTTGCGGGTAGGTGCCGATGAAGGCGGCCGGTACGATGGCGAAATACTTGGCTATATCGTTGGCAATGCTGAATGTGGTGAGTGCTCCCCGTGTCATCAGCATGCGTTTTCCCGTTTCCACGATCTGGATCAGCTTGGTCGGGTCGCTATCCAGATCCACGAGATTGCTTGCCTCCTTGGCGGCCTGGGTGCCGCTATTCATCGCTACCGCGACGTCCGCCTGCGCGAGTGCTGGCGCATCGTTGGTGCCGTCACCGGTCATGGCAACAAGATGCCCGCGGGCCTGGTGTTCGCGTATGAGTTTGAGCTTGGTCTCGGGCGTGGCTTCCGCCAGGAAATCGTCCACTCCTGCTTCGGCGGCGATCGCAGCTGCGGTCAGGTGATTGTCTCCAGTGACCATGACCGTATGAATGCCCATGCGGCGCAGTTCGGCAAAGCGCTCCTGGATACCCGGTTTGACCACGTCCCTGAGATAGATCACACCTAGCGCACGGCGATGTTCGGCAACGACCAATGGTGTGCCGCCATGGCGCGCGATCCCTTCTATGGCTTGAACCAACGGCAAAGGCAGCGGTCCTGCATCGCCAAGGAAGCGTTCGATGGCATCTGCGGCGCCTTTACGGATCACGCGCCCGTCGGACAGATCGATCCCGCTCATCCGGGTAAGCGCTGAAAACGGAACGAAGTCTGAGTCGCCCGGAGGTCCAGGGCGCGATTGGGTGAGGTTTCCTGCCAGTTGGACGATGCTTCGCCCTTCCGGGGTCTCGTCTGCGAGCGAGGCCAGATAGGCTGCCGTGGCAAGCTCGTCGGCCGTGACGCCGGGCCCGGGTATAAACTCGGTTGCCTGTCGGTTTCCCAGGGTGATCGTCCCGGTCTTGTCGAGCAACAGGACGTCCACATCTCCAGCGGCTTCGACGGCGCGCCCGGATGTGGCAACCACGTTGGCTTGCAGCATGCGGCTCATGCCGGCGACGCCGATCGCAGACAATAGACCTGCGATGGTGGTGGGTATCAAGCACACCAGCAACGCAACCAGCACCACGAGGCGGACAGGGTGGCCGGCATGCGTGACGGCCACCGCATAAATTGAGAAAGGCAGAAGGGTGGTGACTACGCCAAGGAAGATCAACGTCAATGCCACCAGCAGGATGGTGAGGGCGAGTTCGTTGGGCGTTTTCTGGCGCTGTGCCCCCTCGACCATGGCGATCATGCGATCGACGAAGGTTTCTCCAGGGTCTGCGCTGACCCGGATTACCAGCCAGTCGGACAGTACCCGGGTGCCGCCGGTCACGGCCGACAGATCGCCGCCGGATTCGCGCACCACGGGCGCCGATTCGCCGGTAATGGCACTTTCGTCGACCGTGGCCATACCTTCGACGACTTCCCCGTCGGCCGGAATTAAGTCACCGCTGTCTACGAATACACAATCCCCTTTGCGTAATTCGCCGGCGGAGATGTCCTCATGCGTCAGACTTTCCGGAGAGGAGCTCCGGCCAGGGCGGTAATCAGCAGGCAGGCGCTTGGCGAGGATGTCGCGCTTGAGTTGACGCAGACTTGAGGCCTGGGCCTTGCTCCGGCCTTCGGCCACGGCTTCAGCGAAGTTGGCGAACAGGACTGTGAACCAAAGCCATGCGGCCACCGCTCCGGTAAAACCGTGACGGTGGTCGACAATAGCGAGAAACGTCGTGAAAAGACTGCCGACGTAGACCACGAACATGACCGGGTTGCGCCATTGTGTGCGTGGGTCGAGTTTCCGCAGGGCGTCGAGCAGCGCGAGTCTGATCAACGAGCCTTCGAAGCGCATGGGGCTGGGGATTTGCCTGTTCATGATGGTTTCAGCGGGAGGCGATGGAAAATTGTTCGGCCAGAGGTCCGAGTGCGTCCGCCGGGACGAAATTCAGCAGTCCGACCATCAAGATGAATCCGACCAGAAGAGCCGCGAACAGCGGACCATGGGTGGGTAGCGTTCCGACACCGGATTGCAGGCGTCGCTTTTCTGCGAGAGATCCAGCGATGGCCAGTACAGGCACGATGACGCCGAAACGCCCGAACCACATGACAATGCCTAATAGAACGTTGTAGAAAACGGTATCGGCCGATAGTCCGGCGAACGCGCTGCCGTTGTTGTTCGCTGCCGAGGTCAGGGCATAGAGAATCTCGGTAAAACCGTGAGCGCCTGGATTGAGGGGCGCGCTACGCCCGGCATGCGTGAGTACGGCGAGGGCTGTGCCGAGAAGGGCCAGCAAAGGGCTGATCAGAATGGCGATGGATACCATCTTGATCTCGAAGGTTTCGATTTTTTTGCCGAGATATTCGGGCGATCGGCCGATCATCAGGCCGGCCACGAAAACGGCGAGCAGGGCGTAGATCAAGATGCCGTATAACCCCGAGCCTACCCCGCCGAATACCACCTCTCCCAACTGCATCAGCGCCAGTGGGCCGGCACCTCCCAACGGCGTGTAAGAGTCAAGCATCGAGTTGACGGCACCACAAGACGTGGCAGTTGCCGCCGTGTCGAACAGTGCCGAAGCGCCTGGGCCGAAACGCACCTCCTTGCCTTCCATGTTGCCGCCGCTCTGCAAGGCCGAGGCTTGCTGATTGACGTGCAGTTGGGTCAACAGAGGATTGCCCTGCTGCTCGAAGAGCATGGTCGGAATGGTGAATATCAGGAATAAGACAACCATCGCGCCGTATAGAGCCCAGGCTTGCCGGCGGTCTCCGACCATGCGGCCGAAGGCGAATACGAGGGCTACGGAAATCAACGGAATTGCGAGCATCTCCATGAAGTTGGAGAGTGCCGTCGGGTTTTCGTATGGATGCGCAGAATTGACGTTGAAAAAGCCTCCCCCATTGGTGCCCAGCAGCTTGATCGCTTCCTGGGAGGCCACAGGGCCCATGGCAATGGTCTGGTTGGATGGGGCAGCCGCCGAATGGACGACCTCCCCGATCTTGGGGGAGAATTGGGTCGACTGGAGTGTATGTACCTGGCGATATCCGGATAAATTCTGAATCACGCCCTGCCCGACAAGCGCCAGAGAAAAAATCAGTGAGAGGGGGATGAGAATCCACAACACCGCACGCGCAAGGTCGATCCACACATTACCCAAATGCCGCACCGATTCTCCTGACATGGCTCTGATCAGTGAGATGGCTATCACCAATCCGGTAGCAGCAGAAAAGAAATTCTGCGTAGTAAGCGCGCTCATCTGTGCGAGATAACTCATGGTGGTTTCGCCACCATAGTTCTGCCAGTTCGTATTGGTGACGAAGCTGACCGCGGTGTCGAACGCCAGTCCAGGAGGTACGGCAGGAAGGTGTGCGGGATTTAACGGAAGGACATTCTGCAGGCGCAAGATGCCATAGGTCGTAAATACGCCAAGGACATTGAACAATAAAAGCCCGGTTGTGTAATGCAACCAGCCATGCGACTCCTGAGTACGCAACCCAATCAAGCGGAATAATGGAGATTCAACTTGGCGTAGCCATGAAAATCGGCCGGCCATTACCGGCTCGATCCAATATGAAAGAATCCAGCCCAACGCAGTCAACAACACCAGATAGACTGCAAGCAACTGCCAGTTGCCCGTTGTCATGTCAGTTTCTCGGGGTAAAGCAGCATGGCGAGTAGATAGGCAAACAGACCGATGCAGAGAATGCCGGCCGCCCATATCTGCCCGTTCAAGGCCCTGTCACCTCTCATTTGCCTGGCGCATAGCCTTACCAGGCCCAATGTGAGTAAAAACAGGCTTGTCAGTAAGGTCCCGCAGATCAAATCCATGTCGACTTCCTTGGCGAAGACATGGGCAGGATGCTAAGGACGCGAGTGTCAAAACGGCATAGAGACTTCCGGCAGGCGTATCAAGATTCCATCAAGAAGAATCCAGGCAGCGTGATCCGAGCTTGTGGCGGTTAGGAATAATGAGGTCGGATTTGCCGAAACGCTGGTGTGCTGACAACCATCGTGCTCATGATTGGCGGTTGCAGGGGGGAGCGGGAGATGTTTTGCAATTGCTCACCCCTGCTTGCGGTGTGAGCAATTGCAAAAAACATGCGATGACGAGCAGGTATCGGTGATGCACTTAGCGCGGTCGTACATCAACGCAGTGGAATGATGGTGCATTGCTTAATTGCGCTGACCTTCGTCCGCCATTTCCGTTCATCACCAGGTTCGATTGTGTGGTTGCTGGTCTTCGGGTTGCCGGTATTCGGCTGGCTTGATGCCATGCGATTTGAGTTTCTGCTGCACCGCTCGCGGTGTGACACCGAGTTCGCGCGCAACGGCGCTGACCCGGCCGCGGTAGCGGCGCAGGCTGTCGCGGATCGCTCGTGACTCCGCCGCATTCGCGGCTTCCCGCTTGAGTTCGCGAAGGGGTATTCCGTCGCCGCTTTCGTCGGTCTCCGGTAGGGCGAGTTCACCGATTCGATCGATCAGCCGTCCTTCGGTAAACAGGTAGGCGCGTTCCAGGCGGTTTTCCAGTTCGCGAATATTGCCGGGCCAGTCGTGCGCCAAGAGCTGCCTCCAGGCATCTGGACCGAGCAGTTTTTCGCCGCGGTCGTATTTTTCCGCAAGCCGCGACAGGATGGCTTGCGCCAGGGCGGAAAGATCGTCGATGCGCCGACGCAGGGGCGGGATGTCGATCGGTACCACATTCAGGCGGTAGTAGAGATCGTGTCTCAGCCGGCCTCCGTGCAGTAACTCGTCTGGGTCCTGATTGCTGGCTGCCACAACGCGCACATCCACGTATTGCGTATGTGCGCCACCGACGCGCTCGAAGGCGCCTTCCTGGAGTACGCGCAGCAATTTCACCTGTGCCGCCAACGGCAGCGAGTTGATTTCGTCGAGGAACAGCGTGCCCCCATCGGCGCGCTCGAAAAAGCCGCGGTGCACGTCGCAGG
Source organism: Acidihalobacter aeolianus (assembly GCF_001753165.1). Lineage (GTDB taxonomy): Bacteria > Pseudomonadota > Gammaproteobacteria > DSM-5130 > Acidihalobacteraceae > Acidihalobacter > Acidihalobacter aeolianus. Next base: position 380,219 of record NZ_CP017448.1, read on the forward strand.
CGCCTGTGAAGGCGCCGCGCTCGTGGCCGAACAGCTCGCTTTCCACCAGCCCTTCCGGAATGGCGCCGCAGTTGAGGGTGACGAAGGGGTTGTCGCGACGTGGGCTCAGCACGTGGATGGTACGTGCGACGACCTCCTTGCCGACACCGGTTTCTCCGGTAATTAGCACGCTGGCGTCCGTCGGCGCGACCGTGCGCGCGGCGTCCAGTGCCGCGCGCATGGCGCGCGATTCGGCCACGATGCGCATACCCGGCAGTTTTCGCCCGGATGCGTGCTGTGCAGCACACCAGGTATCTCCTAGCCGGCGCTGCAGTTCAGGGTCCTCGCTGCCTGAGAGGCCTGAGCTGACGGCCCCATCGTGTGCGTGGTATTCATCGCCGGGTTTGTCGGTCGCCAGTGCGGATTCGAGGTATACCCGAGCTTCGCAGCAGCCATCGCCGACGGCTATGCGTTTGCTGAGATGGACCTTGGCATAGCCGAAATTGCGCGCTCCGATGGCACCAAACACGCTGGAGGTCATGCGACACAACTCGGGAGCCTGTTTCACGGCCTCGCCGAATGGACAGACGTGGTTCACTACGGTGATATGTCCCCGTGTGTGCTCCAGGATCTGGAATTGTCCACCGATGTGGTTTTTGATTTCGACAATAAGATTGGCATAGCGTGCCTGATCCAGTGGTGCATCGGCATCGATCGACTGACAGACGCGGCCGGCGGATTCCATACAGCTTGCAGCAGCGAGTCCGAGGTGCTCGATATAGCGTTGCCGGTCGCGATCCTCGAGGCTGCACAACTGACCAGCCACATTGATGCTTTGTGCGATAAAGGTCTGCAGAAAGGCCGTGGGGGTGAGCGGTGGCGGGCGATGTGCGGTCATGACATTCACCGGCTTGTATGGCGAGGCAGAAAGTCTAGGCGCTGAAACGGTCTTGCGCATCCTTAGTGGTTGTGGTTATGCGGACGGCCAGCTGCACAGGCCGGGCAGTGTGTGGTGCCGGTCTTGAGGCTGCGCATGGCCTCTTCTCGACCGCAGGCCATGCGGCCATGCAGGGCGGGGGCCGACGGCAGGCGGTCGGTGGGTGCGCCGCAGGCCGGGCAGCCGGGGTTCGGTGCACCGTAGGCGCAGACGGATTCGAAGCTCGTGCCGCAGTCGCGGCAGGCGAAATCATAGATCGGCATGGCGTGTCTCCAGTCGGGTGAAGTGCTACCTGCAGCCGACGGTTTATTTGGCGCCCATGGCCTTGTTGGTGTTCACCTTTTCGCCTACGCGGAAATGCGGCGGACGTAGGTGCCCTGTTTCCACCTCCCAGATCCAGCCGCTGACGGTGACGTGATCCGGGATCAGGGGGTGATTGCGCACGTATTCGACCTGACGCGCACAGACTTCGTCGACGTCGCTGAACATCTTGATCCATTTGCCGAACGAGCCTTCCCTGAGGGTCAGCTCGGGCAGGTCGGGGTCGAGCTGCACCTTGTCGACGTCGATCCCCTTTTCGCGCAGTGCGCGAACCAGGGTGTCCGTGTGCGCCGACATCATGCCGCACTCGGTGTGGTTGATGATGACGATTTCCTCGGTACCGAAGAAGTTGCAGGTGAGCATGGCGGAACGGATCGCGTCATCGGTGATCAGCCCGCCCGCATTGCGGAACACGTGGGCGTCGCCGTGGTCGCCGCGGATGCCGAGCGCTTCGTCCACGGGCAGGCGTTCGTCCATGCAGGCGCAGACCCAAAGCCTGCGATTGTTCGGGATGCCCATCTGCCGACGCAGCGCCCAATGCTTGCGGCTCTCGAAGTCGGATTCCAACTGCTGTTTGAGTGACATGGTCAATCTCCTCTGCGTGTCCTGAGTTAGCTTTCGACTGCAGGTAGCAGGGGGGATGTGAGCAAGAGGCGGGCCAGGATGGTTGTGTTACTAACCTTTTGATTTTACATATATATTTTTATTCGGCATGCGTGTGTTTTTCACGTAAATTTCGCATGGTTTTTAAGAAATATGTGGAATATTAGCGGCTTGATTGGCGAAATCCAATTTCGTGCCATGCGAAGCTGAGGTTCGCTCATATAAGATACCCAAGATAGAGAAATGCACTTCTTGATGCGAGTAGAAACTGACCACGGTACGGTGAAGATGAGCGGAACGCCCTTACTGCCGGTGGTGCAAGGGGGGCAAGTCCGGCGGATGGATGGACGAAGGCTGTGTATGCATCAACCGCCGGCTTCGTCGCCGAGTTCGCGTACGACCCTGGCTGGCACGCCGGCCACGAAGGTGTTCGGCGGGACGTCCCGGGTGACCACGGCACCGGCGCCCACCACGGCGTTCTCGCCGATGCTCACGCCGCCGAGGACGGTCGCGCCGGCGGCGATCCAGACGTTCCTGCCGATGGCGATGGGTCTGACCTCGATAAAGGCGCGCCGCTCGGCCGGGTCGAGCGGGTGGCTCGCGGTGATCAGGCTCACGTTCGGTCCGATCATCACCAGATCGGCGATCTCCACCCCGCCCATGTCGTAGACGGTGCAGCCCTGGTTGATGATGACCTTGCGCCCGATGCGGATGTTGCGCCCGCATTCCGTATGAAACGGCGGGATCAGCTTGAAGGTCTCGTCGACCGGTTGGCCGGTCAATTCGCCGAACAGCGCCCGGATTTGCGCAGCGTCCTCGAAGCCGAGCCGGTTCAGCTTTGCGGTCTGGCGCATGGCCCGTTTGACGTCGGCGGCGATCGCGTCCCACTCGGGGCTCGGGATCGGTATGCGCCTAGCGGGCGGCCGGGAACGGCTGTTCATCGGCTCAGGCCGACTGGTGCATGGCGGTTTGTGGGGTCAACGCGCCCGCGTCGACGCAGTCAGTGGCCATGGCGGTGATGCGCGTCGGGAAAGTGTGCGTGGGCGTGCGTCTGCGGCTCGTGCCGGTGGGCATGGCTGTGTCGGGTGTCGGGGGCGACGGGAAACGGGTGCGTGTGCTGGTGGTGTTCGTCGTGGACGTGCGCGTGTTCGTGCAGCAGCGCCTCGTGCGTATGCCGGTGTGCGTGATGCTCGGTCAGGTGCAGCCAGGTGCCCAGGCCCATCAACGCGCCGGCGACCAGCAGCTTGAGGGTGAAGGGTTCGCCCATCAGTACCGCGAGGGCGGCGCCGAAAAACGGCGCCACCGAGAAATACGCGCCGGTACGGGCCGTGCCGAGGTGGCGCAGCCCGGCGACGAACAGCGTCAGGCTGACGCCGTAGGCCATCAGGCCGACGAGCATCGCCCCGGCGATCGCGGACGGGCTCGGCAGGGTGGCGCCCAGCGCCAGTGCCAGCCCGAGATTGACGATGCCCGCGACCAGGCCCTTGATGCCGGCGATCCACGCGGCGTCGCTGAGCGAGACCTTGCGTGTCAGGTTGTTGTCGATGCCCCAGGCAAGGCAGGCGCCCAGGATCGCCAGTGCGGGCCACCATCCGGCGAAGCGGGCCTCGCCCGGCCAGCTGATTACCACCGCGCCCAGAACGATGGCGGCCATGCCCAGGGCGATGCGCCGGTCGAAATTCTCCTTGAAGGCGAACCAGGCCAGCAGTGCGGTGAACACGCTCTCGGCATTGAGCAGCAGCGACGCCCCGGTGGCCGGCATGCGGGTCAGGCCGAACATCAACAGTACCGGCCCGACGATGCCGCCGGCCGCCACGGCGCCGGCGAACCAGAGGACTTCGGTACGCGAAATGGACACGCGCGGGGCGCGCGTGACGATGCGGTAGGCCATCAGGCCGATGCCCGAGCCGAGGTAGAGCAGGCCGGCGAGCAGCCACGGCCCGACGTCGCTCAGCAGCGCCTTGGCCAGCGGTGTGCCCGCGCCGAACAGCAGGGCGGCGGCCAGCGCGGCCATGACGCCCGGGTTGCGTAAGCCCGATGGGGTGTCCACCTGATTGCCTCTGTCCAGCGGATCGAATGGTCAAGCGTAGCTGAGCGGACCGCGGCGGCCAACAGGTCGCATCGGATTTGCGCGGTCGATTACAAGGTTTCGTGCGTACCGTCGCAGAAGGGCGGGTTGCCGGTGCGCTTGCAGCCGCACAGATAGACGGTTTCCGTGCGTTCCGCGGTGAACTGCAGTGGGGTGAATCCGCCGCGCGTGTGCGAGCCGTCGCAGAAGGGCTGCTGGCGGCTGTATCCGCAGGCACACCAGAAGTAGGATTTGTTGGCCTCCACGGCGACGGCGTAGGGGCCCTTGCGGGCGATTTTGGGTTGTTCGCTCATGTGTTCGTCCTCATAGATCCGGACCCGGGTTGGGCTGCGTGTGACTCCTGCGGTCGTCAGGCATCGAAGCGTATCTGGAAACCGACCTTGTCTCCGCTGAAACCGCAGGATTCGTAGAACGCCAGATTCTGCGGCCGGCGGGCACCGGTTGCCAACATGACCTTGTAGCACCCCGCGTCATGTGCCGCATCGCGTGCGTGCGCCATGAGGGCGCGTCCGACGTCCTGGCGGCGTCGGTGCGCGGCGACTATGACGTTTTCGATCACTGCGAACGGGCGTCCGCCGCGTGCCAGCGAGGCGCAGAAATACAGCGTGTAGGAACCGACGATTTCACCGTCGTCGTCCGCGACCGCGATATAGCCGGTACGGGTGATATCCGCGAACAAGCGCACGAGGTCGGCGGGGGCGATAGCGGGTTCGGGTGGACGGTCGTAGCCGAGATACAGTTGTACGACGGTCTCGGCATCCTCGATGCGGGCGTGGCGGATGTCCACATCAGTTGTCCGTTGGGCAGTGTGCTTAAGATTACCAGTCTGTCGATGAATTAGGCGTGCGTATTTCGAGCCTATGCGGGGAGGTTTCGGAAACGAAGAAGGCCCCGGTTTCGCCGGGGCCTTCTTCGCACGAGTCGCATCGTTCCGAGTAGATCAATGGACCGTGATGGGACCGGCTTTCGCGATTGCGTAACCGCTATGGCACGGCTGTTGTCTTACCCGTGGTGTCTTTCCCTGTGCCTGCGGGGATCACGACGGGTAAATAATATCCTTGATGAGTTCGTATACTTCAGTGGTGCCGGTGGTATTGGCGCGATAAATGTATGATGGCCCGATGCGCCGTCTCGCGACCCAGCCCCCATCGTGCAGGATGCCGAGATGCTGCAAGACATTCTGCTGTGTTGAGCCGACCTGCTGCTGAAGTTCCTTGGTGCTCATTTCCTTGTCGCCCAGCGTGTCGAGCAATGCCAACCTCAACGGATGCGCCAGTGATTTCAGGGCGCGCGACATGCTTTCCGTGGGGCCAGTGTGCCTGCGCTGTCTGGTGACGGTTTTTCCTCGGGTTTGAATGTTTTCCAGGCTGTTAGCTTGCATCTCGGTATTGCCTCGGTGAAGGTTGTAGTGGTTTCTGGTTTTGAATTTCGCGGGCCATGCAGACCTATTCCCATGCTGACCCGCTCGCGGGTTGCATATGGGTGTTATGCGGCGAGGGCGCATGCCTGATATCTGCGGTCCGTCGGCCTCGAAGCCGCCTTGGACGCGCGTAATTTGTTTGCGAGAGGGTGTTACAGGCAGGCGCGATAGATGTCGTACCGTGCTTGCGTAATACCCAATCCGCATCGTCAATCTGCTGTGGATGGCTGTCTTTCGCCGGCGCCGGATTCGGCCTGTTCGCGAAAGAGGCGCAGCCGTGTATTCTGCGCAGCCGTGGTGTCGGATTGTGCTTGCTCGAAACCCTGCCCCTTGGGAATATGCCGAGGGATAACCATCCGAATACAGCCATGGAAAACTTTACTGGAGCAGGCGGCTTCGCTGAATTAGGTAAAACCCCTAATTCGCATTAGTAAGTCCCATCATTCTCATGTTTGCCGATCCTTTCATATGCGAGTCGCCACCTCGGGCCGTGTGTCCGTGAATGTGTTGAGGTCCAAAGCGTTGTTCGCCGACCTGTCACGACAGGTTGGCGTGGCCGTCCTCTTCTTCGTCATGGGTCGAGTCGGGGTGATGCTGTCCATCGATCATTCCTACGTGACCGTCATATCGCCGCCCAGCGGTCTGTCCCTGGTTGCCATGCTGGCCTTCGGCTACCGGATGTTTTACGGGATCGCCATCGGTTCGTTTTTCCTGAATCTGTCGCTGGGTCTGCCTTCGGGCGTGGCTGTTGCCATCGCACTTTGCGACAACCTGGAATATCTCGGCGGGGCCTACCTGCTGCGTAACCTGACCGATTTCAATCTGAGCCTGAGCCGCCGTCAGGACGTGTTCGCACTGGTTTCCCTGTCCGCCATCCTGGCGACGACCTTCAGTGCCTTGCCGGGGCTGGCCGTATTGCATTTGGCCGGGCTGGTACCCGCGCATGAAATGGGATGGTATTTCCTCAAATGGTGGGTGGCCGGCATGCTGGGCGTGCTGGCAGTGGCGCCCATCCTGCTGGTGGTGCTGACGCATGCGCTTCCCAGGCCATCGCGAGCACGCCTGCTTGAAGGCGTGGTCCTGCTGGGAATGATGCTGACGCTGCTGTTCGTGATATTCGGTACACCCACCAAGCATGGGCATGGCTACTATCCCGCCGCGCTAGCCATTTTCCCCTTCATCATCTGGGGCGCGCTGCGCTTCGGCATGTGGGGTGCCGCATTGTTGAACCCCATTGTGGCCGTATCGGCCATCTGGGGGACCAAGCACGGGATCGGACCCTTTTCGGCTTCTACCCCGCTCGATAATCTGCTGCTGCTCTGTCTGTTCATCAATGTCATGTCGATGATCGGCTTGCTGCTGGCCGCCATGGGCAATGAGCAACGGGTGGCGCGAGAGGAGCTGACCCAGTCCCGGGATGGGCTGGAAAGCCGGGTTCAGGAGCGGACCGCGGAATTGGCGCAGGCCAATCAGCAGTTGAAACGCGAGATCGCGGAGCGCAAGCATCTGGAAAGCGAACTGCTGCAGGCCGACGAAAGGCAACAAAGAACCATCGGCATGGAATTGCACGATGGCCTAGGCCAGCATTTGACGAGTACGGCGTTTTTCTGCGCCACCTTGCATCAGCAGCTCCAGGCTGAGGGGCGCACCGAGGCCGTGGCGGCCAAACGCATCGTCGATTCGATCAATGAAGCCACGAAGATGGTGCGCGCCTTTGCGCGGAACCTCTACCCGGCCGTGCTGGAGGCGCATGGCCTGGTCACGGCATTGGGCCATCTGGCGGAAAACACGCGTGCACTGCAGGGCGTTTCCTGCGACTTCCACGCCGATCCCGACGTGGAGCTACAGAGGTCGTTTTTGGCGATAAACCTCTACCGCATGGCGCAGGAAGCGGTGAACAATGCGATCACACACGGACAGGCCCGCAACCTCAGGATCGAACTGAGTCAGGTCGACGGCCTGTACCGGCTGACAGTCAGCGACGATGGCGTGGGTTTCGACCCGGGCTCCGATTGGATGAACGGATCGAACGAGAAGGCGCGAGGGATGGGACTGCACAATCTGCAATATCGGGCCAGCCTGCTGGATGGCACCCTGAGTATCCACAGCGAGCCCCAGGTGGGCACAACGGTGACGGTCGTCTGCCCGGTGGAAGCGAATCCATGAGCGCATCGACGATGCCGGCAAGCTCGAAGCCCCCGGCGCGGATCCTGATCGTCGACGATCATCCGATCGTGCGCGAAGGGATAGCCAAGTTCCTGGGGCTTTATGACGAATTCCATGTTTGCTGCGAGGCCTCGGACAAGGACAGCGCGCTGGCGGCGATGGCGGAATGCGAGCATGACCTCGCAATCGTCGACATCTCATTGAACGGCGGCTCGGGACTCAATCTGATCAAGACGCTGAGGCAGAACTATCGCCAACTGGCCATTCTGACCCTGAGCATGCACGACGAGGCGCTGTTCGCCGAACGGGCCCTGCGCGCCGGCGCCAACGGCTACCTCATGAAGCAGGAAGGTACCGAGCACATCCTGTCGGCGGTGCGCCAGGTGCTGGACGGAAACGTCTACCTCAGCGCCGGTATGCTCAACCGGGCAGCCCAGCAGCTGATGTCGAATGCGCGAGGCAAGTCGGACCAGATCGCCGGGATCACGGAGCGCGAGTTCGAGATACTGCATCTGATCGCCCTGGGATTCGGCACCCGGGACATCGCCGAAAAGCTGAATCGCAGCACCAAGACCATCGAAGCCCATCGCGCCAATCTCAAGGACAAGCTGCAGCTTGACAGCGGGCGGGATCTGGTCCGCTTTGCGATTCAGCTGTTGGGTGAGAAATAGCCGGGTCTGTGTCCCGAAGCCCCAGCGGGGCTGCGGGAGTTAAGAATCAGTCGGCTACCGCATCGCCTCGTTCGCTGTCGAGGCTCGCCAGCATGGACTCCGGATAACGCCCGCCGGCGACGGCGTGCTCGGGCAGGGCGCGATCCAGTTCGGCGAGATCGGTGGCGGTGAGTTCGAGTTCGAGCGCGGCCAGGGCCTCGGCGAGTTGGCCAGGGGTGCGCGAGCCGACGAGCGGGACGATGTCCTCGCCCTGTGCGGCGACCCAGGCGATGGCGATCTGCGCGCCGGTGGCGCCCTTGATCGCGGCGAAGCGGGTGAGGGTGTCGGCCAGCGCGATGTTGCGTTCGACATTGCCGGGTTGGAAGCGAGGGAAGCGTCCGCGGCCGTCGCCCGGTTTCGAGGCGCCGGGGCGCCAGCGCCCGCTGAGCAGTCCGCGCGAAAGCACGCCGTAGGCCGTGATGCCGATGCCGAGCTCGCGGCAGGTCTGGAGGATGCCGTGTTCGATGTCGCGTGAGATCAGCGAGTATTCGATCTGTAGGTCGCTGATCGGGTGCACGGCAGCGGCGCGGCGCAAGGTCGCGGAGCTGACCTCGGAAAGACCGATATGGCGCACATAGCCGGCCTGGACCATGTCCGCGATGGCGCCGACGGTATCCTCGATGGGCACTTGCGGGTCGAGTCGTGCAGGGCGGTAGATGTCGATATGATCGACACCCAGGCGCTGCAGCGAATAGGCGAGAAAGTTCTTGAGGGCCGCGGGGCGCGCGTCATAGCCGCCCCAGCCGCCGGCCGGGTCGCGCAAGGCGCCGAACTTCACGCTGATCTGTACGGCATCGCGCGGCCGATCCTTCAGTGCCTCGGCGATCAGCAGCTCGTTGTGCCCCATGCCGTAGAAGTCGCCGGTGTCGAGTAGCGTGATGCCGGCGTCGAGCGCGGCATGGATGGTACGGATGGCAATGGCGTGATCGGCCGGGCCGTACATGCCGGACATGCCCATGCAGCCGAGGCCCAGGGTGCCGGTGCGGGGGCCTTGCCGGCCCAGTTGACGCAGTTCCATGTGTCTCGCTCCGCAGCGGAGTGGCGAACCGCCGGGTGATTCGGTGGTGCGGTCCAGTGGGTAGGACAATCCTATGTCCACAAGGTTCTCAGGGCAATGCCGAAGCGCGTCAGATCATGGATCGAGGGTCGAGGGGAGTTTTTCCGCGGGTCCCGGGTGCCCGAAGAAATAGCCCTGGAAGCAATGGCAGCCGAAGGTGAGCAGGGCGTCACGCTGTGCCGCCGTCTCTACACCTTCGGCGATGACCTCGAGATCCAGGCTGCTGCCGAGAGCCAGAATGGTCTTCACGATGGTCGCATCGTTGGGGTCGTCGAGCAGGTCCTGGACGAAGGACTGGTCGATCTTGAGTTGATCCAGCGGCAGGCGCTTGAGGTAGCTCAGGGAAGAGTAGCCGGTGCCAAAATCGTCGAGTGAAAAGCGTATGCCATGTGTGCGCAATGCCTTCATCTTTTCGATCAGGGTATCCATATCCTCGGCGAGGAGGGTTTCAGTCAGTTCCAGGCCTAAGCGTTCGGGGTTGGCCCCGGTTTCCTTGAGGATGTGCAGGACGTCGGCCACAAAATCCGGGTGGTGGAACTGCCGTGCACTGACGTTGACCGACAACGGCAGATCGGCATACCCCGGCTGCTGGCTCCAGGTCACGAGCTGCTCGCAGGCAGTGCGCAGAATCCATTGGCCGATGGCAATAATAAGCCCCGAGGACTCGGCCTCGGCGATGAATCTACCAGGGGTGATCAGCCCCTTGTGCGGATGCTCCCAGCGCAACAGGGCCTCGGCGCCGATGAGCAGGCCAGAGGCATCGACTTGCGGCTGGTAGTAGAGCAGGAAATGTCGGTGGGTGATCGCCTCGCGCAGTTCCGTCTCCAGGGCCGCGCGCGCGGACAGCGAGGCCTGCATCAGAGGATCGAAGAACTTGACCTGATTGCGCCCGGCGGCCTTGGCCTCGTACATGGCCATATCGGCGCGTTTGAGCAACTCGTCGACACGGTTGCCGACTTCGGAAAACAGCGCCGCGCCGATACTGGTGGTGATGTTGTGGCGGTTGCCGTTCAGCAGAAATGGATCGGCGAAGGAGTCGAGTAGCTGACGCGCGACGCCTTCGGTACGCGCAATGGCCGCGTCCAAGTCGCTGCCCAGGCGTTCCATCAGCAGCACGAACTCGTCGCCGCCCAGGCGCGCCAGGGTATCGTTGCGTCTGACTAGGGCACCGAGACGGGCGGCCACCAGCTCGAGCAGACGGTCGCCGTGCGCATGCCCCAGGGTGTCGTTGAGTACCTTGAAGTTGTCGAGATCGATGAACAGCAGGGCGCCGAGCGAACGTTCCCGCGCATAGTCGTCGAGGGCATGACGGGCGCGGTCGAGCAGCAGGGCACGGTTGGGCAGGCCGGTGAGTGGATCGTAGAAAGCGAGCTGATGGATCTTTTCCTGGGCACGTTTGTGTGCGGTGAAATCCGTCGAGATGCCGCACAAGGCGTAAATCCTGCCGCGTTCGTCGCGCAGTGGTTGTTTAACGGTCAGGTAGGTGCGACCGGTTGCGCGCGGATTGCCCGTACCTTGTTCTTCGATGGTCAAGGTTTCTCCGCTGACGAGCACGTGCTGATCCTCAGTGTGCATGCGCTCGGCGGTTTCGCTATCGAACAGGGCATCGTCGGTCTGCCCGAGAATCGCCTCGGAATCGCGGTCTAGACGCAAGGTCTGTCGATGGTTCACATACTGATAGCGCAGGTCTTCGTCCTTGATGAAAATGCAGGCATCCACGCTGTCGAGGATCACGGCGAGCTTGGCCTCCGTGATCTGTAGGTGGCGGCCCTGTGCCAGTACCTGGCGTCGCTGCAGCCACATGGTGACGAGCGCCAGTACCAGCAGCAGATTAAGCAGACCCACGCTCCACCAGACGGAGGCCGGAATATGGGTTTCGCCGACCGCGGCCTTCCAGTGTTCCAATATCCGGTAATAGGGCGACTCGGGTGTGGTGATCCACTGGCCGAGATAGAAATCGATGGCCTCAAGCAGGTCCCGATTGGTTCCCTTGGGGACCGCGAAATAAAGCTGGCTGGGTTGGAAGATGATCGGTGTGGCCTTGAGGCCGTAGCGCCGTGCTGCGATGTCACCGAAGAAATAATTCGTGGCCACGGCGTCGATATTGCCCTGTGCTGCTTGGGCAAATGCTTGGTCGAGACTATCCAGGGGTACGATGCCGGCCTTGCGCACACCGAAATCGTGCAGCATCTGGCGCAGATAGCGCTCCTGGCTGGAATCGGCGAGCACGCCGATCCGTTTACCGACCAGATCGTGCACCGTGACGATCATCACGTGGGGGTTGCGGTAAAGTTCGGACCAGCCATGCAGCGCGGGGATTGAGCCGAAATCGAGAAATCTGGCGCGTTCCTCGTTGTAGGTAACGTCCGGCATCAGATCGATTTTGCCTTCGCGAAGCTCCTGCAGACACTTGCGCCATGTGCAGGCCACCGGCTGTACCTGCCAACCCTCGCGGTCGGCAATGGCATATAGCAGGTCACCGAAGATGCCTGAAATTCGACCGTTCTCAATGAATATCTTGGGTGGGTTCTCATAGACGCCGACCCGAATCATGCGCCCTGCGCAGGCATCTTGGCTGTTCAGCCAGGTGAATAGCGCCAGACAGGCGATGAGGAGTGGCCGCCAATAGCGCAGTGCGAATTCGCGATGGCCTTGCCCCTGGGGAAGATTACGACGCATGGATGCTCCCGGTTCAGGGTTGGGCGCCGTTATTCGGTGCGCCAGCAAGCTTCCCAGACGGTTGATTGTCGCTCAGGAAATTTATAACAAATTCTTATTGTTGGAGTATAGCGTCTGCGAGGAACCGGGGCTGCAATCGGCGACCGTGAGATTGCCCATTTGCCTGGCGATTTGGGTTGTTGGGTATTAGTCTCAGAAGAGAATTAAGGAGGGTGTCTCGATCAGGCCGGCGTCTGGGGTCTGCGAATTCGCTTCTCCGGCGGAGACAAGAATGAGACTGAGCTTCAAGTTCGGCCTGGTGGTGGTTGTGGCCGCCTGCGTGACGGCAGGGGTGCTGGGCGCCTTGAGCTATCGCACCATGAGCAACGTGCTCCAGGAAGATGCCATCAATAGCCAGCTGGCAGCGTCTCATGGGATTCTCAACAAGGTCGATGATGCTCTCGATCGTGCGCATCCTGACCGAGGATGCATTTCTCAAACTGTATGTCACCTTCCCCGTCGAGCGAACGTCCAGTAACACCCTGCTGCTGAGCCAGGAATTGGCCGATCGTGCCGAGTACACCGGACCCTGGGACGGTCTAGAGGTGTTCGACCGACAGGGCGACAAGCTGCTGAGCGCCGGTCAGGTGCAACAGGGCGGAGGTAATGTGCTGGATACCCTCTACGCCTCGGCATTTCGTCGGGCCCTGGGCGGAGAGACGTTCGGTGGCCTGCTGCGTCGCCGGACCAAGAACGGCGAGCCGATTCTGGTATTCGCTGCCCCGATTCGTGCCGAACAGGAGAAAAAGCCTTCACCCAGTGGGATGGAGGTAGAGGATCCCGTGACCGGAGTGATAGTGGCGCTATATCACTGGCCTGCCATAGCCGGCATGCTCAAGCACGGTTTTCGCACCGGGGATATTTATCTGTTCGACCGCGCTGGTGATGTCCTTGCTAGCTACGCACCCAACATGGGGCAACAGCCGCATACCCATACGGATGAGCATGCGGCGATCCAACGCAGACTGGCGAGTTCCGGCGAAATCGAGGTTGTGCATCTGGTGCATCATGACGACCGCGCGATGCTCGCGACGCACGTCATCCAGAGCCCTGCCGTCTACCCTTCACTGGGCTGGGGTGTGGCGATCGAGCAACCCGAGGACGTGATCTTCGCTCCCGCTCGCCGGTTGGCAGGATGGAGAAAAATTGCTGCTGCCCGGCGATTTCCTCCCGGTCGCCGAGGATACCGGACTGATTCTGCCGCTAGGCGAATGGGTGCTCGATCAGGCCTTTCGGCAGACGCGTGCATGGCATGAAGCGGGCGTTCCGCTCAAGGTGGCGGTCAATCTTTCGGCCCGCCAACTGTGGCACAGTGGAGTTGCTGATCGCATTGTCGAGGTGATTGAGCGCACCGGCGTGGACAGCCGCTACGTCGAGTTGGAAATTACCGAAAGCGTGATGGGCCAAGATCCGCAGCACATGGAATCCGTGGTGCAGTCCTTCCATACCGCCGGTTACAGCATCGCCCTGGACGATTTCGGCACCGGATATTCCTCGCTCAGCCGTTTGAAGTCGTTGCCCATCGACACGCTCAAGATCGACCGTTCCTTCGTCGACGGCGTGCCCGGCGACAACGACGATGACGCCATCGTGGTGGCCACGGTGCAGCTCGCGCACAGCCTCGGTCTGCGCTCGCTGGCCGAGGGCATCGAGACCCAGGCGCAGTGCGACTGGCTGCGCGCGCAGGGCTGCCGTTACGGCCAGGGATTCTTGTTCAGCAAACCCGTCACGGCCGAGGAGATCGCCGACCTGTATTTCCGCGAGGCGCTCTGCCGGGATGCCTAAGGGGGTCTACTAGTCGTAGAACCCGGGAAACGGCTTGCGCGAACGCCAGAAGGCCATGTCGTGGTTGGGCCATAGCACGGCGCCGGTCTCCTGCGCCGTGCGCTTGAGTTTGCGGATGCTCGCGACCGCCATGTCCTCGCGGTCCTGCCAGCACAGCCCCGGCGCGATCTCGTCCTCCAGGTTCTCGGTGAGGTCGGCCGCGTCGCCGGCAAGAATGATCGGCGGGCCCTTGGGCAGCTCGACGTAGAGCGACATGTGTCCGGCGGTGTGGCCGGGGCTTTCGATGGCGCGCACGCCGGGGGCGAGTTCGTATTCGCCGTCCGCGTAGCGCCAGCGGTAGTCGCCGGCGAAATCGTCCTGGAAGTAGGCCTCGTCGGCCTGCGCGCGCGCCGCCTCCCATTCGCGCCGGTGCACGTGGATTTCCGCGCCGCAGACCTCGCACAGCCCGCCGGCGTGGTCGAAGTGCAGGTGACCGACGAACACGAGGTCGATGTCGGCGGGGGCGAGCCCGAGACGCGCGAGCCGGCTCGGCAGGCGGTCCTCCTCGCGCATCTCCGGCGGTCCGAACGGAAAGGCCGCATGGTCGTAGTAGCGCGCGCGCCGCGCGGGATCGCTGAGCTTGCCGTAGTCACAGCCGACGTCGTACAGGATGCGGCCCTGCGGCGTCTCGATCAGGTAGGCGAGGATGGGTGCCTCGATGAAGATCCCATGCCCGCGGTTGCGCGTTGACAGGGTCTTCTCGTAGCGATGGATGCCGGTCAGCAGCGGGGCGAGTCGGATGCTGCGGGTCATGCGTCGTCTCCGGGGTGCTCGGTGCGCCAGGCGCGCAGGACGGTGTCGGTATCGGCGACCGCGCCGAACACGCCGCCTTCCCCGCGGATCATCGCGAGGGCGGCCGTGTGCAGCGCGGGGTCGGCCGCCGCGCAGGCGTCGGCGACGGTGGTGCAGCGGTAGCCGAGATCGACGGCCGCGCGCAGGGTGGAGTGTACGCAGACGTCGGTGGTCACGCCGGCGATCACCAGCCGGTGGATGCCGGCGGCCGCGAGGTGCCGGTCGAGATCGGTGGCGTGGAAGGCGCTGTAGCCGGGCTTGTCGATCACCGTTTCGCCGGGCAGCGGCGCCAGTTCGTCCACGATGTCCTGGCCGTATTCGCCGCACACCAGCAGCCGGCCGAGCGGGCCGGGATCGCCGACCGGCGCGCCCGCCGCCGCGCAGCGGTCGCGCTTCGCCGGGGTAAGGTCGGCGAGATCGGGGCGGTGGCCCTCGCGGGTGTGCACCACGGTCAGGCCCTGTGCCCGCGCCGCGTCCAGCAGGCGAGCGATGTGCGGGATGGGCGCGCGCAGGCGCGCGACGTCGAGCCCGGCCTGCGCGGCGTAGCCGCCCGGCTCGCAGAAGTCGCGCTGCATGTCGATCACCAGCAGGGCGATGTCGGCGGCCACGCGGCGGGTCCGGTCACGCGAAGGCCGCGGCGACCGCCTGCGCGAGGCCGCCGCAGACCGCCTCGGCCAGCAGGGCGCCCTTGGCGGCGCTGGCGCCGCGCGCCGAGGACAGCACGCCGGAGGGCGGCACGCGCTCGGTCTCGGGCGGGTAGAGGTCGTAGGGCGGGAATTCGGCGGGGCCGTCGTCGGGAATGCGGTCGGTCCACACCAGGTCCGGGTGGAAGTGCAGCATCAGCGAGGTTTCGATGACGGCGGCGTGCTCCAGGGCGAAGCCGGGAAAGCCGTCGGGGAACACCTCGCCGAGCACGTCCTCGGTGCAGAAATCCCAGTATTCGGTGCGCAGCACGCGCAGGCCGCAGTCGCGGCCGAGGTCGCGCAGGGCGAGATCGATGCCCTCGATCAGGAACCACTGGTTCTCGTAGTGGCCGTCGACGAGGGCGAGCTTGCGCACGCCGTGACGGGCGAACTCGCGGATCACGTCGCGCGCGAGCTGGCTGAGGTGGTCGCCGTCGAGGCTGGTGGTGCCGGGAAAATGCTGGCCGCCGCCGCAGCGCGGCTGCGACTTGTAGCCGTAGGCCAGCGCGGGGGCGACGATGCCGCCGCAGCGGCGCGCCGCCTCGCAGGCGACCGCGGTGGAGAGCATCGCATCCACCCCCAGCGGCAGGTGCGGCCCGTGCTGTTCCAGCGACCCGCAGGGCAGGAACACCACCGGATCGTCGGTCTCGACGCGGCGGCGGTACTCCACCCAGCTCATGCGTTCCATGCGGACTTCGCTCATCGGTTTCGGCTCCGGGGTCAGGTCATCAGTGCGCCGCCGTTCGGCCCCAGCGTCTGTCCGCAGTAGAACGAGGCGAGCGGCGAGGCGAGGAAGACGACGCTGGCGGCGATCTCCTCGGGCTGGCCGAGGCGGCCGAGGGGAATGTCCGTTTCGCGGGCGATCACCTCGGGGCTCATCAGCGAGGGGTCGAGCATGGCCGTGGCGACGGGGCCGGGCGCGACCGCGTTGACGCGGATCGTGGGCGCGAACTCGCGCGCCAGCGAGCGGGTGAGCCCGATCACGCCGGCCTTGGCGCTGGTGTAGGCGGCGTAACCGGCGCGGCCGAGATAGCCCAGCTCCGAGGCGACGTTGACGATGCAGCCGCCGCCGCGGGCCAGCATGTCCGGCAGGGCGGCGCGGCAGCACAGGAACACGGACTTGAGGTCGGTGCCGAGTACGCGGTCCCAGTCCGCCTCGTCCATGTCGAGGAAGGGGCGTTCGAGGATGATGCCGGCGTTGTTGACCAGGATGTCGATGCCGTCGAGCGCGGCCACGACCTTGTCGATCATTGCCCCGACCTGGGCGCCGTCGGAGACGTCCGCCTCGCAGGCGATGGCGCGCGCGCCCAGCGCGCGCAGCCGGTCGACCACCTCATCGGCCTCGGCCGCGCGGTCTAGGTGGTTGACCGCCACCCGCGCGCCGGCCTCCGCGAGGGCCAGCGCGGTGGCCCGGCCGATGCCGCTGGCGGCGCCGGTGACCAGGGCGGTCCTGCCGCTCAGGTCGATCTGCACGTCACACCGCCGTGAGGAAGGAGACGCCGACCGCGCCGACGAAGCCGTCGGCCCGCCCCGGACCTTCGCCGACCGTGCCGTAGTCGCCGTCGAGCATGCGGGCCATGCGATTGCGGTGATAGGTGCGCAGCAACTCGCGCATCGGCAGCACCTGCGGGTCGGACGCGCCGTACAGATCGCGGTGCAGCGCCGGCAGGCGGAACCAGGGCACGCTGGCGCGCGCGTGGTGGGCGTTGTGGTAGACGAAGTTGAGGGTCAGCAGGTTGAGCCAGGGGTGCGCGACCGACACCAGATTGGAATAGGTGTTGCGGTATTCGTACTCGCGGTCGCGAGCCGGCATCTCGGGCGGCTTGCCGCTGTCGAGCAGCGGATAGGCCTCGTAGGTGTGCTGGAAGGCGTCGACGAAGCGCAGCACGCTGAGAAACAGCAGGTAGGCGAGGGCGTACAGCCACAGCGCGCGAGGCGCGTAGAAGCCGAGCGCGGCGAACAGCGCGAGGCGGATCGCCAGTACGCGCAGCACGCGTCCGCGTTCGCTGCGGCGTTCCGCGGAGATGAACGGCAGTGCGATGACGAAGCCGTGCATGAGCAGCTCCACTGCCGGTACGTACAGCCATTCCAGGCCGAACACGAGCCCGCGCAGCGGCGCCGGCAGGCGGCGCAGGAAGCCGCGGTAGTCGAAGGTGATGATGTCCGCACGGTCGGCGTGGTGGCGCAGATGCTTGCGGCGCAGGCTGTCGAAGGAGGCGTAGCAGGCGCCGGTGATCCAGGCCATGATCGCCCCGAAGCGTTCGTTGGTCGCGCGTGCACGGAACACCGTCATGTGCGCGAATTCGTGGATGAAATAGGCCGCGATCACCAGGGTGTGTGCCGTCAGCAGCACGCCGAGGGCGGCGAGCAACGGCTCCGGTTGCGTGAGCAGCCAGACGCCGAGCGCATAACCCAGGGTCGCATAGGCGAGGAAGGCCCAGGTCGCCAGGGTGCCGCCGGGTTCACGCGGCGCCAGCGCCGCGAGTCTCGTGGTCCAGGTTTGCATGGTCGTCCTCCGAATGGACCGTGCCGCCGCCTCAATGGCCGGCGGCGATGGCCTCCACGAAGTGGGGGTACAGCGTCTTGGCGAGGTCGGGCATCTTGTGCATCGTGCCGTTGGCGATGAGGATGCCGCCGATCACCTTGCCGCTGGTATAGAACGAGTCGATGGCCTTGGACGGCTTGAAGTTCATCACCGCCTGCGCCGGGGTCGGGTTGTGGATGCCGTCGAGCTGGCTGGCGACCTCGTCGGGCTTGATGCCCATGGATTCGGCGATATACACCGCGGCCTTCTTCGGGTGGGCCTTCATGTAGGCCAATCCGTCGTAATAC
Source organism: Acidihalobacter aeolianus (assembly GCF_001753165.1). Taxonomy (GTDB): domain Bacteria; phylum Pseudomonadota; class Gammaproteobacteria; order DSM-5130; family Acidihalobacteraceae; genus Acidihalobacter; species Acidihalobacter aeolianus. Next base: position 398,350 of record NZ_CP017448.1, read on the forward strand.
GCCTCGACCATGCCCTTGACCTCGGCCTTGTGCTTGACGATGTAGCTGTGCTTGAACACCAGCACGTCGGTGATCAGCCCCGGCGCCTTGCGACTGGAGAAGAGCACGTGGAAGCGCTTGCCGCCGTCGGCCTTGACCACCGAGGAGACGCTGGGTTCGTAGGTCACGCCGACCTTGACGTTGCCGCCGATCAGGGCCGCCGGTACCGCGCCGGGGTCCATGTTCACCGAGTGCACGTCCTTGAGGCTCATGCCGTTCTTCTGCAGCGCGTAGGCGAGCAGGAAGGCGGACGGCGAAAGGGCGTTGTAGGCGACGTTCATGCCGCGGATCTGCTTGACGCTGGTGATGTCGTCGGTGGAGACCATGGCGTCGGCGCCGCTGGAGTAGTCGATGGGCAGCGCGACCTGCAGATCCCAGCCCTTGGCGGCGCCCGGCAGTACCTGATCGTAGGTCAGGGTGGCGCCGTCGATGGAACCGCCCTCGACCGCCGCCGGCATGGTGGCGTTGTCGGAGAAGTTGGTGAACTTGACCTTGACGCCATGTTTCTCGAAGGCGTGGATGTGTTCGGCCACGTAGAGCGGCGCATAGCCGATCCAGACCACCGTGCCGATGCTGACAGTCGGCATGGCAGAGGCGGTGCCGCCGGCGAGCGCCGAGGCGGCAAGCAGGCAACCCAGGGCAAACTTGATCGTCGGTTTCGTACTCATCGATGCTTTCTCCGTTATGGTTGGCCCAAAAAAAGAAAAGCCCGGGGAGGAATACGTTCGTATTCGCTCTCCCGGGCTTTTATCCCGCCGTGTAGCCCCGCATCCGGGGCCGGCGACTCTCGGTCCAGGCCCCGTGGGTACGGGCGGAACCCTAGTCGCCTTTAATGTGTGTTTTCGACGGCCTGCCTGTGGCTGTGTCCGTCGCTTGAATGCTGTGTGCGGTATTCCTCAGCGCTTGTCGTGTGTACGTAACCCTGCATGATCGGTGCCAGCTGGCGGACGTTCGCGACCTGTCGGCGTATCTTGTTGAAATCCTATCGATTTGCTCGGATTTTCGGTTGCGGCGTCATGGCGCCTGCGCGCGCGCGTATGCTTCGTGCCGGGGCGCGGCCGCCGCGCATGCCTCGCTGCGGTGCGCCGAGCTCGCCTCTTAGTCGCCGCCGGTTTCGCGCCCGTAGCCCCCGCCGCCGGGGGTTTCCACGGACAGCAGGTCGCCGGCCGCCGCCTCGCGCTGGTCGCAGGCGCCGAGATTTTCCTCGCGGCCGTCGGCACGGATCAGCCGGTTGACCCCGGGCGCGCCGTCGGTGCCGCCCGCGAGCCCGAAGGGGGCCGTGCTGCGGCGGTTGGAGAGCACCGCCACGGTCATCGGTTCGAGCAGGCGCAGCCGGCGCACCAGGCCGTCGCCGCCGCGATGCCGACCCGCGCCGCCGGTGCCGGGACGCAGGGTGAAGGCCTCGACGCGGATCGGGAAGCGCCACTCCATGACCTCGGGGTCGGTCAGTCGTGAGTTGGACATGTGCGCGTGGACCGCGGCCGTACCGTCGAAGTCCGGCCCGGCGCCGGAGCCGCCGCCGAGGGTCTCGTAGTGCTGGAAGGCGTCGCTGCCGAAGCTCAGGTTGTTCATCGTGCCCTGCGCGGAGGCGCAGGCACCGACGGCGGCGAACAGGCATTCGGCCACCACCTGGCTGATCTCGACGTTGCCGGCGACGACCGCCGCGGGCGGCGCGGGCGCGAGCAGGCAGCCGGACGGGATCACGATGCGCACCGGTTCCAGGCAGCCGTCGTTGAGCGGGATGTCCTCGCCGACCAGCGTGCGCAGCCAGTAGAGCACGGCCGCGCGGGTGACGGCGGTGGGCGCGTTGAAGTTGTCCGTACGCTGCGGCGAGGTGCCGGTGAAATCGACCGTCGCCCTGCCCTGCGCGCGCTCGATGCGCACGGCCACGGCGATGCGCGCGCCATTGTCCATGACGGTCTCGAAGCGGCCCTCGGGCAGGCGCGCCAGCAGCGCCTGGACCGCCGCCTCTGCGTTGTCCTGGATGTGGCGCATGTAGGCCTGCACGGTGGCGAGGCCAAGCTCGTCGACGGTGCGCAGGAGTTCGCGCCAGCCGCGGTGGTTGGCGGCGATCTGGGCCTTCAGGTCGGCCACGTTCTGCGTCGGGTTGCGCGCCGGATAGGGACCGGCGGCGAGCAGTTCGCGCAGCGCCGGCTCGCGCAGGCGGCCGTCCTCGGCCAGCAGGAAGTCGTCGATCAACACGCCCTCCTCCTCGATGCGCCGACTGCCCGGGGGCATCGAGCCGGGCGTGATGCCGCCGATGTCGGCGTGGTGGGCGCGGCTCGCGACCAGGAAACGCAGTGCCTCGCCGGCCGTGTCGAACACGGGCGTGATGACGGTTACGTCGGGCAGGTGGGTGCCGCCGGCATAGGGGTTGTTCTGCACCCACACCTGTCCGGGGCGCAGGGTCTGGCGCGACATCAGGGTCTTGACCGTCTCGCTCATCGAGCCGAGATGCACCGGCATGTGCGGGGCGTTGGCGACCAGCCCGCCGGCGGGGTCGAACAGTGCGCAGGAATAGTCCAGGCGCTCCTTGATGTTCACCGAGTGCGCGGTCTGGCGCAGGACCTCGCCCATCTGCTCGGCGATGGCCATGAAGCGGTTGCGGAACAGCTCCAGGCGGATGGGATCGGGTGCCGTGCCGGGGGCCTCGGCCTCGGGGCGGCTTGCGCGCGCCGCGACGGACTCCAGCAGCAGGGCGCCGTCGGCGAGCACGCGCAGCCGCCAGCCCGGTTCGACCACGGTGGTGGCGATGTCCTCGGCGAGGATGGCGGGGCCGTCGATCGTCTGTCCCGCGGGCAGCTCGGCACGCGCGTAGACCGGTACCTCGCGCCAGCCGTCGAACCACGCGCGCTGGCGGCCGAGCGGCGCGGCCTCGGCGCCCTGCGGGGCGGCGAGGGGCACGGCGGCATGGCCCGGCAGGCGCAGCTCGATTTCGAGCGCGCCGACGAGCACCTCGCTGTCCTGCGCGAAGCCGAAGGTTTCCGCGTGACACGCGTGAAAGGCCGCGGCCAGGTCCGCCTCCGGCGACCAGTCGAGGACGAGGCCGGTGTCGGCGCCGCGGTAGCGCAGGTGGAACCGGCGCAGGGTGTCGTGCGTCCGGCCGCCGGCGGCGGCCAGCTCGGGCAGCGCCTCCCGGGCGAGGGCGGCGAAGTCCTCCGCCAGCGTTCCGCCGACCTCGGCCAGCGGGCGTTCCAGGCTGCGCCGGCGCAGGGCGGAGACTGCGGCGGTGCCGATGCCGTAGGCGGACAGCACGCCGCCGAGCGGCGGCAGGACCACGCGGCGCAGGCCGAGCGCGTCGGCTACCTGACAGGCGTGCTGGCCGCCGGCGCCGCCGAAGCCGATCAGACAGTGGGTCTCGATGTCTCGGCCCTGGCCGAGGGTGATCTTGCGGATCGCCTCGGCCATGTGCGCGACGCCGACGGCGAGGGCGCCGGCGGCCACGGTCTCGGCGGTCGCGTCGGGCAGCTCGGCGGCCAGCCCCCGCAATTGCGCCGCCGCGGCCTCGGGGTCGAGCGGCTGGTCGGCGCCGGCCCCGAAGACCTGCGGGAAACGCTCGGGCACCAGGCGGCCGAGGAAGAGATTGCAGTCCGTGAGCGTGAGCGGGCCGCCGCGTCGATAGCAGGCGGGCCCGGGATCGGCACCGGCGGAGGCAGGCCCCACGGTGAGTCGGCCCTGGGTGAGGCCGACGATGGAGCCGCCGCCCGCGGCCACGGTGTGCACCGCGAGCGTGGGGCGCAGCAGACGCTGACCCGCCACCTCGGTATGCGCCGAGCGCTCCAGCTCGCCGGCGTAGTGGCAGACGTCGGTGGAGGTGCCGCCCATGTCGAGGCCGATCAGGCGCTCGAAGCCGGCCGCAGCGGCCGCGCCCACGGCGCCGACCACGCCGCCGGCCGGCCCCGACAGGATGGCGTCGGAACCGCGCAGCTGATCGGCGGCGCACAGGCCGCCGTCGGACTTCATGAAGTACAGTGGCGCACCGGAAAGGCCCTCGGCCACCTGGCGCACATAGCGGCGCAGCGGCGGCGTCAGGTAGGCGTCGATCACGGTGGTCTGCCCGCGGGCGATGAAGCCGAGCTGCGGCGCGACCGCGTGCGAGGCGCTGACCTCGGCGAAGCCGCCGGCTGCAGCCAGCTCGGCCACCTGTATTTCGTGGCGAGGATGAGCAAAGGCATGGGGCAGCACGATGGCGCAGGCCTCGCAGCCGCGTGCGCGTGCCGCGGCCAGCCCTGCGCGCAGCGCCTCCGGGTCGAGCGGTGCGAGTTCGCGGCCCGTGGAGTCGAGCCGGCCGTCGATCTCCAGGATTTCGGCGTAGTAGGGGTCGGGGCGGCGGATGTGCAGCGCGAACAGCTCGGGGCGGTTCTGGTAGCCGATCCATAGGGCGTCGCCCAGGCCGCGGGCGGTGACCAGCAGCACCCGCGCGCCCTTGCGTTCGAGCAGGGCATTGGTGGCCACGGTCGTCCCCATGCGCACCTCCGCGATGCGCGCGACCGGCAGGGCCTCACCTGGTGCGACACCGAGGATGCGGCGCACCGCCTCGACCGCGGCGTCGGCGTAATGCTCGGGGTCTTCGGACAACAGCTTCATGCGCCGTAGGGCGCCGGCATCGTCGACCGCGACCACGTCGGTGAAGGTGCCGCCGCGGTCGATCCAGAAGCGCCAGCGCGTGTCTTCGGTCGCGGGGGAGTGGCTCATGGGCCTTCGATCCTGCTCGCAGCGGTGGATGACGGCAGGGCGACGGCCCGCCTCGGCAAGCGAAGGATTATACGTGGACGCTTGCGCGCAATCGCCTCACATGCCGTGCGTACACATTCCCGCAGGGCTTCGATAAGCTGTGGGTCTGCGCTTACGGAGTCCGCGATGTCCGCCGAACTGATCAGAATCGAGTCCCTCGCCGAGCCGGATGCGGCGGCCGACGCCACGCTGACACTGCCCTTCGAGCTGCGTCAGCGCAGCCGGCTGCGCGCGCATCTGGACGACGGCGGCGAGGTCGGGCTGTTCCTGCCGCGCGGCGGCGTGCTGCGCCACGGCGACCGCCTGCGCGCGGCGGACGGGCGAGTGGTGGAGGTGCGTGCCGCGCCGGAGACGGTCTCCACCGCGCGTGCGGCGAGCCGGCTCGACCTGTTGCGCGCCGCCTATCATCTGGGCAACCGCCATGTGCCGCTGCAGGTGGCGGAGGACTGGCTGCGCTATGCGCACGACCACGTGCTCGACGACATGGTGCGCGGGCTGGGGCTCGAGGTCGCGGTGGAGCAGGCACCCTTCGAGCCGGAGGCGGGTGCCTACGGCGGCGGCCACGGACATGGCCATCAGCACGGGCATCCGCATGAGCATTGAGCAACCCGCCGATCTCGCCCTGCTGCGGCTGATGCAGCTGGTGAGCCCGGCGCTGCCGGTCGGCGCCTATGCCTATTCGCAGGGATTGGAAGCCGCGGTCGAGGCCGGCTGGGTGCACGACGAGGCGACGGCCGCGGCCTGGATCGAAGGCGTGCTGGCCCATGGCCTGACGGGTGCCGACCTGCCGTTGCTCGCGCGACTGCACGCTGCCTGGGCGGCGCAGGACGAGGCGGCGGTCGTGCGCTGGACGGACGTGCTGCATGCGCTGCGCGAGACCGCCGAGCTGCGCGAGGAGGACATGCAGCTCGGTGCCGCGCTGGCCCGCGTGCTGGCCGGACTCGACGTGCGCGCGGCCGAGCCCTGGCAGCGGCAGCGCCCGGTCGCCTTCGCCACCCTGTTCGCGCTTGCGGCCGTGCACTGGGACATCGCGCCGCGACAGGCAATGCTAGGCTACGCCTGGACCTGGGCGGAGAACCAGGTCGCGGCGGCGATCAAGCTGGTGCCGCTGGGTCAGTCGGCGGGGCAGCGCATCCTGAGCGGGCTGATCGCCGCGTTGCCGGCGCGGGTGGACGAGGCGCTTGCCCTGTCCGACGATGCGCTGGGGCGTTCGGCGCCGGGCTATGCCCTCGCCAGCACGGCGCATGCGCGCCAGTATTCGCGCCTGTTCCGCTCGTGAACCGGCGCACGGGCCATTCGAGGAGAACCTGATGCAGATGGATTCGGCGGTGTTGCGGGTTGGCATCGGCGGGCCGGTGGGCTCGGGCAAGACCGCGCTGGTCGAGGCTCTGTGCAAGCACATGCGTGACCGCTACGAGCTCGCGGTGGTGACCAACGATATCTACACACGCGAGGACGCGGAGTTCCTGATCCGCCACGACGCGCTGCCGGTCGAACGCATCGTCGGGGTGGAGACGGGCGGCTGCCCGCACACCGCGATCCGCGAGGACGCGTCGATGAATCTTGCCGCGGTGCGCGAGCTGGTCGAGCGCTTCGACAGGCTGGACCTCGTGTTCGTCGAGAGCGGCGGCGACAACCTGAGCGCCACCTTCAGCCCGGAGCTGTCCGACCTCACGATCTACGTGATCGACGTGTCCGCGGGCGACAAGATTCCGCGCAAGGGCGGACCCGGGATCACCAAGTCGGATCTGCTGGTGATCAACAAGATCGACCTGGCGCCGCACGTGGGCGCCTCGCTGGAGGTGATGGACCGCGATGCGCGCAGGATGCGCGGGGAGCGTCCGTTCGTGTTCACCAACATCCGCGCGGGCGAGGGGGTGGCGGCCATCGCCGACTTCATCGTGACGCGCGGGATGCTGGCCTGATGGACTGGCTGCTCAAGACGCATCTCACCAGCGCGATGCTGTCGCTCGGCGGTTTCGTCACGCGCGGCGTGTGGATGATGCGCGGCTCGCCGCGCCTGCGGGCCCCGCTGACCCGCGTGCTGCCGCACGTGATCGACACCGTGCTGCTGGTCAGCGGTATCTGGCTGGCGCTGCGTCTGCGTCTGTCGCCGTTTCAACACCCCTGGTTCGCCGCCAAACTGGTCGCGGTGGTGGCCTACGTGATCCTCGGAGCGGTGGCCCTGCGCCGCGGCCGGACTCGTACGGTCCGCACGCTGGCCTGGTTCGCGGCGCTTGCGGTATTCATATATATAGCGAGCGTGGCACTGAGCCATCGGCCCATGCCTTTTCTGCCCGCCTAGGAGTAAGGAGTGGACGTGCAGCAAATCGATCTTGCCGAACGCGGCGAACGGACGGAACACAGCTATCTGCTCGGATATCTGCGCGAACTGACGCGCGGACAGGAGATTGCCGTATTGGCCCACGACGATCCGCGCATCCTGATGGACGCGCTGACCTTGGAATTGCGCAACGGCATCTACTGGGACGTCGTCGAGGCCGGTCCGCCGGCGTGGCGCGTGCGCGTGCGCCGGCGCGAGGACGTGGCGGCCAGCGACCTCGTCGACCTGCTGACCCGCGACCACCTGCGCGTCGATCACCTGTTCGCGTCCGCGCTGCACCGCTGCAATGCCGGCGACATGGCTGCCGCGTTGCCGTGCTTCCGGGTCTATGCGAGCTGTCTGCGGCGCCACGTCGAGGCGGAAAACGAGATCGTGGTGCCGGTGCTCTCGCTGCCGCGCTCGCCGCGCGGCGACGACCCCACCTCGATCATGCTGCGCGAGCACGACGAGATCATCGAGCACACGGTGATGATCGAGGAGATGGTCGACGAGGGGATGGACGACGCCGGCATGCTCGCGCCGTTCTTCGCGATCATCTCCGGGCAGCTTGCCAAGCACGAGTGGCGCGAGGAGAACAATCTGTTCCCGCACTGGGTTCGGTTGCTGCGTCACGATCCGGCGATTGCGGCAGAACTGTTCCCGCGCGTGCAGGCGCTGGTGCGGGCGGGCGACGAGGCCGCGGCCTCCGTCGGCATCGAATAGCCGCCGGCGGCCAGCTGCGACCTTATTCTGGCTGGTTGCGCATGTGGTCGGCGGTGCGCATCAGCGCCTCGCGCAACTGCGTCTTCACGGTCTCGTCCAGTCCCTGTTCGTCCAGCGCGCGGTCCATGCACAGCATCCACTGATCGCGTTCGCTGCTGCCGATGGGGAAATGCAGGTGGCGCCTGCGCAGCATCGGCGGGCCATAGGCCTCTACGTAAAGCTGCGGGCCGCCCAGCCAGCCCGACAGAAACATGAACAGCTTTTCCTCCGAACCGGCGAGCGACGGGGGGTGCATGTCACGGATCCCTTTCGCCTCATCCAGCGTGTCCATCAGGGTGTAGAAGCGATGCACCAGCCGGCGCAGGCCGGCCTCGCCGCCGAGGCGGTCGTAGGGGGAAATCACGGGGAGGGTGGATTGCGACATGTCGGCATTCGGGCTGGGTGGACGGAGATTCAAGGATTTGCATGCGCCGCACAAGGTTTCCGGATACAATTGCGGGCCCTTAGGACAACCGTATCACATATGACCCGCTCAATTCGTAACATCGCGATCATCGCACACGTCGACCACGGCAAGACCACGCTGGTCGATAAACTGCTGCAACAATCCGGCACCTTCGACGCGCGCGCCGAGGTTGTGGAGCGGGTCATGGATTCCAATGCCCTGGAAAAGGAGCGAGGCATCACCATCCTCGCCAAGAATACCGCCATCGAGTGGCAGGGCTATCATATCAATATCGTCGACACCCCCGGCCACGCCGATTTCGGCGGCGAGGTCGAGCGCGTGATGTCGATGGTGGATTCGGTACTGCTGCTGGTGGACGCGGTGGACGGCCCGATGCCGCAGACGCGTTTCGTCACGCAGAAGGCATTGGCCCAAGGCCTGCGCCCGATCGTGGTGGTCAACAAGGTCGACCGTCCCGGCGCGCGACCCGATTGGGTGGTGGATCAGACCTTCGACCTGTTCGATCGTCTCGGTGCGACCGACGAGCAGTTGGACTTCCCAGTGCTCTACGCCTCGGCGCTGAACGGTTATGCCGGCACCCACTCGGATGTGCGCGAAGGCAACATGGACCCGCTGTTCCAGGCGATCGTCGAACACGTGCAGCCGCCCGAGGTCGACCCCGAAGGGCCGCTACAGCTGCAGGTCAGCTCGCTCGACTACAATAGCTATGTCGGTGTCATCGGCATCGGTCGCATCACTCGCGGCCGCATCAAGACCAATACGCCGGTCGCCGTGATCGACCGCGACGGCAACCGCCGTAACGGCCGCGTGCTGCAGGTGCTGGGTTTCCATGGTCTGGAGCGTGTGGAGGTGCCCGAGGCCGAAGCTGGCGACATCATCGCCTTCACCGGCCTCGATCCGCTGAACATTTCAGACACCCTGTGCTCGCCCCAGCAGCCGGAGGCGTTGCCTCCGCTGACCGTGGACGAGCCGACTGTCAGCATGACCTTCCAGGTCAATACCTCGCCCTTCGCCGGACGCGACGGCAAGTACGTGACCAGCCGCCAGATTCGCGAGCGTCTTGAGCGCGAGCTGGTGCACAACGTTGCCCTGCGCGTCGAGGAGACCGATGATCCGGACAAGTTCAAGGTGTCCGGTCGCGGCGAGCTGCACCTGTCGGTGCTGATCGAAAACATGCGCCGCGAGAGCTACGAGCTGGGCGTGTCCCGCCCCGAGGTTATCGTGCGCGAGGTGGATGGAGTGCGCGAGGAACCTTACGAGCAGCTGACCGTGGACGTCGAGGAAGACCACCAGGGCACCGTGATGCAGAAGCTCGGCGAGCGCGGCGGCGACCTCAAGGACATGATCCCAGACGGCAAGGGGCGCGTGCGTCTGGACTACATCATTCCGGCGCGCGGGCTGATCGGTTTCCGTACCGAGTTTCTGACCGCAACCCAAGGTACGGGTCTGCTATATAACGTGTTCGACCACTATGGTCCGGTCAAGCGCGGAGATTTCGGGCAGCGCATCAACGGCGTGCTGATCGCCAACGGTGCGGGCAAGGCGCTGGGGTATGCGCTCTTCAATCTGCAGGAGCGTGGACGTTTGTTCATCGGTCCCGGCGAAGAGGTGTATGAAGGAATGATTGTGGGCATTCATTCCCGGGACAACGATCTCGTGGTGAACCCGCTCAAGGCCAAACAGTTGACAAACATCCGTGCGGCCGGCTCTGATGAGAACATATTGCTGACTCCGCCGATCCGGCTGTCGCTGGAACAGGCACTGGAGTTTATCGACGACGATGAGCTGGTCGAGGTGACGCCGCATCATATCCGTCTGCGCAAGAAGTTCCTGCTGGAACACGAGCGCAAGCGGTCGGCAAGGGCGACGGCCTGATCCAAGACGGTCAGGCCTCCCCGAATTCGAGCGTGGTTTGCGGGAGGTGATCGCATGTCGCAAGCAGTACCGCTGAAACGCCCGTCGGGTGGCGCACCCGACGACGTTGCCTTGCAACGGCCGCGTGTCCTGATCGTCGACGATTCTCCGACCATGTGTCTGGCCATGAGCCGCCTGCTGGCCACCGATTTCGAGGTGGTGGAGGCCAACGACGGCGACGCCGCCTGGGACATCATCAGCACCGACGCCAGCATTCAGGTGGTATTTACCGATTTGATGATGCCGGCAATGAACGGCTTCCAGCTACTGCGTCTGATTCGCGAGTCGGTGCATCCACGCATCAATCAGCTTCCTGTGATCATCATCACAGGGCACAGCGACGACGAACGCATGCAGCGGCGTGCCATGCACCTTGGCGCGACCGACTTTATCACCAAGCCTTTCGACGCCGTGCAGTTGCGTGCCAGAGCGCGTTCGTATGCGCATCTCGATCAGACCACACGCAAACTTCAGCGTGCGACCAAGGCGCTTGAGCTGGAATCCACCATCGATCCGCTCACAGGTCTGGCGAATCGTCAGTATCTGATGAAACACGGGCCCGAGCTGCTGTCCTTTGCAATTCGGCACGCAACGGCCATCTCGCTGTTACGCATCAATATCGATCGCTTCGATGTGCTGCAACGGAAAAAGGGCGAGGCGGTCGCCGAGAAGGTGCTGGTCAATATTTCCCGCATCATCTCCTCGTGCGTGCGTGACGAAGACATGGTTGCGCGTATCGGGCAAGCCGATTTTGCCGTGCTCATGTTGGGAACGAGCTCCGCAACGGCGCGCGGCGCGGCGGAAAAAATCCATCAGATCATGCGCAAGACGGGTTATCGCAGCGGCCAAACGAGATTTCGCATGACCGTCAGCGAAGGCCTGGTAACCCCCGCGCTGACCGAATCCCTGCAGTTCGAGGAAGTGCTCAAGGTTGCCGAGTCACGCCTGCAAAAGGGTATTCGCGAGGGGGGGGATCAGCTGATCTTCGCGCATGATGACGTTGGTCAGCCACTGCTGTTGCCGCCGGAGGAGGAGGCGCTGACCCTCGACGAGGCCTTGGTGCTTGTGCGAGCGGGGGAGACTGCTAAGGTGAATTCTCAGCTGCGCCGCTTGATGGTGCGTATTTATCCGCTATTGGTGTTCGGTAACCGTCAGCTCGATTTGGGCATGGACGAGGGTTTGTCCCGCATGCGCAGTAAACTCAAATCGATGTAATAACAATTGATTATCGGTATTGCATTCATCCGCTCCAACACTAGCGGCCAAGCTAAGTATTAGACATACATAATATTCGCATATCGTAGAATAATGTGGTCTGATGGTAGTTATCATAAAGTTTGATTTTGAACATCAGGGTTATTGGGATATAAAACTGCCATTGGAGTGCCAATACCTATTACACGTCCCCGGGAGTAGAAAAGTTCCGGTGGTTGGATAAAAGAAATCAGGAGTGACGCAAGGAAGCGATTGACGGGCAATGACGTCGAGACGCCTCTTACGCAATCGAACGATGGTTTCACGCGCTGATCAATACATGTGGATGAAGTTGGGTGGTACGATGTTCGTCGTGCTGCTTTTCTGCGTGTTGATCAAGCCTGCGCTCGAATCCGTCGCTGCTGTGGCACAGAATGGCCCGTCCCCAGTTTCCTACGCCCATGCCAACGCCCTGCGCCGAAATCGAGGCGCCTCTCAGGGCGAGCATACGCGTGCGAGTTTGGTTGATCGTGCGGTGATGGAAGATTGCCGCGCCATTTCCTCTTTTGTTACCTCGCAGCCGCGTTTCGATCTTGTGGCCTGCGTCTTCGCCTGTTTTGCGGCGCTTATCGCTCTGTGCGCTGCCATCAGCGCGAGTCTCGGCCGGCGGCGGTTCGATCCGATAACGGATATAACCAGTGCCCGGCAAGCCTTGGCTTATCTGTCTACGCAACGTCTGCGTATCTAGTTGACCTTATCCATCGACGCGTCGCGGATACCCGTCTAGCGGTATCCGGTGCGGCGCGTTTCCGTGCCGCGGTTTCGGCCGTGTCTTTGACTGACTCGAAAATGTTGTAACTAGAACGGCTCGGCCTAATGTAGGTAGGCGTTTTATAGGTGCTTTAGGGTCGGGCCGCGCATGGGGTGTCGTATCTAGGAATCGGTGAGCTTCACCGGTGTTTGTGCGCATGGTCGAGAGACCTTGTTCAATTTGGGAGGAGAGTATGAATCGAAAGAAACTTTCAGTCGGCAAGCTGGCTGCGGCCATCGTGGCCGGTGGTGCCGCGATGGTGGCTGCGCAGGAAGCGCATGCCGTCCCGGCGTTCGCCAGGCAGTTGGGCGTGTCCTGCGCGGCCTGTCACACCGTCGAGCCGCAGCTGACCTCGTTCGGTCGCCAGTTCAAGTCGCTGGCCTACACCTTCAATTCGGGCAGCAACAACACGATCAGCTATGAGCAGAATGGTGAGAAGCGCTTGGCTATCGACAAGATTCCGCCGATCGCGCTGATGATGATTGCGGATGAGAGCTGGTCGGGGAAGGCCAACAACGCAAGTGGTACGCCGAATCCCTCCGCGGATTTCCCGGGCCAGTACAGCTTGTTCTACGCGGGCCGCGCGGGCACCGATCTGGGCGTGTTTTCGCAGTTGACGTGGGATCCGACGACCAACTCGGTGGGTATCGACAACACGGACGTGCGCTATGCCAAGGAGACGCCGGTTGGTAATGGCAACCTGGTCTGGGGCCTGGATGTGAACAATGCCCCAGGTGTGGGTGACCTCTGGCAGGATACGCCGATTTGGGGTTTCCCATTCTATTCGCCGGTACAGGGTAATGCAGGCAATGGTGGGCCCATCGGTACAGTGTTGGGTAATGTTACGTTGCAGGCGAATTCTGTAGGAGCAGGCGGTTACGTTTGGTACAACAATACCTACTATGCACAGGTCATGCTCTACCGCGGCATGGTTCCTGGCAGCACTGTAAATACGCTTAACGGAACCATTTCCAACGTGGCTCCTTACTGGCGGTTGGCCTATTCCCACGAAGGTGGGGTCAATTCCTGGGAAATCGGCACTTTTGGTATCTATGGAAAATCTTATGCTGTTGGGATGACCTCAGGCCCGCAGGCGAAATACCTCGATACCGCACTGGATGGACAGTATGAGCACGTTGCCACGAATTACAGCTATACGATTCGTGCGTCATATATCCATGAGTCCTTGAAGGTTCCGAACGCGATGGTTCCGAACAGTACTACCGCGAGCGGCAATACGACTGGCAGCGTAAACCAATACCAGATCAACGGGCAGTATTACTGGCATCGTAAATATGGGGTTGTAGGCCAGTACTTCGGCGTTAGCGGGTCTACTAATGCCAATTTGTGGGGTGATTCGGGTGCTAATACACCAGTTGCCGCGCCTGCGTTGCTGTCAAATGGTGGTGGCACATCTAGTATCAATGGCAGCCCGGACACCAGCGGTGAAATCCTGCAGGTGAATTATCTGCCGTGGATCAACACCAAGTTTGGTGTGCAGTACGTTGCATTTAATAAGTTCGATGGCAGCAGCACCAATGCTTCGTATAACAACACCTTGTCCGTGTTCATGTGGCTCATGATGTGATCTAGCCACTTGTCCCGCTGCGGAATGTCGCAGCGGGACAAAATTTTAGTGCGGAAACGAATCTGAATTTGCGGCAAATTCTTTTTTTTTAGATCAACAGCGCTTAATTTTTGGAGAGATCGATAATGGCTCAGTCAAGCACACCCGGGGTCGCACCAAAGGGAGGTGGTCAGGTACTGATCGCGCTGATCATCTTTGTCATCCTGTTTGTCATAGGATGGTGGTGGACTCAGACGACTCAACCGACCGCTGGCGGCACAATGACCTCAGACGGCTATCATCATTACACCATTGATGAGCATGATTTCTATTATGAACCCGGTCACCTGACCTGGCACGTGGGAGAAAAGGTCGAGCTGACGCTGTTTAATGCCAATCATGCGCAGCCTGGTCAGAACCACCAATGGAATATGGGACGTAACCTCGCTACCAGCTCCACTGGTTTTGCGCAGCACCGTCAACCCGATGGCTGGGATCAGAACTTCTTCGCGGGTGTCACCATCGACACCAAGTCCGGTTCTGAAAAAGTGCAGAAGGATTTTTCTGTGAGTCTGACGCCGGGTCAGCATTTTACTTTTAAATTCACCGTGCCCAACAAGCCCGGTAAGTGGACCTACGCGTGCTTTCTGCAGAACGGCCAGCATTACCTCAGCGGTATGCATGGGACTGTCGATGTCGTGCCTGCGAATGCGGGTTGAACCCCATCAAAATGACGACAAACGCGGAATAGGAGCGGGCATTTCAGCCTTGACTGAGGTATTCAGCGCATGAAAAGAAATCTTTGGAGAGACTTTGTAAACGTGGTGATCATTTGGGCGATTCTGGTACCTATCGCCCAAACGTTCGTCTTCTGGTCGATAGACCATTTGTGGCCAGCCGTGGCAAGTTTGCAGGGCGAGATCACTAAGGACGCGCTCACATTCATTTACCATGTGACCGTGATGGTGTTCGTTCTGGTGACGGTGCCCTTCGTTTATGCGGCCATCGTTCACAGGGTGCCGCTTGACGACAAGCAAAGCGCGCAGATCCATACTCATGCCTTTGGTCCGTACACACTGGCCTGGCTGGGCTTGTCGATCATGATCAACACGGTCGTGTTCGTGTATCCGGGTATGGTCGGTCTGGAGCAGCTCTGGAACATCGCTGCGGATGCAAAGGACCCGCTGGTTGTCGATGTGACGGGTCAGCAGTGGCAGTGGTCATTCAGCTATCCCAAGCAGGGCATCATGAATTCCCCGGTGCTGGAAGTCCCGGTGGACCAGCCGATCAAGTTCATTGTTAAGTCCGATGACGTCATGCACTCGTTCTGGGTGCCGATCTGGGGCATCAAGAAAGCGCTAGTGCCCGGTGAGACCCGCTCGATCGTGATCACGCCAACCGCGTTGGTTGATACCAGCCAGAATCCATTGGCTCGAGTCCAGTGCAGTTGGGACTGTGGTCTCGGACATGCGCAGATGCGCGCCGTGGTGAAGGTAGTGACCGACAAGGACTTCAAGGCCTGGGTTGCTAGCCAGAGCTTCTAAGTGCATCTGAACAGCGATATTCGAACAATTCAGTCATGACAAGAGGTATGTGAAATGTCATCGGTAATTTCATCGAGTCAAGACAGGGCAGCAGGTAGCCCGCGGGGGATTACCTTCGCGGACTGGTGGCCTCTGGCACGTGGCGTGCTATGGGCAGCTATTGGTTACATCATCGGCACGCTGCTCGTCGGCATCATCGAACACTCACTGTATGGCGGCAGCCATGGGTCGCTGGCCTCCCCGCGTGAATTGACGGTCGGCTATATTTTTGGGCTGGTTGGCTGGTTCATGGGGATTGGCGTATGGGAAGGCTGGGTCAAGCCGTCATTCGGCGGTGAAGAAACCTGGCTTAACAAGGGCGTCGGCCGTTATTTCCGCTTCGGTACGGAAGCCAAGGCCACCGCCACGCGCTATACGATCTTCGCCATCGCCACGTTTTTCATCGCCGGTATGCTGGCAATGGCGATTCGCGTGGATCTGTTGTCGCCGCACGGGATGTTTTTTGCTACGAAGGAGCAGTACAACGAAGCCTTCAGTATCCACGGCACCTTGATGTTGCTTGCCGTTGCGGCGCTGGCGATCTTGGGCGGCATCGGCAATTACATACTGCCGCCGATGATCGGTGCACGTCAGGTGGTGTTCCCGAAATTGATGGGTTTAAGCTCGTGGTTCGTGCCGCCGGGCGTGGTAGCCGTTGCACTCAGTCCGCTCGTGGGTGGTTATGAAAGTGGCTGGATGGGTTTCCCCCCGCTGTCCACGATGGGCGGCACCGGTATCATCTTCTACTTCATGGGCGCCGCAACACTGCTGCTGTCATCCTGGGCGGGTGCGATTAACTTCGTGGCCACGCTGGTGTTCCTGCGTACCAAGGGGATGACGCTGTCACGTGTGCCCATGTTTGTCTACGGTGTTGCATCGGCCTCCGTGCTGCTGATCATTTTCGTTCCTTACACAGCGACAGCGTTCCTGTTCAACCTGTTTGACATGGTTGTCGGAACCCAGTTTTACGCGCTGAAGGGCGGATTGACCCTGGCCTACCAGGATATGTTCTGGTGGTTGTTCCACCCTGAGGTGTACGTGTTCGTGCTGCCTGCCTGGGCGCTGTGGCTGGAGATCATCACGGTCTTCTCGCGCCGCAGTCTGTTTGGCCGTGGTTGGGCCGTGGCTGGTTTCGTCGGCATCATGGCGATCTCCGGCGCGGTCGGTGTTCACCACTTCTTCACCCAGGTTGGTGACGCGCGTCTGCCGATCATCATGGGTATCACCGAGATGGTTTCGGTCCCGACGGGTTTCTTCTACCTGGCTGCAATCGGCACCCTGTGGGGTGGTCGCGTCCGTATCACATCCCCGCTGTTGCTGATTCTGATGTCGATGGTGAATTTCCTGATCGGTGGTCTGACGGGTGTGTTCAACTCCGACGTGCCTGCCAACCTGCAGATCCACAACACGTTCTTCGTCGTGGGTCACTTCCACTACACGATCCTTGGCGGCATGTTGTTTACCTGGATCGGCGCGCTGTACTACTACTTCCCGAAGGTAACGGGTCGCATGGTCAACGAGTTCTGGGCCAAGTTACATGCCTGGTGGTTCTTCATCTTCTTCAACTTCACCTTCATGGGTTTCTTTGTGGTGGGTCTGGACGGCATGAATCGTCGCATCGCGACTTACCTGCCGTACCTGCAGCCCATGAATGACTGGATCTCCATCAACGCCTTCCTGCTGGGAGCCGGCTTCCTGATCCCGCTGGTAAACCTGGTGTACAGCTACTACCGCGGGCCACTGGCCGGCCAGAACCCCTGGGGTGCGAAAACGCTGGACTGGCAGATGCCTTCTCCGCCGCCTTACGAGAACTTCCCGTTTGGCAAGGAGCCGGTTGTGGTGAGCGACTTCTACAACTACGAAGAAAACGCTCCGGAACCTGTCATTTGGGTGGATGCCAAGCAGAGCACTTAGTGCTCTGCGAGGTCCACGCGTCCAAAATTAGTTGAGGAATAAGGCAATGGAAATTGATGAAGCAAAAGCATATGAGAGCGGGATTCTGGATATCGCTCCAGCGCGAGCCAAACGTGGCGCGTTCGGGTTGATCCTGCTGTCAACGACCATGTTTTTCATACCGCTCTTTGCGGCCCGATTCCTGTGGGCCTATGCAGACAAGCCTGCAGGCGTGAACTACGTACTGTGGTCGGTGCTGACATTGATCATGATCGCTACATTGTTTCCGACATCGAGTGCGGTGAAGGCGGCATACCAGGGTGATAACAGTGCGATCGGCCGAAATCTGTCGGTGGCTCTACTTATGATCACGGTGGTCGTGATCGGAATCATCTATGACTGGTTTACCGGCTCGATCCCGGTCGGTAGCCGTTTCGGCGAAAACATGTATACCGATTCGGTGGGTTTCATTCTGATGATGTCGCTCGCACATTTCGCGTTCATGGCCTATGTGTCGGCCGCATCGAAAGGAAAAATCCGCAAGGAACAGTCGTGGAAAGTACATAACGCCGTAGATTTCTGGCGTCTGATCGTAGTCATGTGGGTCTTGTTCTACGTGATTTACTTCATCATTTAACGGGGAGGATCTTGTAATGGATATCCCAGCACATTCTCACGCGCTGCCGCATTTGCATATCCCAGCGCTGCATTTCATCATTCCGCATACGGTTGACCTGCCCGCGTGGTGGTGGACCGGGACTTATATGCTGGTGCCTTGGACTGCCATCGTTGTATTTATGTGGTGGTTCAACAAGCAAACGAAGAAAGAGGAAGAAGTGCGAATCAAGAAAATTGAGGAAGCGCTGAAGTAAGTCAGTCAATGCCAGAAATGTCTCCCGGCGCTAGCGTGGCGTCGGGAGATTCAACCAGAAAAGAAGATTACTGAATTTATAGAGCCAGTCAGTCGATGGAACAGCGCCTCCCTTCTGCAATGCAAGATCCGATGCGTTGGCCGCGTCGACTATCTGTCGTGGCTTTGCTGCTGACCTTCGGGATGATCGTGCTGGGTTCTTACGTGCGATTGTCCAAGGCCGGGTTGAGCTGTCCGAGTTGGCCATTATGCTACGGGCATGTAACGCCACCGCATGTGCCCCATGCGGATATGGCAGCGCAGATCGTCCATGCGCCGGCTCCGGTACAGGACACTACGGCCCGCGAATGGAAGGAGATGGTTCATCGCTATGTGGCGGGGACCTTGGGCATGACGATTCTCGCACTGCTGGTGGCGACCTTGAGGGTGCGCAAGCGGGTTGCCGCTGCGCCGGTCAAGCTGGTCGTGTTCACCGCCCTATGGGTGGTGGTGCAGGCACTGCTCGGCATGGTCACCGTGACCATGTTGCTGGATCCGCTGATTGTGACCGGGCACCTGGTTGGGGGCATGGTGATGCTGGCCAGCCTATTGTGGCTGGTTTTTAGATGCACGCATTTTATGCGGCTCAACAAAGCCGATTTGCAGAGCGCCTCGCGGATGCGCGGCCTGCGCTGGTGGGGACTGGCCGCGCTGGCCGTTGTCTGCACGCAGATCTTTCTCGGCGCATGGACCAGTACGAATTATGCGGCCTGGGCCTGTTACGGCTTTCCGACCTGCAATGGCCATTGGTGGCCTGCGGGTATGAATTTCGACAAGGCGTTTGTCTTCTGGCATCGACTGGGTGTCGATTATCAGGGCGGCATTCTTGACGGTGGAGCGCGTGTCGCGATCCAGGTAGTGCACAGGATGGGCGCTATGGTGACGGCGCTGGTTGCCGGTGGGCTCGGGATTTATCTCATGCTCGCAGGCGGCGTTGCGAAGCTGCGCCTGCTCGGCGGATTGCTGTTGGCGAGTATCGCACTGCAAATCGCCTTGGGCGTGTCGATGGTGAGTTTTGGCCTGCCTTTCTATGTGGAATGGGCACATACCCCGGGGGCCGCGCTGGTTTTGTCTGCTGTGCTGTCGGTGAACTTTTTACTGTGGTCGACGCGCGATGCCTATGTGCATAGCGGGGTCGCGCTGGCTCACGCTAATTTGGCGTGAGCCGATGACAACTAAATTACAACGGTAATCTCGGGAGAGTCGAATATGCGTCAAGACGAGGAGAGCACCCTGAGCGGAGAAGCGGAAATCAGGGCTCCCGGCATCACGCCGGGTGAGCTGAATCTGCCGGTCTGGAGCTGGGCCAATATCTGGCGTCAGGTACAGGCTTACTACGCGCTGACCAAGCCTCGTGTGGTCGCGTTGATTCTGTTCACCGCGATTGTCGGAATGTTGCTCGCGACGCCCGGGATCATTGCAATAGGCACGTTGGTTTTCGGTACTCTGGGAATAGGCCTAGGCGCCGCAGCTGCAGCAGCGGTGAACCACGTCATCGATCAACACATGGACGCAAAGATGAGCCGCACGGCCTGGCGTCCGATTGCCACGGGGGGGCTGGGTACGTTCCAGGGGCTTACGTTTGCCACCATCCTGGCGTTGCTGTCGATGTGGGTGCTGGTCGAATGGGTCAACGTGGAAACCGCCGTCCTGACCTTCCTTGCGATGATCGGCTACGCGGTGATTTATACGGGCTTTCTTAAACGCACCACACCACAGAATATAGTCTGGGGCGGTGCTGCTGGTGCCGTACCACCGGTACTTGGTTGGTGCGCCGTGAGCGGGCATGTCAGCTACGAGTCAATCGTCCTGTTCTCGATTATTTTCTTCTGGACGCCGCCGCACTTCTGGGCGCTCGCGTTGCACTACAAGGACGATTACGCCAAGGCCAAGATTCCTATGCTGCCCGTGACCCACGGCGAGGAGCACACGCAGACACAGATCCTGGTTTATACGGTCATCCTGGTGCTGGTGACGCTGTTGCCGTTCATCATGGGTCACGCCGGTTGGCTGTACCTCGCCGGGGCTGCAGCCTGCAATGTGGGTTTCCTGGGCTACGCCGTTAAGCTGAAGTTCAGGCGCAAGCCGCATACTGCAATCAGGATGTTTGCGTTCTCCATCGTGTATCTCATGGGGATTTTCAGCGCACTGCTGATAGATCACTATTTCACGATATTGCGCGGCATCCTAGCGTAAGCATAAGGAGATGAATGCCATGCAGCAGGATGACAATCGCCAGGAGAAAGGCACGATCGGGGGTCGCCGAGTGTTGCTGCTGAGCGCGGTATGGGCGATCGCCATGCTGGGAGGTTTGTACGTGTTCATCGACCAGGTCTTCTGGCATTGATTAGAAAAATTGGATTTGAAGGGTGCATGTTTGAGTGAAGTGTGAAGTATGTCATGCCATGGGAGCGACGAGTGATCCCGCTGTCATCAAATGGTTATGACGATGGCTGTGCAACCACTGGTGCACAATTTTGTCTTAGGAGGAAAGTATGAAGAAGGAGCAGTTCGTGAAGAATCGCATCGTCAAGACGATCGCCGGCGCGGCCGGTATGGGTGCCATGCTGGCCATGGGTATGGCGCACGCTGGTGTGACGACGATCGGCAAGCCGGGCGTCATCAAGCTGATGAAGGAAGACACGGGCAAGGTGACGGGCCATAATCAGGTCACCTACTCGGGCGCTAACCCGCACACGGTGATTGAGCAGGTGCTGCCTGGCTTCCCCTTCCCGTCGTTTGAAGCCGATAAGCAGACCAACCCGACCTTGATTTACGGAGCCGGTGTGAAAAAGGTGACGATCTCTGTGATCAACACCAACGGCGGGGCCGAACACAGCTTCATGATCACCAAGAAGGGCCCTCCTTACAGCGCCATGCCGAATCCCAGCAGCCTGCATGCGATGGCAGTGGTGCCTGAGCTGCCCGCTGCCAGCGGTGGCCAGTTCAACACCGATACCGTGGAATGGACGCCCCCAGGCCCAGGCACCTATTACTACCTGTGCAAGACCCCTGGCCATGCCTCGACCGGCATGCACGGCAAGATCGTCGTCAAGTAAGGGATTCTAGGTTAGTGTAGGCCACTGGTAGTGGCGCGCGGTCAGGTAACTTGCTGGCAGCGCACAAAAACCCCGGCAAACCGGATATCGGTTTGCCGGATTCAACATCAGCGAGTGGAGTAATACCATGACGCCATTAGATATCGCTGCCTTGATTGTGGGTTCCGCCATTATTGTTGTTGCTAAGTTAATGGCGACGGGTGTGACGATGATCGCGATTTCGGCGCAACGCACCGAACAAGAGATGCGTGAAAAGCAGGAAGCTGTTTTCGCTAATCGCGGATAAGAGTCTCGGCCTCGAGGATTATCAACACCCTCCTTCCAAAAGAGATCTCTGAACGTGCAGTGACTGCCCGCGTTCGCGCGGGCAGTTGTTTTATAACTGCTTGAATTTGTGAAATGGTATATATCTAGCCGGCCACTATTCTGTCGATGAGTTGCTTCAATTTGGCCGCTGTGAGTTCGCCTCGGTGAATGGTCACAATCTGTCCGTGCGCGTTATAGAAGACCGTGGTGGGGTACCCGATGGCGCCAAAAATTTTGCTCAACCGGGTGTTCTGGTCCAATAGCACGAGTTTGGCAGGCAGGCCTGTGTGTGTCGCAAAAGTCGTCACGTTAGCCCTCGAATTTCCCTGCTCCGCAAAATAAAAATGTATGTTTGGATGCTGGTGACTGCTCTGTACTAATAAGGGCAGTTCTGCGCGGCAGGGCGGGCACCACGTGGCCCAGAGATTGAGTACTATCGGTTTGCCTTTGAGTTGGATTAAGGAAACCTTGTGACCGCTTAGACTCTTGAGTGTGACGTCTGGTAATGCACTGGGAGTTGGATGCGATTGGTTGTAGGACCAGTAAAATATGGCAAGCGCGATGAATACGATGAACGAGATAATGAATTTGATATTTCGGGATCGCGGAGAAGGCGAGGTTGTCATACTGTAGACTTCCTAGGGATATTGATTAGGTGCCTTGCACGCTGCAAGCCGAGGATGATGGGGCAGGCCATCACATGCATGAAGGATTGGAGGTTAAAGGATGGGCCTTGAGCAGTTCAAGCGCAACAGAACCCCGCTAGCTGGGGTCGCCCTCGGTACGGTGATTGGTCTCTTGGTAGCGTATGCGATGGCAGTCATATTGCCGTGGCGCGCACCGCCGCAGCGGCCGGATTTTGCGGCGGCGGGTGACGCCCCGAAACGGATGTTTAAGTCCCCTCATTTTGTGGGCTTCGTGAATCAGTTGGGTAACCGCGTCGGATCGCAGGATTTTTCCGGCAAAGTGGTAGTGGTTACCTTCATGTATCCGTTTTGCACGCGCGGTTGCCCGATCATTGCGTCTCATATAGTCAATCTGGAGCGCCTGCTTCGTGAACGTGATCTCCAGGGAAAAGTGCGTTTTTTGAGCTTTAATGTTGATCCGTCAGACAGTACTCCGCGGCTGATGAGTCAATTTATGAGCCAATATGGCGCTGATCCTGCCGATGAGATGTGGCAGTTTCTGATGGCCTCACCCAAACAAACGGATGAGGTAGTGAAGCAGGGTTACCATGCCAGCTTTGAGAAAATTCCAACCACCAAGCTGGAAGGGATATTTAAAAGGCAACGATCATCTGGCGCTTATACTTATGTGGCGGAAATGAGCAATCCCCTCGCAACAGCAAATAGGCCTGACTATACGGTTCTGCATACCACATCAGCGATTATTGTCGGGCCCAAAGGCGTAGTGAGGTATGTGCTGAGTAAAGCAGATACGATATCAGTCGCGGCGGTGCTTAACGATATCATTCGTGTGCTGCGTACAGGGAAGCCGGTATGAGCTCAGACGTACAAATCGGTCAAGGCCAGCGTTCATATTTCTGGTATGCAGTCTGGGTAGGTGTTTTCGTGGGGTTGTTGTTTGGTTTTGCAGTCTCGAGTTTGGTGAGTACTGTGAAATATCATGATCTAAGAGAGAAAACAGCTACTCAACGTGAACGTGTGGTTGGTATGTTGCCATCCCAAGTAAAGCACGGACGTTTTGGAAAGGCGCCTAAGTTTACTGGGCTTATCAATCAAAATGGTCAGCCAATCAATTCAGCGAACTTGGCCGGCAAGGTGCAGGTCGTCAGTTTCCTCTCTCCTTATGGCGTACACACTACCCCAGTGCTTGTGGCTAATCTACGGAATCTGTATCAGGATCTGGCGCAGAGTCATTTGCTGGGAAGCAAGGTTGTGTTTGTCTCGTATAACCTCGATCCGCAGCATGCTGACCCGAAAGCCTTATCGCAATTTATGCATGATCTAGCTGATCTGGGATCGAATGATTCCGCTAACTGGCAGTTCCTGACGGGGTCCGAATCAACTATCGGAACCATCGTCGCAGGCCGCTATGGTGTTCATTATCATGTGCTTGACGATGCCGATAAGGCTGAGTACGTAGAGCGGATGAAGAAGACTGGTGAGTACGATTACGCGAAAGCGATCAACCCATTGGCGCAAAATGCGCCAAAGCATCAGCGCATTGTTAGCCACAATGTAGTCTTCCTGGTTTCTCCGAATGGCGATATAAGGATCAGGATAAACCAAGCGGATGCCTATCCGACGAGCCGATTGCTGTATGAGATTGTATCCATGCTGAAATTACCCGGTATGGATAAAGGCGGAAACTAAGATAGCAAGAAACTACCTCCCGAGGGGCCCCGTCTGGGGCCCTTCTTCGTTGTCAGCCCACGCTCCAGTACCGCGTGTGACGAGTGCGTTGCAAACCACCCAGGGACCGCAGGGTGTGGTCGCAAGAAAATCCACGTGGGGTGGCTCGCTTTGCGAAAATTCACGGCATAACTGACTCGTTTTGCGACACTTCTGGGGGGCTGGTGAACGAGTTATGTGGCTGTGAAGACGATAGGCGATGTCTGTTATCGGGGCGCTAACTTACTGTTTCTATGCTTATAAAGTGATTCATTAACGTAATCATGCGATAAATTTATGCGTAGATAAGAAAGCTGGCATGATTCGAGCAAGAGTTGCTGGGCCCTTGGCAGACATTCAGAGGACAGCAATGACCGTACGCAAAGAAAAGCAGGAAGAGCGCCGTGAGTTTCTGAGCTCCAGCGTCAAGCTCGCTGGAGCGGCCACCGTTGGCGCCTTAGGTGTGCCCATGTTGGACGGTCTTAATCCTAGCGCGGCAACTGAAGCGGCATCGAGCGTTGAAATAGACGTGTCCAAAATCCCACCGGCTGGCCAGGTGACCGTGCCTTGGCAGGGTAAGGCGGTGATGGTGATGAACCGGACGCCTGCGATGCTGGCGACACTGGAAAAGGTGCAGGCGCAGGGCATTCTTAAGGATCCAGACCTCAAGGTGCCGCAGCAACCGCCTTACGCGAAGAACATCTACCGAGCGCGTATGGAGCACAAGAATCTCCTGGTCTTGGTACGCATCTGCACACACATGTGCTGCATCCCCCTTTACAAGCCCAAACCCAACTCAGTGCGGCCAGGATGGCTGGGCGGATTTCACTGCCCGTGTCATGGCTCGATGTACGACCTGTCTGCCCGCGTCATCGTGACCTCGCCAGCACCGCGCAATATGGCGATTCCGGAATACCACTACGAAGACGGTGGCAAGAAGGTGGTGGTGACCAAGATGTATCCCAAGGCGAGATTGTGCTGATAGGGATGCAGTGGCGGAGTCGGACAGGTAGCGAAGATCCTAAGGAGCGGACATGAAGGCGACTGCGATGAGTTCAACGCCGGATATTGGGACCAAGGCCAAGGCCTTGCGGTCGAGATTCTGGCGTGTGCTGGGGGCGATGTCGATCGTGCTGATCGGCATCCAGTTCATCACCGGGGTGTTTCTGCTCATGAACTATCACCCGGGTGGTGAGGGAGGGTCGGCCGCATACAACTCGGTGATGAGCATTATGTACGACGTACGCTGGGGTTGGCTCGTGCGCTACATCCATACGACGGGCGCCTCGTTGTTGTTCATCATCGTGTATCTGCACATGTTCCGAGCACTGTGGGACCGAACCTACAAAAAGCGCGGCGGGAAGGTCTGGCTATGGGGAACCACGCTGCTGGTTCTGCTGATGGGTGAGGAGTTTTTCGGTTACATCCTGCCCTACGGGAACATGTCTTTGTGGGGTGGCATGGTCATTACCAATCTCTTTGGTTCCGTTCCAATCGTTGGGCATGATTTGGTGACCTGGATACGAGGCGGGCCACTCGTGAGCACGCCGACCATCAATCGTTTCATGGCGTTCCACGTAGCTGTAATTCCGATGGCGCTGGTTGCGCTGATCGTCATGCACCTGCAGAACCTATACAGCCTTCGAATCGAGCAGGAGGCCAGCCGCTCGGCACAGCGCTGAGCGAGTGTAGGTCAACCGGTTTTGCACTGAGGTGAAGTTCCACTGATCGAGGTTCAACAGATGGCGTCAGAACAAAAACGTGTGGTGGTGATCGGCAACGGCATGGCCGGGAGTCGATTCGTCAAGGAATTGCTTAAGCTTGCGCCGGGCGCATACGAAATCATCGTATTCGGCGACGAACCCTATTCGGCCTATGACCGAATTCAGCTCAGCCCATTGCTGGCAAACGAGCGTTCCCTGTCCGACATCATGATCGATGACGAAGCCTGGGTGGGCGACGGCGGTAACCGTCTGTACAAGGGCCATCGCATCGTCAATGTGGATCGGGAACGACGGGTTGTAACCTCTGATAAGGGTATCACGGAGGCCTACGACTATCTGGTGTTTGCCGTCGGTTCGAAACCCATGGTGCCGCCCATTCCGGGACGCGAGCTGCCCGAGGTCACGGTGTACCGCACCATAGACGACGTTGATTACATGCTTGAGCGTGCCGGCAAGCATACGCATGTGGTGGTGATCGGTGGCGGTCTACTGGGTCTTGAGGCTGCCAATGCACTGCGCGTGCAGGGCGCGGAAGTGGCGGTGGTGCATATCGCCGATTGGCTGATGGACCGCCAGCTGGATGCGGGGGCATCGCAGTTGCTGCAACGTCGCCTGGAAAGCAAGGGTATTGTCTTCCACATTCCACGGATGACCGAATCCATCGTCGGCGAGGAGCACGTCGAAGCGGTACGATTCCAGCGGGGTGAGGAAATTCGTGCCGATATGGTTGTTATCTGCGCGGGTATCGTGCCTGACACCGACCTGGCTAAAAAGATCGGCCTTAAGGTGGACCGAGGCATTGTGGTCAACGATCAACTGGAAACCAGCGATCCGGCAGTATTTGCCATCGGCGAGTGTGTCCAGCACAAGGGTAAGACCTACGGCCTTGTAGATCCTTGCTACGACCAGGCAAGGACGCTGGCGCGTTATATGTCAGGCGATATGGCGGCGGCCTACGGCGGTTCGCAGCCGTCGACGCAACTCAAGATCACCGGCATCGACCTTTATTCTCAGGGTCAGATCATGGGTGGCGAGGGCATCGATGAGCTGGTCTACGTCGATGCGAGGCGCGGTGTCTACAAAAAGGCCTGCATCAAGAACAATCGGGTTGCCGGCTGCATCCTGTATGGGGACGTGAACCTATCCCAGTGGTTCAAGGAATTGATTCGCAGTGGCGAGGATATATCTGACCGGCGTGATGTATTACTGGTTGGCGGTAGTTCGGATGGCGAACCCATAGATGTGATCGGTAACCTGCCGGATACCGCGGAGATCTGTACCTGCAATTCGGTTACCAAGGGCGAGATCGTCAGTGCGATCAAGATGCATAACCTGTCCACGGTTGAAGATATCAGGTTGACGACGCGTGCTGCATCTTCCTGTGGGACCTGCTCGCGCCAGGTGGATCAGATATTGTCGATGGAATTGGGCTCGGATTATGCCGAATCCACTCCGAAGACGCTGAGTATCAATATCGATCTGTTTTCGTATTTCCGTGAGAAGGATCTTTTCTTTTATGCCTTGCTCGGGACGATATTCGCAGCGATCGTATTCTTTGAGCCGACTTTCTTCAATATTTTCATCGATCAGGATAACTCAACACCTGCCAATACGCTGAAGTCGCCGGCTGACGTGAGACCCCTGTTTTTCCTGGGCCCGTTTTACGCGATTCTGCGCTCCATTTCTGACAAGCATCTTGGCGTGTTGATGATGACACTGGCCATCGTCGTGATGTTCCTGGTGCCATTTCTCGACAATACGCCCGAGGCTCGGGTCAAGCCGCATCCGTTGTTTGATAACACGTACAAAGTGCTGCTGTTATTCATGCTTATTTGTTACATCGTGCTCGGCTGGATCGGGTTCGAGCCTGCGACTCCGGTGCTCGCTTATTGGGGGCGCTGGTTCACCATCGGGTATTTCGCGTTTTTTGTGGCTATGCCAGTGTTGAGTCTGCTAAGGCGCTGGACCGCACATAGATTCGCCGGTGGACAAACTTAACTCGCGAATATTTTTTTCGCTGGCCAGAAATCTAATACGGAGTCGAGTCGAATGGGAATGAATATCCGCAGAGCAGCCTGGCTAACCCTTGCGTTGGGGCTGGTATCGACAAATTCATGCCTTGCAGAAGCGGCGCCAGCTTTGCGCGCTCCGCATTACACGATGAATCGCTCAACTATTATCAAGGGAGCTGAATATTTTGGGCAGAATTGCCTTTCATGCCATAGCGTGAAATACCTTCGTTATATCAATCTCATGAAGGGCCTTGGTATGAGTCAAAAGGAGCTTACGCAGTTTGTGATGCGACCTGACGGCGCCAATATTCACGAAGGGATGACCGTCACTATGACCAAGAAGGAGGCTTCAAAATTCTTTGGGAAACCACCGCCTGATCTATCGCAAATCGAACGCTACCTGGGTCCGGGTTTTATCTATACCTATCTGACCAGTTTCTACCTAGATAACAGCCGGCCGACCGGCTGGAACAATCATGTGTTCCCGGATGTGGCGATGCCCAACGTCTTGGCACCGTACGGTGGTCAGTATCTGAAGGATGGAAAGCTTTACCACAAGGGGTCGATGACACCGAAACAGTACAAGACGATGGTGGCCGATATTGTTGCGTTCTTGCGTTATGCAAGTGGCCCCTCTGTGCTAGAGCGCCATGAAATCGGACCTTATGTGGTGGGCGGATTTGGAATCGCTACCGTGATCGGATTCATCATCGCGATTCTGTAATGCATTTGGCATAACGGAAATCGAGAACAAATCGAGGAACGGACATGGATGCAGGATTGACGAATTCGACGTCTGGAAACAGCTTTAAGAACGGGCTTTGGGCAATTGTCTTTGGCATGCCGCTAGTGCTCGATCTTGGTATACCAGGGATTGTGAATTTGATTCTGTTCTTCTTGGTGATGCTGGCTTTGAGCATGACTTATCGAATGGCTGCGCATGCTGAAAGACGTGCCTTGCTGTTGTCGGCTATGAGTGCCGGCTTCTTCGTGACTGCGCCTAATTTTAGAGAAATGTATCCATTGACAGCGCCGCTTGTAGTGCTGCTGCTAGTGCTGACCTTTTATTACATTTTTCTATTTATCCGTGAAATTCTGGGGAGTGAGAAATGATGGGGCGGCGTTGGTTCGGAATGGATGGTCGGCAATTCGCGTCCGGGGTCCTCGTTGTTTCAATGGCTTTGCTCGCTGTCCCATCGCACGCCGGGCCTAAAAATGGCGTTATCGGCGTGATTAATGGTGGCGGCAACCCGGAGTTGGGCAAGGCCGATGCCAAAACCATGTGCATCGTGTGTCACGGAGCAGATGGTATATCGCCGGTCAATGGCTTCCCCGACCTGGCCGGGCAGTGGCCGCAATATTTGTTGAAGGAATTGCATAATTTTGCTTCAAAGAAGCGAGATGATCCGTTGGCCAAGGGTACGATGATCGACGCCGTGAAAACTATTCACGGCGAGACTGAAATGCAGGATCTGGTCGCCTTTTTCAGTTCGCTCGCGCCGCCGAAGGCAAAGCCCGTGCCTACCAAAACGAAGGATCTCGCGATGTGGAAGGCGGGTAAGAACATTTTCTATGGTGGGATACGCGCTACCGATGTCCCCGCCTGTGAGGCATGCCACAGTGCGACAGGCGCCGGCATTCCGCCCGAGTTCCCGCGGTTGGCGGGCCAGAATAAAACCTATCTTGTGGAACAGTTGACCTACTTCCACGACGGGACACGCGCGAATGATCCCAACGGCATTATGCGTGACATCGCCGGTCGTTTGGATAAACAGGAAATTTTGGCGCTGGCTACATTCATTCCCACATTGTCGGGTGGAGCGCCGACGACAAGATTGCCCGCATCCCAGCGACGTTGACAGCGGAGAATGAGGCTATGGCAACCGTAAGAGAGATGGAATGAACGATACGGGCAATTCCAGTGACGGTTCAGGGCTAAAAGCAGCGAACTTCCAGGTGGAATGCCATGGCCTGGAGTGCGTCAACCGAGGCATTACCCTCATGCTCGGCATTGGCGTCCTGCTGCAGCTGATCAGTGGTAATGCATTATTTCACGCCGGCATCTTCGACCATATGTGGGTGCATGACGCACTTGCAGTGAGCTTGTTGCTCGCGATGGCCTTCCAGTTGCGCTGGTGGTATTCGATTCGCCCCACTTCGAAAAGTGGGCTCGGCGGTGTATGCGCACAAGGGGTAGGTGTCTGTGCGATCAGCCTGCTGTGCTTGACTGGCTTTCTCGGTGCACTGTTCAGCGTATTTTCCAGCGCTGACGCTGGCGGTCTGTTTAAGGAAGATCTGCTGGCACACCACTATCTAGTCTACGGCGTCTGGGCTTATCTCACTGTTTATTTGGTTTTTACGCTGGCACGTCGTTTCGGCGGTCAGCCCTCCGATCAGGGCCCTAGCAGGGCCTGACCGAGCACCTCGGGATTCTGGGTGCGGGCTCTCCGCACCCGGCTTCTTTCTCCCTTCTCTCCCATTACGAATCCCTCTGTTTGCAGCGCCAGCGGGACTGTGGCCTACGCTCAGGCATCGCAATACCCGCTGAATTATCGGACGATGCATGCCGCGTACCTCAATGGTGCTTTGCGCATGGATATGCGTCTGCCAAAGCGAACAAATATGATACTGACCACCTGAGCATCCGCTCCAAGCTTATCTATGCGACCGGGCCGTCGGTCTTGCTGATGTCGACTGCATTGCCGTGCGTTGCTTTCGATCCGAGATCTCCGTGATCGCGATCACGACCGCCGTTGAGATGGTTGCCCGCCGTCGGCGCACTCAAGGAACAGCTCGCCTCGGCGGGGGACTAAGCAGAACGTGCCACGCATCAGCGAAGTGGCCGAATCCAGCGCCGAGAGCGCGCAGCAGGCCACGACCGCGAGCGAGGAACTCAAGGCCTATGCGACACAGCGGCGCACCTTGGTTTCGCGCTTTCGAATCTGATGCCCGGGGCGACACGGAGGCCGTCGTCCATCTGGTAAACTCGCGCGGATGGATGTCACCGATCTGCTCTCCGGCCTCAACGACGCGCAGCGCGAGGCGGTCACCGCGCCGCCGGGTCCGGTCCTGGTGCTGGCCGGGGCGGGCAGCGGCAAGACGCGCGTACTGACCCACCGCATCGCCTGGCTGATCCGCGTCGAGGGGTTGTCGCCCTACAGCCTGTTGGCGGTGACCTTCACCAACAAGGCGGCGCAGGAGATGCGCGGGCGCATCGAAACGCTGATGGGAATGCCGGCCGGCGGGCTGTGGATCGGCACCTTTCACGGGCTCGCCCATCGCCTGCTGCGGGCGCACTGGCGCGAGTCGAGGCTCCCGCAGGGCTTCCAGATCCTCGACAACGAGGACCAGCTGCGCTTGGTCAAGCGCGTGTTGCGCGGCCTGAATCTGGACGAGGCGCACTGGCCGCCCAAGCAGGCGCAGTGGTTCATCAACGGACGCAAGGACGAGGGTTTGCGTCCACAGCATCTCGACGACACCGGCGATCCCACCCAGGCCCAGTTCGTACGCATCTACAGCGCCTACGAGGCCGCCTGCCAGCAGGCGGGCGTGGTGGATTTCGCCGAGCTGCTGCTGCGCGCGCTGGAGCTGATCCGCGACAACGACACCCTGCAGCAGCACTACCGCCAGCGTTTCCGGCATCTGCTGGTGGACGAATTCCAGGACACCAACGAGCTGCAATATGCCTGGTTGCGGCTGCTGGCCGGGCCGAAGACGCCGGTATTCGCGGTGGGCGACGACGACCAGTCGATCTACGGCTGGCGCGGTGCGCGCATCGAGCACATCCAGCAGTTCGCGCACGATTTTCCGGGCACCCAGACCGTGCGTCTGGAACAGAACTACCGTTCCACCCAGACCATTCTCGACGCCGCCAACGCGGTCATCGCGCACAACCGGGGTCGTCTCGGCAAGGAGCTGTGGGCGCAGGGCAGCCGCGGCGAGCCGGTAAGCTTCTACCTCGCGTACAACGATCTGGACGAGGCACGCTATGTGGCCGAGCAGATCGAGGACTGGACGGTGCAGGGCGGGCGGCGCGACGAAGTGGCCGTGCTCTACCGCTCCAACGCGCAGTCGCGTGTGCTGGAAGAGGCCCTGATCGCGCGCGGGCTGCCGTATCGTGTCTACGGCGGTTTGCGCTTTTTCGAGCGCGCCGAGATCAAGGATGCACTGGCCTACCTGCGCCTGCTCGCCAATCGCAACGACGACACCTCGTTCGAGCGGGTGATCAATCAGCCCACGCGCGGCGTCGGCGAACGCAGCCTGCAGGCAGTCCGCGAGCGGGCCCGCGAACGCGGCTGCGCACTGTGGCCCGCGGCGCGCGAGCTGGTAGAGGACGGCAGCCTGGCAGCGCGTGCGGCCAAGGCGGTGGGCGCGTTCCTGGCGCTGATCGAGGGTCTTGCCGCCGCCTGCGAGGGCCTACCGCTGTATGAACAGGTCGAGCGCGTGGTGGCCGGCAGCGGTCTGCGCGCGCACTTCGAACAGGACCGCAGCGAACGCGCCGAGGCGCGGGTGGAGAACCTGGACGAACTGGTCAATGCCGCGCGCGGTTTCATCCCCGATCCCGAGCAGCATGCGGAGATGGACCCGCTGACGGCCTTCCTCTCGCACGCCGCGCTCGAGGCCGGCGAGGGCCAGGGCGACGCCTGGGAGGACTGCGTGCAGCTGATGACCCTGCACAGCGCCAAGGGACTGGAGTTCCCGCTGGTGTTTCTGGCCGGGATGGAGGAGGGGCTGTTCCCTCACCGCATGTCCATCGAGGAACCGGGCCGGCTGGAGGAGGAGCGGCGGCTGTGCTACGTGGGCATCACCCGCGCGCGCACCCGCCTGGTGCTCACCGCCGCGGAGACCCGCCGTCTGCACGGCCAACAGACTTACAACCTGCCCTCGCGCTTCATCGGCGAAATCCCGGCCGAGCTGGTCGAGGACGTGCGCCCGCGGGTGCGCCTGCATGCTTCGTCCGCCACGCCGCCGCGTGCGCCCGCGCGCGGCGTGCGCGAGTCGGCCGGCGGGCTCGCGGTCGGTCAGCGCGTGCGTCACGCCAAGTTCGGCGAGGGCGTGGTGCTCGACTGCGAGGGCGAGGGACCGCAGGCGCGCGTCGAGGTCAACTTCAGCGGCCACGGTAGCAAGTGGCTGGTGCTCAGCTATGCCAAGCTCGAACCCGTTACCTGAAACCTTGCCCGCTCAGAAGCGGGTGCCGACGCCTATGCCGATGCCGAACTGGAAGCGCGGCGAGGTCTGCAAGGGCTGCAGCGGCCACAGGTGCATGGACTGCGGCGCCACCACCGGGTAATTGTAGGGCAGCTGGCCGATCGTGCCGCCCTCGATGCCGGTGACTCGGCCGATGACGCTCAACTCTCGCCCCGGCGCGTAGATCAGGGGCTCGACAAAGCCCTTGGCGCGCACGATGAAGCGCCCGATGGTGGTTGCGCGAAGCCGCGGTCTCATCTCGCTGTCCAGCGGAAAGGCGAGCACCGTGATCAAGGTGTCGTGGGCCTGGTTCACGACGCTGACGATGGTGCCACCCCAGGCCACGGGAGCGGTCGGGACGCGGGCGTTGCGCGCCACCGCATCAGGGGCGGGAACGGTGTGCGCCTGCTGCGTCAGCGCCGGGGGGAACGGCGGCGCCACGGCGCAGCCACCGAGCGCGAGCAGGGCCGCCGCGGCTGCCAGCGCACGTCCTCGCCTGGTGTATCCACCGGGCCGATTCATCAGCGCCACCAAGGGGCGTAAGGGTACGGACCCGGCCAGCCCCAGGGACCGCAGAACGGGTCATTCCAGCACGGACCGGGGAGGTAGCGTACCGGCAACTCGCGCGGCCATAGATGCGGGGCTCCGGCATCAACTACCGGGAAGCGGTATGCGTAGCCACCAATGTGATGGGTCTCCACTTTCGTGATGTCGCCGGCGACCGTGATCTCGCGGCCCTTGGCATACAACGCGGGATCGTAGAAACCAGGTGAGCAGGCGATGAAGCGCCCCTCGCTGAGACTGTGTTCGCGTTCCGGTCGACCGTCGCCGTCGAGCGGCAATCCCAGCACCTCGAAGCAGGTGCGTGCCTTCTCCGGGTGGACGTCGACGATGACGCCGCCCCAGCGGACGCGGCTACCGGTATCGGTGCCTGCAGCCGCCATCTGTGGTGTGACGGCGGCGTAGGGTCCAGGAGGAGATACGGGGTTGACGGCGCAGCCGCCCGCGAGCAGCAGTGCGGGCAATGCCATCCAGAGACGTTTGACCATGCGATCCTCGCCGGCTAACGGCCGGTCACGTCAGGTGACGCATACATCTTCCCATACCCACAGGACAACGCGGAAGTGGATGCACGGTCATTAGAGCGCATCTGTCGTCGTGAGTTCTGCGTGCGGGCTATTGCACAGGCCCTCGCTCTGGCACACTCCGGCCATGTTTGGAGAACCTATCACCTCGTTGGCGGTTGCCGGTGAATTCCTGCTCCGCCTAGCCGTGGTCGTGCGCATCCTGGTGCGCCGACGCGGGCAGCCCAGTACACGCCTTGCCTGGATCGTGGTGGTCATGCTGGTACCGATAGGTGGGCCGTTGCTGTATCTCCTGGTCGGTGAGGTGCGGCTGGGCGCACGTCGCCTGCGCATGCATGCGATGCTGCGCGAACACCAGCGCGAGAAGCTTGCCGAGCCGCATGGCGAGCATTCTGCGGTGCTCCCGGCGGACTACGCACCGATCGCCGCCCTGGCACGCTCGGTGGGTAGTACCCAGGCCCGTGGCGGCAATCAGATCCGCCTGATCGGCGATTCCGGCGCGTTGATCGATGCGCTGGTCGCCGACATCGACGGCGCCGAACTGCACTGCCACCTGCTTTCCTACATCTTTCTGCCTGACGGTTCGGGACACAAGGTCGCCGATGCGCTGATCCGCGCCGCCGCACGCGGTACCGCCTGCCGACTGCTGGTGGATGCGGTCGGTTCCAAGGCATTTCTGAGCTCGCCGTTGCGGCGCCATCTGCAGCGTGCCGGGGTCGAGGTGGTCGCTTCATTGCCGGTCAATCCGCTGCGCGCCTTGCTCGCGCGCATGGACATCCGCAACCACCGCAAGCTGGCCGTGATCGACGGAGTGATCGCCTACGCCGGCAGCCAGAACATCGCCGACGCCGCATTCGCGCCGAAGGCACGTTATGCGCCCTGGGTCGATGCCTCGGTACGCATCCGCGGTCCGGTCGCTTGGGACCTGCAGCGGTTG
Organism: Acidihalobacter aeolianus; assembly: GCF_001753165.1. Lineage (GTDB taxonomy): Bacteria > Pseudomonadota > Gammaproteobacteria > DSM-5130 > Acidihalobacteraceae > Acidihalobacter > Acidihalobacter aeolianus. Next base: position 433,171 of record NZ_CP017448.1, read on the forward strand.
TTCGTGGAGGACTGGTATCTAGACAGCCACGAATGGCTGGGCGAGGTGCTGGACATCGTGCCGGAGGTGGAACCGGACGGGATCGATGCCCAGATCATTGGTACCGGACCGATGTCCTACAACTACGCCATGCGTCAGGTGCAGCAGGCCGCGCTGCATCTGGCTCGCGAGGAGGTGGTGATCACCTCGCCCTATCTCGTTCCCGACGAGGGCACCATCGCTTCGATACACGCCACCGCGCGCTGCGGCACGCATACCCGGCTGGTGGTGCCTGCGCGCAACGATTCGCGCATGGTGGCCGCGGCCAGCCGCAGCTTCTATGCCGACCTGCTCGAGAGCGGGGTGGAAATTCTCGAATACCGACGCGGTCTGCTGCATGCCAAGACACTGACCGTGGACGGGCGACTGTGCATTCTCGGTTCGGCCAATCTTGACCGGCGAAGCTTCGAAATCAACTTCGAGGTGTCGGTCATCGTCTACGACGAGCCGTTCACGCGCGAGCTGCGCGCGCTGCAGGGGAGCTACATGGACGACGCCGAGAAGGTGGAACCCGGGCGCTGGCTGCGCCTGCCGTGGCCACGGCGACTGTACTACAACACCGTCGGGCTGCTCGGCGCCCTGCTCTGAAAGCGTTCGGCGGTTCCCGCATCGGAACCCGGTTCGTTAGTCTTTTCCTCTCGGACGCATGCACGCCGGGTCCTTGTCGCCGCGCGTGCCGGAGGGGCAAAAAAAAAGCCCCGGCACGGGGCCGGGGCCATGAAGTTCGACTTGAAGGGGGGGAGACAAGTCGATCCGCCTTGCGGCGGCGAGCGCCGGGCTAAGCGCTCTAAAACTATGACCGGGGGCGTCAGGAAAAGTTCATGCGGGCGTGCCGGAGGGCAAAAAGGGTATCCGGAAGATCGTGTTGATACTGTGGTTTATGCTTAAATTCAGTCATGAAAGCGACAACAGACGCTCCCGCCAACGCCGACTGCCTGCGCGAACTGCATGCGCTGCTGGTCGAACACTTTACCGAGTTCGACGCCTTCGCCGAAGCCTGTCTCGACCGCGGCCGGCGCATGCTCGGACTTACCACCGGCATCATCAGCCACATCAGCGGGCAAGACTACGAAGTCGTCAAGGTGCGCACGCCACTCGACGGGCTGCACGACGGCGATCACTTCACCTTGGCCGACACTTATTGTGCCGCGGTGATCGAGCGCGTCGCGCCGGTCGGCTATGCGCATGTCGGCGAACTGCCCGACATGCGCAATCATCCGGTGTACGTTGGCCTGCAGCTGGAAAGCTATCTCGGCGTGCCGCTCCGGGTCGGCGGCGCCATTTACGGTACGCTCAATTTCAGCGACACGGCAGTGCGCAGCCAAAACTTCACGGCGCTGGAGATCGAATGCATTGAGGCGATGGCCGCGCTGCTCGGCCGCTTCATCGAAGCCGAGCAGGCCGACCGGGCGCTCGCCGAGCGCGAACAACTGTTCGCGCAGAGCTTTCGTCACGCCCTGATCGGCAAGGCGCTGGCCACGCCCGAGCGGCGCATCATCGAGGTCAACCCGGCCTTGTGCCATTTGCTTGGATATCCGCGTGAGGCGCTGATCGAGCATACGCCCGACGCGTTCACCCATCCCGATGACCGGCATTTGACTGACGACCTGTACCGTGAGCTGTTCGCGGGCGAGCGTGAGCATTTCGAGATCGAAAAGCGCTATCTGCATGCCGACGGCCGGATCGTCCACGCCCGGCTCGGCATCGCCCTGGTGCGCCACGCCGACGGCCGACCCTGGCTCGCGATCGGCCAGCTTGTCGACCTCACCGCCGCGAAGCAGCGTGAGCGCGAACTGTATGCGCTGCTTGAAGCGGTGCCGGAAGCGCTGGTGGTAGTCGGCGAAGCCCTGGAGGTGGTGCGGGTCAATGCTGCGGCAGAACAGTTGTTCGGTTATTCGCGGGGTGCGCTCATCGGGCAGCCGGTGGGATTGCTCATGCCCGAGCAAGTGCGCAAGCGCCAGCTTGAGTTGCTGCGGGACGGGCCGGCCCAAGCGCACGACGTGCGGCACGTGGATAACACCGAATTGCGCGGCCTGCGCGCCGATGGCTCGGAATTTCCGTGCGAAATCAGCATGACGGCGACCGAAATCGAGGGTCAGCAGCGGTCGCTGGTGGCGGTGCGCGACGTCACCGAACGTCGCCGCATGCAGGCGGAGCTTGTGCGGCTGGCCGAGAGCGACCCGCTCACCGGCCTGGCCAACCGGCGGGTCTTCGACCAGACGCTGACTCGCGAACACGCCCGGCTGCGCCGCGGCTGCCCGGCGCTGTCACTGGTGCTGCTCGACCTGGACCACTTCAAGCGCGTCAATGACCGCTTCGGACACGCGGTCGGCGACCGCGTACTGGTGCGGCTTGCGCAGGTGCTGCGCGAGATCGTGCGCGAAACAGATCTGCCGGCGCGGCTCGGTGGCGAAGAATTCGGTGTGCTCCTGCCGGATACCGGGCTGGCCGCGGCGGGGGTCTTTGCCGAGCGCTTGCGCAAGGCCCTGCACAGGGCCGACTGGCCGATTCCGGAGGTCACCGCGAGCATCGGCGTGGCCGCATTGTGCGATGCGAGCGTGTCGACCGAGTCGCTTTACCGCGCCGCCGACCAGGCGTTATATGCCGCCAAGGGCGCGGGGCGCGACCGTGTGATGCTGGCCGATACACCCTGCGTGGGCCGACCGATTCCCATTCAGGGAAAAGCCTGATGACGCAGTACCTTACCGCGTTGTAAGCCGCGTGCCAGAGCCGCGCAACACGCCTGCCGTACGCTTCTTGCCAACGACGCCGCACTGGCGTCGTCCTTCCAAACGCAAGGAGTGACCCCATGCAAACCAAGATTCTGATTGCCTCGACCCTGGCTCTGATGGGCCTTTCCGCCGCCGGCGTGGCGCTGGCCTCCAACGCCAGCGAGAATCACCACGAACAGTCGCCGGCCGCCGAAGCGCAGATGCTACACACGGCCAAGGTCGGCCTCGACCAGGCCGGACTATTGCGCAGAATGCAGTTGCGGGCATGCTGAGCGATGTCGGCTTCAGCAACGAGAACGGCAAGGGTGTCTGAGATGCGACGGTGCTCGATGCCAAAGGGCAGGCACATACCGTCAAGATCGATGCCTCGAGTGGCAAGGTGCTCGCCCAGGGACTTGAGTCCGTGCAGGACGCAGAGGGCGGCGACGGCGAACAGGGCGAAAGCGCCGATGGCGACGGTCAGGGTGTCATGAATCAGTAAGGGCCAGCGTCCGTTCGTGGTGCCGGCCGGGCGGGAACCCGTCGGGCACTCTGTCATTTGGTAACATTTTCATCCCGTCACGCCCGTGTTTGGAGCACGTCCCTCGAATTCGCTCAACGAACGCCTGTTCCGGGCGATCAACGCCGGCGCGAACTCGCCACCCGCGCTGGTCGATTTCGGCCTGTTCTGCGCCCAGTGGCTGGTGCCGCTGACGGTGGCGCTGTTCGTGCTGCTGTGGGTCCGGCTCACCTATCCCGAGCACCGCGCAGCGCTGATTACCGCGACCGCCGTGATGCTGATCGGTCTGGGCGTCAACCAGGTGCTCGGCGCGCTGTACTTTCATCCGCGACCGTTCATGATCGGTCTGGGCCATCAATACCTGCCGCATCCAGCCGACAATTCTTTTCCCAGTGATCACGCCACCTTCATGTGGAGCTTAGGGTTTGCGCTGCTGGCGGTAGGAAGGCTGCGCGCCTGGGGGGTGGCGCTGACGCTGGGCGGCTTCGCCGTGGCCTGGGCGCGGGTCTACGTCGGAGTGCATTTCCCGCTGGATATGCTCGGCTCGTTCTGCGTCGCGCTCGCGGTGGCGTTCCTTGCCCGGCACTTGTCGCGACCGGTGGAGCGCTGGGCACAGCCATTTTTCGACCGAATCTACCGTCGTCTAATCGATGCGCTGCGTCTACCGCCGAAGGCGTTCCCGCGCTGAGCCCGACCGGTTGACGCGCGACTCCAGCCGCCGCGGGAGAAACCAGGGGGCCACTGCATGCTCGACAGCTGGCTGATGTCCATGATGCCGATCATCCAGTCGCTGCATGGCTGGATCTACTGGATCGCACTGCTGGCGGCGTTGGTCGAAACGGTATTGGTCGTCGGCCTGTTCCTGCCTGGGTCGACGCCGCTGCTTCTGTTGGGGGCATCATCGGCTGGTGCGCGCGGCCCGAGCTTCATCGGTATGCTGATCTTCGCCGTTGCGAGGGCGACGCTGGGCGATAACGTCAACTATTCGCTGGGACGCCGCTACGGACAGCGCTGGACTCGCGACGGCCTCGTCAAAATCCGCGAGCATGCTGCGCGAATTAAAACTACTAAGACCCGTCGACCAACTATCCGTCTTGTGTCCTGGTATTACGAACCGGGATTTGCAGATTTTCATTCCTGATCAATGTTTGTCGTTACTTTTCCAGCCATAGCCCGCGTAATACACAGCGCTTTCAGGCAAGGGGGCAATGTTGATATCCGAGTTCCTTGGGAGCAGACGCGTCCCAGTCCGGTTTTGAAGTCAATCACCCTTCCTGTCGCGCCCTTTCGATCAGTCTTTGCATCAGAGACTCCCGGGCCTGATCGAATTTATCGTCGAGCACGCCCCGCGCGGCCAGCGAAGCCAATTGCTCGCAGGCTTCGATGAGCAGCGGCGCGTCTTGTTCGTCCAAGGCATGGATGTAGGCTTGTACCGAGTTGTTTCCCAGGCAAAAGCTTTGCAAACGATCGTCTTCATTCAAGAATCGGTTTCTATCGGCAATGTAGGGGGTGCCGCCGCCGTTTTCGAGATAGACGGCCAATGCGCCCAGTGCGGTGCCAGGCATCTCAGCTGCCGTGACGGGCGGGCGGGCAGCGACCCAGTCCGGCACTTTTTCGGCTGGCATGGGGCGGGCGATGGCATACCCTTGCCCGTAATCAGCGCCCAGGAAGGCACTGGCCTCGATCATGCCCTGGCTTTCCAGCCCTTCCACGGTCACGCGCTTGCCCATGTCCTGAGCCAGCCGGGTAAGATGGAGGATGAAGGCGAGCGCGCGCAAGGGGTTCTGTAGGTAGTGGCGCACCAGCGCCTGGTCGATCTTGACGCCATCGAAGGGCAAGCGATCGAGGCGCAGCAGACTGCTGAAACCGGAACCGAGGTCGTCTTCGACCAGCCACACACCCAGCGCCTTGAGGCCGGCCAAAGTACGGTCGCGGGCGGGAACATCCAGATTTTCGTCACTTTCCAGCACTTCGAGCTTGAGTCGTGCCGGATCGATCGCCTGCTGCGCGAGTGCCTGTTCCACCATCCCGAGGTAACGGCTGTCATTCAGCCCTTGCGCGGGCAGATTGAGCGATACCGAGAGCTTCAGCCCTTGCTCTTCCCAGCGGTGCAGGGCTTCGAACGCCAAGTACAGTCCCCGCTCGAACAAGCGCCTGAGTTCCCTGTCGCCATAGCTTGGCAAAAACCGGCCGGGCATGACGATCCCGCCATCGGGCGCACGCAGCCGGGCGAGGGCCTCGACGCCGATCAACGCGCCGCTTTTGAGGTCGACCAGCGGCTGATAGTGCAGGATCAGGCCGTCATGGTGTTCGAGCCGTTCGCGCCACTGCCGACGCACCGGCTCGGCCAGCACGCTTTTTTCCTCGAGTTCAAACCGTCGCAGCGCCAGCGCGAAATGGTGTTGGAGCTGGTGCAGGAAGCGGATTTGTTCTCTGCCTGAAAAGCCGTTTGGGCGATCGCAGTAGAGAGACAAGACCGCCTGGGGCGAGCTGTTCGATGTGAGCGGGACGGCGACTAGGGAGCGGACGCCGATTTCGCACGCCAGATCCCGCCATGGCGCAAGGCCCGGGGCGGTGGCATAGTTGATGCCGTGTTCGATGCGGCCGCTGCGCCAGGCGCGGGCGGACGGCCCCTGGCCGAGCTCGCCGGGGGTGACCTCGATCTGAGGGGCGAGCCCCGCATGCACCCGTTCGAGATAATCCATGAACGCCTCGCCGGCAACGAATTCAAACACGAAACGCCCCTGGGGGTCCGGACGCCCGAGGGTGACCGAGACAACGCCCGGGAGTTTGTACAGCGCCTCGATGCATCCTTCGGCGAGTTCGTCAAAACTGCCCACCTGCGCCGCCACGGCGTCGATGTGTTGCAAGGTGTTTTCGTATTCGACCTCCACCTCGGCCTGCCCTTCGAGCTGAGCCTGCTGATCGACCGAAAGCCGCCTGACAAGAATGCTGAGCAGGGCCGCGGAAGCCGGTAGGCCGGCCAGAAGTCGCTCTACGATCAGGCCATAGGTGCCAACCATCCATTCGGGGCGCATGCCGGTGACCGCGTGCTCGCGGCCAAGCGCTAGCGCAAGATCACGATGCGCGCGCTCGTCCAGCTTTGGGTCCAGCAGGCGGCGCAGATGCTCGCCGAGGCGGGCGCGATGATGGCTTTGTTCCTCGGGCGACAGAGCGCCGATCACGCGGCCGGCTTCCGGCTGCCCGGCGAGAAGCCGGTAGACCGACTCGACCACCGCCGGCAGCGCGGCGGCCAGCAGCCCTTGCGCGCGCTCGAGCACCTGGCGGGCCGCCGGTCCGTACGCGGGCAGGGACTGCGCGTCGTCCTGTTCCTGTTCGACGGACACCCGCCCGTCCATGGGGCTGCTGGCATCGAACAGTGTCCACCAGCGGCTTCGATGCCCTTTTTGCGCCTTGGCCTGATACAGCGCCTGATCGGCCGCGCGCAGCAGTTGGCCTGTGGCATCGCTAGAGCAATCGAAACACAAGGGGTAGAGTACCAGCCCCATGCTCATGTCGACGGTGACTTCCGTCTGTTCGTCCAGGCGCACCGGCGCGATGAGCGCCTGGTGCAAGCGATCGAGCAGGATCTCGAGGTCGTCCAGGTCTTCGAGGTCCTCGATCAAAAGCACGAATTCGTCGCCGCCCAGGCGGCAGGCGAAATCGTTCTGGCGCAAGGCGGATTTCAGACGACTCGCCAGTTCGATCAGCAAAGCGTCGCCGGCCGCATGGCCGTAGAGATCGTTCACCGGCTTGAAATCGTCGAGATCGAACAGGGCGACGGCCAGCAGATGCTCGTGTCGCTCTGCCCGCGCCGGCGCTTCTTCCAGGCGCAGGTCCAGCGCGGCGCGGTTGGGCAGGTCGGTCAACGGATCGTGAAAGGCCAGGCGAGTAAGCTTTCGTTTCTCTTCTTCCAGCTCGGCATCGCGCGCAAAGACTGCGCCGAGAAAATTTGCCAGCTCCTCAAGCTGGGTCTGTGACTGGTGACGGCCGAAGGCGCCGGGCGTACGGCTATAGAGACTGAGTGCATAGACGCGATCACCGTCCCCTATCGGCAGGGTGGCGCTGGAGCGCCAGCCGTGGCGGCGCACAGCGGGCAAAAAAGGCAGGGACGAGTCGGCGTCTTCCCAGTCCGTAATGTAGCTGGGCTTACCGCTACGTATCGCCTTGGCAGTGGGTCCTTGCGCCCATGAGCCCAGATTCCAGGGCAAGTCCAGCGCTTCGAGATAGGCGGCCATCTCCTGGTTAGAGGTGTAATCGACGAGGAGGCGTCCGTCCGCTTCGACATGACCCAGCCAATAGCTGTCAACCTTCCAGATGGCGAGCAGCGAGGAGAGATCCGCGAGCAGCGCGGGCGTGGATTGCGCCTTGGCGAGCAAACGCGCCAACTGGTGGAAAAAAGCAGCTTCGTCGTCGAGGGATGGGATATTGTTATTCATAAGGCCGATGGATTCCGATTCTGCCTTGTCATACTTCCGACGACTGTCGAAGGTTGGAATCGCTGAGTGAACATCATCTTCTGTGAATTGGTGCCCCGCCAGTTTTGAGGCGCGTCCTCTGACGGCCCAGCCCCCAGGCGATTTCTTCGGGGCATTCTGGCACCCACCCACGAAGGTGTCGACACAATGGCATGCAAGAGCTTTGTCTGTGGCGCTATCTTCAAGGATAGCGCATGTCTCGGGAAATCAACCTTGATTTAGTTCCGAGCCACAGGCGGCGTAACGTTTCGTTCAGGCATCGCCGCCACAAAGCCTTACGCGTCAAAGTGCTTGTCCGCGCCCAGCGCGATCCAGTGACTCCCATCGGGGCGCATCGCCTGCACGACACTTCCTCGCGCTCGGCCTTGCCGGTGGCCTGGGTTCTCTGGGACTTGACTCTCAGACCGTGCAGGGAAGTACACACGATATTCCGATTTCAAGGTTTGCGAGATATTACAAAGCCACACGTCAAATCAACATGATGTTCCGGATGCCCCAAAAAAAAACCCCGGCACGGGGCCGGGGCCATGAAGTTCGACTTGAAGGGGGGGAGACAAGTCGATCCGCCTTGCGGCGGCGAGCGCCGGGCTAAGCGCTCGAAAGTTCAGACTGGGGGCGTCAGGAAAAGTTCACACGAAATTCGTATGCGACATAAAGAAGCCCCGGCACGGGGCCGGGGCAGTCGCATCGACTTGAAGGGGGGGAGACAAGTCGTACCCGTCTTGCGACGGGTGAGTACGGGCTATGCACTCAAAGCCTCAGACAGGGGATCGAGTGGAAAGGTTCCCGGGGAGATGATCGGGATTGGCAATGGCATAAAAAAGAAAACCCCGGCATGGCCGGGGCAACTGTTCATCGACTTGAAGGGGGGACAAGTCGAGCCCGCCTAGGGAGACGGCGGGAGCGCCGGGCTAAGCGCTTACTGACTTTGATCCCCTGGAGTCGTGGGAGTTCGCGAAATTTTGATCGGAAACTCTTATGTGATTTCTGTCAGTGAGCGGCGTCCCAGTCGAGGCCGCTGCCGATGTCCACCACCAGGGCTACGTCCAGTTCGGCGGCACTCTCCATATGTGTGCGCAGTGCCTCGCGGGCGGTGTCGGCCTGTGCCTCCGGGACTTCCAGCACGAGTTCGTCGTGCACCTGCATGATCAGCTTCACTGCGGGTGCCTCGCGCTGGATCCAGCCGTCGACGGCGATCATGGCGTGCTTGATGATGTCCGCGGCGGTGCCCTGCATCGGGGCGTTGATGGCGACGCGCTCGGCCTGGGCGCGTCGCTGGCCGTTGCGCGAGTTGATTTCCGGCAGGTACAGACGGCGACCGAACAGGGTTTCCACGTAGCCGAGGTCGGCTGCCTGCCTGCGCGTCGATTCCATGTATTCCCGTACGCCGGGATAGCGCTCGAAGTAGCGGTCGACGTAGGCCTGGGCCTCGTTGCGGCCGATACCGAGCTGCTTGGCAAGCCCGAAGGCCGACATGCCGTAGATCAGGCCGAAGTTGATCGCCTTGGCGGCGCGACGCTGATCCGCTTCCACCGCCTCGGGTGCCACGCCGAAGACCTCGGCGGCGGTGGCGCGGTGGATGTCCTGGCCCGCCGCGAAGGCGCGGCGCAGGCCCTCGTCGCCGGACAGGTGCGCCATGATGCGCAGCTCGATCTGCGAGTAGTCCGCGGCCAGCAGGATGTGGCCCGGCGAGGCCACGAAGGCCTGGCGAATGCGCCGGCCGGCCTCGGTGCGCACCGGGATGTTCTGCAGGTTGGGGTCGGAGGACGACAGCCGGCCGGTGGAGGCAACGGCTTGATGGTAGGAGGTGTGCACCCGCCCGGTGTCTGGGTCGACCCGCTCGGGCAGGCGGTCCGTGTAGGTCGACTTGAGCTTGGACAGAGTGCGGTGTTCCAGGATCACGCGCGGCAGCTCGTGCTGCGTCGCCAGCTCCTCGAGCACGTCCTCGGCGGTCGAGGGCTGCCCCTTGGGCGTCTTGCGGATCACCGGCAGCTTGAGCTGATCGTACAGGATCTCCTGGATCTGCTTCGGCGAGCCGAGGTTGAAGGCGCTGCCGGCGATCTCGCGCGCCTGACGCTCCAGGCGGCTCATCTCGGCGGCCAGTTCGGCGCTCTGCGCGCGCAGCCGGTTCGCGTCCACCCGCACGCCATGCCATTCCATGCGCGAGAGCACGGGTACCAGCGGCATCTCGATCTCCTCGTAGACCCGTCGCTGGCCCTCCGTCTGACTCAGCCGCGGCCAGAACACCCGGTGCAGCGAGAGCGTCATGTCGGCATCCTCGGCGGCGTACGGGGTGGCGTCGTCGATCGCGACGGCGCTGAACGGGATCTGTTTGGCGCCCTTGCCGGCGACGTCCTCGTAGGCGATGTTGCGGTGCCCGAGGTGCGCTTCGCATAGGGTGTCGAGATCGTGCCGGGTCGCGGTCGAGTCGAGTACGTAGGACTCGAGCATGGTGTCGTGGCGGATGCCGTCGAGCGCGATGCCGTGGTGCAGCAGCACGTTGCGGTCGTACTTGAGATGGTGTCCGACCTTGGCGCGCGAGGGGTCCTCCAGCAGAGGTTTAAGACGGGCGAGCACCGCTTCGCGGTCGAGCTGGTCGGGGACGCCGGGATAGTCGTGCGCGAGCGGGACGTAGGCCGCCTCGCCGGGCTCGACCGCGAACGACAGCCCGACCACGCGCGCCTGCATGTAGTCGAGACTGGTAGTCTCGGTGTCGAAGGCGAACAGCTCGGCGGCCTCGAGCCGTTCGAGCCAGCGCGTCAGCGCGGCCTCATCGAGCACGGCCTCGTAGTCGGCGCCGCTCGCCGCGGTCGGGTCGGCGGGGGCGGGTTCGTCCGTGGCCGGTTCCAGCTCGCGCAGCCAGGTGGTGAAACCGAGGTCCGCCAGCTGAGTGCGCAGCGCCTGCGTATCGCCGGCCTGCAGCGCCAGCGCCTCGGGGCGGTAGTCGAGGTCGAGTTCGGTGCGCAGAGTGACCAGTTCGCGCGAACGCGGCAGGTCGTCGAGCGCGCGGCGCAGGTTCTCGCCGACCTTGCCGCCGATTTCGTCGGCGTGGGCCATGACGCCGTCGAGGTCGTCGTAGGCGGTGAGCCACTTCACCGCGGTCTTGGGGCCGCATTTCTCGACACCCGGGACGTTGTCCACGCTGTCGCCGATGAGTGCGAGGTAGTCGATGATGCGCTCCGGCGGCACGCCGAACTTCTCGATCACGCCGGTGCGGTCGAGCACGCTCCCGCTCATGGTGTTGATCAGGGTGATGCGGTCGTCGACCAGCTGGGCGAGGTCCTTGTCGCCGGAGGAGATCACCACCTGTTCGCCGCGCCGGGCGGCCTGCCGCGCGAGCGCGCCGATCACGTCGTCGGCCTCCACGCCCTCCTCGACCAGGATCGGCAGGCCCATGGCGCGCAGCAGCGAGTGCAGCGGTTCGATTTGCGCGGCAAGGTCCTCCGGCATCGGCGGGCGGTGTGCCTTGTATTCGGGGTAGAGGTCGTCGCGGAAGGTCCTGCCCTTGGCGTCGAACACCACCGCGAGGTGACTGGGCTGGTAGTCCTTGAGCAGCCGGCGCAGCATGTTGGCGACGCCGTAGACCGCGCCGGTGGGTGCCCCGGAAGGACTGGTCAGCTCCGGCAGCGCATGGAAGGCGCGGTAGAGATAGGAGGAGCCGTCGACGAGGACGAGTGGTGATGGTTTCATGGACTGCGCCCGGGCTGCGATAAGCGCCATAGGTTAACCGCCCCCGCCATGCTTGTGCAGCGCCCGGCTTATGCGGGTGGCCAGTTTTGTGTTAAAACGGCCGCCCTTCCCGCGACATTCGGGCGGTAAATCGATGGATAAGCAGGATCGCGCGCATACGCAGCACCTTGAGCTGTGGCCGATGAACGACTCGGAGCTCACTCGCGAGAGCTGGAAGATCTTCCAGATCATGGCCGAGTTCGTGGAGGGTTTCGAGCGCCTGGCGCGCATCCGCCCCTCGGTCAGTATTTTCGGTTCTGCGCGCACGCCGCCCGGGAGCCCGCTGTACCGCCTGGCCGAGGACATTGCCCTGCGTCTGTCCGAGTCCGGTTTCGCGGTGGTCAGCGGCGGTGGCCCGGGCATCATGGAAGCCGCCAACAAGGGGGCGTTTCAGGGCAAATCCCTGTCCGTGGGTCTCAATATCCAGCTGCCGCACGAGCAGAGCAGCAACGATTACCAGGACCTGTCGCTGACCTTCCGTCATTTCTTCTCGCGCAAGGTCATGTTCGTCAAATACGCCTCGGCCTACGTGGTGCTGCCCGGTGGCTTCGGCACGTTGGACGAACTGGCCGAGATCCTCACCCTGGTGCAGACCGGCAAGACCCGACGCATTCCCATCGTGCTGGTACACAGCCCGTTCTGGGAGGGGCTGCTCAAGTGGTTCCGCGAGGTGCTGGTCAAGGAGGGCACCATCAGTGCGGAGGACATCGATCTCATGACCGTGGTCGATAATCCCGCGGACGTGGTGAACGCGATTTTCGATCATTACGAGCAGCGCGACATCGAACCCTCGCCCGAGGAACGCGAGCGCCTGCTCGATCTGTAGGCATGGCGCTTTCCTCGCTGCCGGACGCCGATGAGCTGCGTGCGTTTCTCACCGCCTATCCCGGCGTGGTAGCGGTTGCTCAGCCCGTGCCGACGGGCTTGGTCGACACGTGGCGGCTCGCGACTGAAAGCGGTCCCCGGCTGCTGAGCCTGTTCGTGCAGGATGCGGCCGCGGCGGCCGAGCAGGGTGCCGCCCGGCTCGGGCGGTTGCGCGAGGCCGGGGTTCCCGCCGCAAGTCCGCTGGCCGACCGGACCGGTCATCTCGTCGGACGTCTGGGCGCTTTCCCCGCCATGCTCCTGTTGCCACCGCCGGGCGAGTCCTTGCCGGAATGTGCTGCCGTGCACTGCGCTGCCGTGGGCGAGGCGCTGGCGGGCCTGCATCGGCTGCCCGCGGACGCGGATGCAGCGCCCCGTCCGGGCGTGCGCGAACAGGCACAGGCGCTGCCGCCGGCGCTGCCCACGGAAGATGCCGGGCTGGTGCAGGACGAGCTGCGCTTCCAGGGGCTGTATCGCCTGAACGACCTGCCGCGCGGGCTGGTACACGGCGGACCGATGCGCGCGGCGCTGTTCGAGGGAGAGCGGCTCGGCGGGCTGCTCGGCCTGGAACGGGCGGGCGAGGATGTGCTGCTGCGCGATCTTGCAGCGGTGGCGGTCGCGGGCTGCACAAGCTCCGGAGGCGCCCTGGACCCGTCTCGCGTACTGGCCCTGCTCGGGGCCTACCACGCGCTGCGCCGGCTCAAGCCCATCGAACGTGGCGCCTGGCCGGTGGCGCTGCGCGGCGAGGCGTTGCGCCGCTGGCTGGATGCGCTGGAGGCCGGGGCGGCGGACGAGGCGCGGTCGGCGAAGACCCTGCTGCTCGCCTGCCGCGAGGGCGAGCGGGAGCTAGCCCGCCTCTGGCCCTGAGGTTTCCGCCGCGGCGTCCGCGCCAGCGGGTGGCCCGAAGCCCAGCCAGTCGTCCAGCCGTGCCTGCACGGCTTCGAGTCCTTCGCCGTTGAGGGCGGAAAACAGCTGCACCTCGGCGTGCAGGCCTTCGGCCTCCAGGCGTTTCTTCACCTCGCGGCGGGCGGTCGTCGCCTGGCCGCGCTTGAGCTTGTCTGACTTGGTCAGCAGCACGTGTACCGGCACCCCGGCTTCGCGGCATAGATTCAGCAGCTGCTCGTCCAGCGGCGTGAGCGGATGGCGGATGTCCATCAGCAGGATCAGGCCGCGCAACGCTCCTCGCTCCAGCAGATAGTGCTGCAGGAACGCCCCCCACTGACGTTGACGGGATTTCTCCACGCGGGCGTAGCCGTAGCCAGGGAGATCGACGAGATGGCGTCCCTCGCCGACGTCGAAGAAATTGATCTGCTGCGTACGCCCCGGCGTCTTGCTGGTCCGCGCCAGCGCCTTCTGATGACAGATGCGGTTCAGGGCGCTCGACTTGCCGGCGTTGGAGCGCCCGGCGAAGGCCACCTCGGCTCCGGTCTCGGGCGGGAGGCTGGCAACCGAGGCGGCGCTGGTGACGAAACGGGCGTTCTGGTAGCGCTTGTGCATGGAGTGTCTTTTGGCCTAATTGGGGGCTATGGTATAAGCGCTGGATCATTACGACTACAGACAACAATAACAATACGGTGGCCTGGGCGGGTCAGCATAGGGCAAGGGGCTGAATCGACAGGGGCGATGGTTATAAAAGGATAGCGTCGACCACAGGTGCCGCCTGTTATGGCGTCACGGGTAGCGATTCGATCCTCAACATCCCACTCTCGCTGTGCGTGGCCCGGGCCCAATGAAGGCGCTTTGCGCCGAAGAATTCAACGGGACAGCACTAGTGGTCCCGCACAATATAACGATGTGGGGGAAGACCATGAAGGGATTGAGTTACTTGTTTGGATTCGCGGCATTGTGTGCCGTGGGCGCAGTCAATGCCGCCGAACCGGCGCCGCCGGTTGGCAGCGCTGCCGCTGGCAAGGCGCTGACCGCGACCTGTGCCGCCTGCCACGGTGCGGCGGGCGTCGGGGTTTCCCCGGATTTCCCCAATCTGGCCGGGCAGAGCGAGGTCTATCTGAACAAACAGCTGGACGACTTCAAGAGTGGCGCGCGCAAGAACGTGATCATGAATGCGATGGTGGCGACGCTGACACCGCAGAACGTGCGCGATATCGCAGCCTACTATGCCAGCCTGCCCGCGGCGGCACCGTCGGTTACGCCCGCGGCGGACCCCAAGACGCTCGCGCTGGGTGCGCGGATTTACAACGACGGGCTGGCCGGCGTCACTGCCTGCGTTCGCTGCCATGCGGCAGGCGGGGTCGGACAGTTGGGACATTTCCCACGGCTGGCAGGACAGCACGCCAAATACCTCGCGGCGCAATTGGAGGCGTTCAAAAAAGGCGTGCGCGGCAATGATGCGGGCAAGATGATGGCGCATGTCGCTGCCGGCATGAATGCCCAGGACATGCAGGCGGTCGCGCAATATCTGCAAAGCCTGTAGAGTCGCGCAGTCTCGTTCCCCTGATGCTGCGGCATGCTGTCGCGGCGGAACTTTCGGCTGGCGTTGGACACTAATTTAGTCCAGGCTGTAAACTTTTTATCCAAGCATCCGCGAAATCAATCATGAGTCAAGCCGCCACCATGACGCCGCCGAATCCTTCGCGCGAGCGTCCGAGTACGTCCCGCATCCTGTTGGAATTTCTCGGCTCGATGAATCTGGCGGTCACGCTGCTGGTGATCGTGGCGATCGCGGCGATCATCGGCACCGTACTCAACCAGGACAAGCCCTACAGCGACTATCTGCTTGAGTTTGGTCCCTATTGGTTCAAGGTGTTCCGCGATCTGGGGCTGTACGACGTCTACTCGGCGACCTGGTTTGTCCTGATCATGACCTTCCTGGTCATCTCGACCAGCGTCTGCGTCTACCGCAATGGCCCGCGCATGCTGCGCGAGATGCGCCAGTACCGTGTCAATGTGCAGGCCAAGTCGTTGCGCCTGATGCGCCACCACGAGGAACGGGAGACCGCGGTGGAGATTGCCGGAGTCGAGGCACGCGCAAAGCGTCTCCTGCAGAACCATGGCTATCGGGTGCGCGAGGAGGACCACGGCGATCACCGCGTGCTGGCAGCGATGCGCGGCCGATACAACCGCTTCGGTTACCTGCTCACGCACATCGGCATCGTGGTGATCCTGATCGGCGGGATGCTCGACAGCAACATGTTCCTGAAGATGGCGGTGGCGCTCGGCAAGCTCAAGGTGGAGACGCACGACGTTCCGGTGTCCCAGGTCCCTGCAAGCAGCCGGATCGGCACCTGGAATCCGTCCTACCGTGGTAACGTCAGTATTCCTGAGGGCCAGTCAGCCAATGTGCTGTTCCTGCAGCTCAAGGATGGTTATGTCGTGCAACAGTTACCGTTCACGGTCACCGTCAAGAAATTTACCGTCAAGCATTACATCACCGGACAGCCTAAGGATTTCCAGAGCGAGGTGGTCGTGCATGACCCGCGTACCGGCAAGACCGTGCATGACACGATCCGGGTTAACCACCCGCTGGATTTCGACGGAGACAAGATCTTTCAGGCCAGCTTCGGTGACGGCGGTTCCAAGCTGCAATTCAAGATTTGGTCGCTGGCGGGTGTGAGCAAGCCGCTCGATTTCAAGGGTACGGTATTCGGCAAGTACGCACTGGACACGCAGGATGGCAAGCGGCAGCTCGAAATCGATAACTTCCGCATGTACAACATCGAACAGAAGCCAGGTGAGAATGGGATTTCCAAACCAGTCGATCTAGGCCCAAGTGTGACCTTTAAGCTGCGCAACTCACAGGGCGAAGCCAATGAATACGTGAACTATCTTGTGCCTCGTCGTGTCGATGGCATCAGCTATTTTCTGAGTGGTGTACGTTCAGAGCCGAACAAGCCATACCGCTACCTGCACATCCCAGCCGGACCCAACGGTGGTGTGCATCGTTTCATGCAGTTTGCCGAGGCTATGCATTCCAAGACTATGCTCGACAAGGTCTCGGGTAGCATGGCTGAGAATACACTCGCGGCAATGGGTAAGAACGGCGATGCTGCGACCCTGAGCAAGATCAAGTCCTCGATCCGTCAGATCCTGCAATTGTTCGCTCAGGGGGGGTATACTGCGGTGGTGCAAAGTGTGCGCGAGCGCGTGCCCGCAGACCGCCAGAAGGAGGCTGCCGATGCCTTTCTCAAGGTACTCAACGCCGGACTTGAGGGCGTGTACCGAGACGTTCTGGCGCAGGACGGCGTGAACTCTCCGACGCAGCAGGACTGGAACTTTTTCCAGGCTGCGGTCCCGTCGCTCAGTGTGCTGCCGCTCTATGGTGCGCCCGTCTACTTGCAGTTGACCAACTTCAAGCAAATTCAGGCTGCCGGTCTTCAAATCACGCGTTATCCGGGTGCCAAGGTGGTGTGGATTGGCGCGCTTATGCTGTTGTCGGGAATTTTTCTGATGTTTTTCGTGTCGCACCGTAGGATCTGGTTACGTACCGAGCCCCGGGGAGACGGTGGCACCCGTGTGCTCTTTGCGGGTACCAGCAACCGTAATATGATGGAATTCGATCGCCATTTCGGCCAGTTAAAAGACGCGCTGTTCAGTAAGCTTCGGCCATGACCGGGCTAGGTGGCACAGCCTATCAGAGGAGGAATCACCGCGATGTCGTCCGTACCACATGATCTAATGGAGGGCCTGGAAAAGCCCTCGTTGCTGCGCCAGTTGAAGCCCACCGACTGGGCGTGGGCGGCCACGGTGCTCGCCGGCGCCCTGTTCGTCTACTTCCATTTCATCCAGGAAATGTGGATGTGGCAGGAGATAATCCTGACCATGGCCGCCGTCGGGCTGATCGGAGTCGGTTGGCGCTGGCGGCAGATGCAGGTGTTCAGCCTGGTGGTGGCCGCCATCAGCCTGTTCGGCATCTGGCTCTACGGCTCGGACTACAATGCGGCGACGACCAACCCGATTCTGCATTACGTGCTGTCCAGTCCGTCGGCCATTGCCTGGATGGACGGCATTCTGGTGGCCTCGACCGTGGCCTATCTGCTGGGCTTGGTCGCGAAGAGCGATCGCTTTTCCGAACTTGCGCTGCGCGCCGGCAGCTGGCTAGCCTGGAGCGGCGTCACCATGGGCTTCTCGGCGCTGATGATCCGCTGGCGCGAGTCGTACCTGATCCGCCCCAGTTTCGGACACATTCCGGTCAGTGATCTGTTCGATGTGTTCGTGCTGTTCTGTTCACTGACCACGTTGATGTACCTCTACTTCGAAACCAAATATAAAAATAGAGCGCTTGGGGCGCTTGCTATGCTGATTGTCAGTGCGGCCGTCGGTTTCCTGATCTACTACACGGTGGTCTGGCATGCGGACAAGATCGAGCCTCTGATCCCCGCGTTGCAGAGCTTCTGGATGAAGATTCACGTCCCGGCCAATTTCATCGGCTACGGCGCGTTCTCCTTCTCCGCGATGGTGGGCGCGGCCTATCTGGTGCGACTGCGCGCCGAACGTGTCAATCCCCAGGGCCGTATTGCACGCCGCCTGCCCAGCCTGGATCTGATGGACGAGGTGATGTACAGCTATAACGCTGTAGGATTTGCTTTCTTTACCTTGGCGACCATCCTCGGCGCGCTGTGGGCGGCGGAGGCCTGGGGCGGCTACTGGTCCTGGGATCCGAAGGAGACCTGGGCGCTGATCGTGTGGCTCAACTACGCAGCCTGGCTGCACATGCGCTTCACCAAGGGCTGGCGCGGTAAGCCGATGGCGCTGTGGTCGCTGATTGGTCTTGGCGTCGTTACCTTCTGTTTCCTGGGCGTCAACATCTGGCTGTCGGGTCTGCATTCCTACGGCAAGCTCTGATCGGACCGTTTGCAGCGTCCGATAAGGAGACTACGTGCGACGTCTGTTCGCAGCCTTCCTGTTCCTGCTGCCGCTGGCCGCGATGGCCGGCGGTCAGCAGAAAACCTTTGACGAAGGTATTGAGTACCAACTGATCAGTCCGCGGCCGACATTGCCGCTCAACGTTTCAAAGGGCAAGGTGCAGGTGGCCGAGTTCTTTTGGTATCAGTGCCCGCACTGCGCCCATCTGGAGCCAACGCTGGAACACTGGCGGCGCCACGACATGCCGGCGGACGTGGAGTTCGTGCGCGTGCCCGCGGTGCTCGCGCCCAACTGGTACTTCATGGCACGGGTCTACTACACCGCACAGTTGCTGGGTGTCGAAGCGCGTATGACGCCCATCCTGTTCAAGGCCATTCAGGCCGATGGCAGGAAAATGGAGGATCTTAAAGGCGTGGAGGCCCTGTTTGCTCGGCAGGGTGTGCCTGAGAAGCGCTTCAAGGAAGCTTTCGAATCGCTGGCGGTGTCGACCCGGGTGCGCAGAGCGATACAGCTTACGCATGAATACGGAATTACCGGTGTACCGACCCTGGTGGTTAACGGACGATATCGGGTGGATCCAAACCGTGTCGGTAGCTACCCACGCATGCTGCGCGTGGTCGACTATCTGGTCCACCACGTACACGATGAAAACGTGCATGCAGGTCATGCACAGCAGCATACCGACTTGAGCCGGGCCGAATGATGTTCGACACTGGCACGATGAATAGCGTACTCGCCAGCCCACACCCCAGCCGTCAGCTGATCCGACTGCTCAGCTACAACATACAGGTTGGCATCACCACCTCGCGTTACCGCCACTATCTCACGCACAGTTGGAAGCACGTGCTGCCCTATCCCGAGCGCATGGCCACGCTGCGCGGGATCGCGCATTTCATCTCGGATTTCGATCTGGTCGGTCTTCAGGAAATCGATGCCGGCAGTTTGCGTACCGGCTTCGTCGACCAGGCCGAGTATCTCGCCCACACCGCGCCCTTCCCGCACTGGTACAGCCAAACCAACCGTCGCCTCGGACACTTCGCGCGGCATGCTCTGGGACTGATGGGACGCTTCAGCGCACATCGTGTGGTGGCGCACCGGCTGCCTGGGCCGATACCCGGTCGCGGCGCGCTGGAGGTGCATTTCGGTTCGCAGCAGGAACCCCTGGTCGTAATCCTGGTGCATCTGGCGCTGGGGCGGCGCACCCGTCGGATGCAGTTTGAGTATGTCGCCCGCCTGGCTAGCCAATACCGGCATGTGGTGGTGATGGGCGATCTCAACTGTCCGCCCGAGGCGCACGAACTGCTCGCGCTCACCCAGACCACGGATCTGCGCGTGGCCGATCACGGGGTCGCGACCTACCCGAGCTGGCGCCCCGCACAGTCCTTCGATCATATCCTGACCAGTCCGACGTTAGAGGTGCGTAGATCGCAGGCGTTCCCCGTCAACTATTCCGATCATCTACCCGTGGGACTGGAGCTGATTCTGCCTGCCGGGCTCAATCTATACCATGAGCAAGCAGACGTGCTGCCAAGGATTGTGGAGCACTGAGCTACACCGCCGCGAATTGAGGAGGGTGCGATGGATCGTTTTCCCGTCATCATCGGCGAGGTACTGTTCGATTGTTTCGGTGCCGACTGCACGCTCGGCGGTGCGCCGTTCAACGTGGCCTGGCATCTACAGGGTTTCGGCCTCGCACCGCGTTTTGTCAGCCGGGTTGGCGAGGATGCGCTGGGCGCCGAGGTGTTGGCACGCATGGCCGACTGGGGGATGGACTGCCGCTGGGTCGGGCGCGATGCAGATCACCCGACAGGCCGAGTCGCGGTAAGCGTCGTTGGCGGTCAGCCGAGCTACGACATTCTTCCCGCGCAGGCCTATGACTACGTCGCACCGCCCACAGCCTTGGGTGACTGTGCAGACAGCCTCTTCTATCACGGCAGTTTGGCCGCGCGTAGCGAAGTAACCCGCGCCACCCTGCTCGGGTTGCGCGCCGCCTTTGCTGGACGCGTGTTCGTCGACGTCAACCTGCGGGCGCCATGGTGGTCGGCCGATTCACTGTGGCCGCTGCTGCTCGATGCCGCCTGGCTCAAGCTCAACGATGAGGAGGCTATGCGCCTGGTCGAGGACGGCGAAGGAAGCCACCTGGCACGCGAGCGCAGGGCCGGACAGGTCATCCTGACTCGGGGTGCCGAGGGCGCGGATGTGTATGATGGTCATGGTCACCTGCAGCATGTCACGCCACCGGTGGTAGGCGGCTTGGTCGATACCGTGGGGGCCGGCGATGCCTTCAGTGCGGTGGTCGTGCTGGGGCTGATCGAGGGTTGGTCATGGCCACTCTTGCTCGGCCGAGCGGTGACCTTTGCTGCGCGTGTGTGCACTTGGCGCGGTGCGCTGAGTGACGACCGGACCATCTACGAGGAGATCGTACGTGAATGGAGGGGAGCCGAAACGCACGGCTGAGCAACGCGGCTGGTATCTGATGCATATCAGCCTGCACGGCCTAGTGCGGGGCAGCGACATCGAATTAGGCAGGGATGCCGATACCGGCGGGCAGATCCAATATGTGATCGAGCTGGCGCGTGCGCTGGCGGGCCTGGATGCGGTGGAGCGCGTCGATTTGCTGACGCGGCGAATCGACGACCCGCGCGTGGACGACAGCTACCGCAGCGAGGAGGAGTTGCTGGGCGCGGATGGCCGTGCACGTATCGTGCGTGTTCCCTTCGGTCCCCGTCGCTACCTGCGCAAGGAGCGCTTGTGGCCCTATCTCGACTGCTTCGTCGATCTCGCACTGCAATACGTTCGCAAGGTCGGCCGGCTGCCTGACGTGATCCACGCGCATTATGCCGATGCCGGCCAGGCGGGCGCCCGCCTGGCCGCCTTGCTCGGTGTCCCCTTTATCTTCACCGGACATTCGCTGGGACGTGAGAAACGCCGCCTGTTGATGGGACAAGGACAGCAGGAGGCGCAGATCGAGCGCCGCTATCACATCAGCCGCCGCATCGAGGCGGAGGAACATGCGCTCGATTTGGCCTCGCTGGTGGTGGCGAGCACCCGTCAGGAAGCCGAGGGGCAATACGCCCTGTATGACAATCATAAGCATCGCCGTGTCGCGGTGATCCCGCCTGGAGTCGACATTGCGCGTTTCCGCCCCGCAGGCAAGGGTGATCGTGTGGACGATTGCGGCTGCGACATCGCGCGCTTCCTGCGGCATCCGCGCCGGCCCTGGATACTCGCGCTGGCGCGTGCCGACGAACGCAAGAACCTCGCCACGCTGGTGAAGGCCTATGGCGCTCATCCGCGTCTGCGCGAACAGGCCAATCTGGTCATCGTCGCTGGCGTGCGTGAGCGTATCGGCGAGCTGGACAAGGGGGCGGCACAGGTCTGGCGCGAACTGCTCGAACTGATCGACGACTACGATCTTTACGGCCACGTGGCCTATCCCAAACAGCATGCGCCCGATCACGTGCCGTGCATCTACCGCAGCGCGGCGGCCAGCGGCGGACTGTTCGTCAACCCGGCCTGGACCGAGCCTTTCGGCCTGACCTTGATCGAGGCGGCGGCCAGCGGCCTGCCGGTGGTCGCCACCGATGATGGCGGGCCGCAGGAGATCCTGCGTCACTGCCGCAACGGCCTGCTCATCGACCCGCATGACGCCGAGGCGCTGGGCCGCAGCCTGTCGGATGCCTTGTCCGACCGCAGGCGCTGGCGCCTGTGGTCACAGCGCGGCCTGCAGGGCGTGCGCCAGCACTACACCTGGAAGGGACATGCAGAGCACTACCTGCGTGAACTGGCACGGATCTCGCGGCAGCGCCAGCGCCGACGGGTGCAGCGCAGCCGTCTGCCCACGGTCGATCGCATGCTGATCTGCGACATCGACAATACCCTGATCGGCGATCGCGAGAGTCTGGTCCGGCTGTCGCAGGTGGTTGCCGAAGCAGGTGACAGTCTGGCCTTCGGCATCGCCACCGGGCGGCGTCTGGACAGCGCAGTACGCGTGCTCAAGGAATGGGGCGCGCCGGTACCCGACGTGCTGATCACCGCCGTGGGCAGCGAGGTGCATTACGGCACGGGCACACAGGCCGACCACGAATGGAGTCAACACATCGATTTCCGCTGGGATCGCGATGCGATCATCGAGACCTTGCGTGGACTGCCGGGCATGCGCCTGCAACCGGCCAGTGAGCAGCGTCGCCACAAGGTCAGCTATTATGCGGATCCCGTGCGCATGCCGGGGGTGCCGGCCATCCGCCGTGCGCTGCGTCGGCGGGGCGTGCACGTCAACGTGATCTATTCGCACCAGGCCTACATCGACATCCTGCCGATCCGTGCTTCCAAGGGCCTAGCGGTGCGCTTCGTCGCAGACCGCTGGGGTCTGAGCATCGACCATGTGCTAGTGGCCGGCGATTCCGGCAACGACGAAGAAATGCTGATCGGTCACAGCCTGGGCGTGGTGGTCGGCAACCACAGCGCCGAACTGGAACGCCTCAAGGGACTCAAACGAATTTACTTTGCGCAGGCGACGCATGCGGCCGGCGTGCTTGAAGGCATCGAGCACTACCAGTTCCTGGGCAGGATCAGGCAGCCGCGCTACGACTGAACAGTGCTGGCGACCTGCCGCCAAAATCGAGGAGATCCTATGTCGGAAGACGTGACGGACGGCGCCATCGGCGAACTGCAGGAATATGCCGAGGTGCACCGAGAAACCCTCTATCTGCTGCTGCGCGAACTGTTGGCCGATACACGACGACACTGGTTGCGCAGCGACCTGTGGGATCACTACCAGCGTTTTCTCGAGAAACACGGAGAGTTGCCCCGCGATGGCACCCTGACCCGCTTCATCGCCGATGCGGAGGAGGCGGTGACCGACGCGCCCTGGCTGAGCTTTTCCGTACGTCCGCGGGTGGGTTTTCGCTACTACCTGCGCATCAACGCCGAATCCCTGCACATTGAGGAGCTCGACGTGTCGGAGTTTCTTGCCTACCAGGAACGCATGGTGCTGGGCCAGCCAGAACTGCCCTGGCAGCTCGAATTCGACATCACCCCCTTCAATCGCGAATTCCCACGCATGGCGGAGTCGCGCTCCATCGGCCGCGGGGTGGAGTTTCTCAATCGACGCCTGTCCAGCCAGTTGTTTCAGGAATCCGGACGGCGAGCGCAGAGCCTGCTGGACTTCCTGCGCGTGCACGCCTACCGCGGCCAGCAGCTCATGCTGGGCGAGCATCTGCGCGACGTCGCCGCCCTGCGTTCGGCACTGCGCCGCGCGGAGCGCCAGCTCGGACAGCTCGCCCCGGACACGCCCTGGGCCGATCTGGCCCCGGAACTCAAGCGTCTGGGATTCGAGCCGGGCTGGGGGCGCGATGCGGCGCGGGTGCTGGAAACCGTGCGTCTGCTCTCCGATATCCTGGAAGCGCCCGACCCAGCCGTGCTAGAACGCTTTCTGGCGCGCGTACCGATGATCTTCAACCTGATCATCCTCTCGCCGCACGGTTATTTCGGCCAGGCCAACGTGCTCGGTCGGCCGGACACCGGCGGGCAGGTGGTCTACATCCTCGATCAGGTACGCGCCCTGGAACATGAGATGCGTGCGCGCCTGGAGGCCCAGGGCCTCGATATCGAGCCGAACATCGTCGTGGTCACCCGGCTCATCCCCGAGGCCGACGGTACCACCTGCAACGAGCCCCTGGAAGCCATCTCGGGCACGCGCTCCTCACGCATCCTGCGCGTACCCTTCCGCAACCCCGAGGGCGACGTCGTGCCGCACTGGATCTCGCGCTTCGAGGTGTGGCCCTACCTGGAACGCTTCGCGGGCGAGGTGCAGCAAGCCGTGGTCACGGAGCTGGACGGTCGGCCCGACCTCATCGTCGGCAACTATTCCGACGGCAACCTGGTCGCAACCCTGCTGGCCGACCGCATGGGCGTGACCCAGTGCAACATCGCCCACGCCCTGGAAAAGACCAAATACCTCTTTTCGGACCTGTATTGGCGCGAGAACGATGCCGAGTACCATTTCGCCACGCAGTACACGGCGGACCTGATCGCGATGAACGCGGCCGATTTCATCGTCACCAGCACCTACCAAGAGATCGCCGGTACCGACGACAGCATCGGCCAGTATGAAAGCTACGAATCCTTCACCTTGCCGTCGCTGTACCGCGTGGTGCGCGGGATCGACGTGTTCGATCCCAAGTTCAACATCGTCTCGCCGGGGGCCGACGCCGAGGTGTACTTTCCCTACACCGAGCAGGAACGCCGGCTCACCGGCCTGCACGACGAACTGCACGAACTCGTCTTCGGCAATCCCGAGGTTGAGGTCCGCGGGCAGTTCGCCGAACCGGACAAGCCGCTGCTGTTCACCATGGCGCGATTGGACCACATCAAGAACATCACCGGTCTGGTGGAATGGTACGGTGCGGACGAGCGCCTGCGCGGCCAGGCCAACCTGCTGGTGATCGCAGGTCACGTCGACGCCGCCGCCTCCGACGACCGTGAAGAACAGGCGCAGATCGCACGCATGCACGAGCTGTTCGATCGTTACGGTCTGGACGGGCAGGCCCGCTGGCTGGGTGTGCGCTTGGACAAGATGCTCTCCGGCGAACTTTACCGCTTCGTCGCCGACCACCGCGGTGCCTTCGTGCAGCCGGCACTGTTCGAGGCCTTCGGGCTGACCGTGATCGAGGCCATGAGCTCGGGGCTGCCCACCTTCGCCACGCGCTACGGCGGCCCGTTGGAGATCATCGTCGACGGCGCCTCGGGATTCCATATCGATCCGAACCATGGAGACGAGGCTGCGGCCCGCATGGCCGACTTCTTCGAGCGCTGCGCCGCCGAACCGAAGTACTGGGATCGTCTGGCGCAGGGAGCGCTGGAGCGCGTCGCCAAGCGTTACACCTGGGCGCTGTACGCGGAACGCATGATGACGCTGTCGCGCATCTACGGCTTCTGGAAGTTCGTCACCAATTTCGAGCGTGCCGAGACGCGACGCTATCTCGAAATGTTCTACGGCCTGCAGTGGCGTCCGATGGCCGCGGCAGTCGGCGGCGCGCGCGCGGACTAGTCCGTCGGGTGATGATCGTGGGGTAGGATGCCGGCGCGCTCGGCCAGCCGGCGGATGTCCTCGACGATCCACTGCCCGGCGTCGTGGCGGATCAGGCCCTCGCGACGGAAACTCTGCAGAATGCGAGTCACCACCACGCGCACGCTGCCGATGAGGTGCGCCAATTCTTCCTGCGGGAGTCCTCGGAGCAGACCTGGGCGCTGCACCGGTTCGCCGGCGAGATGGGTGAGAAGCAGCCGCGCCAGGCGCGTCTGCGTGTCCTCCAGGGCAAGATCGGTCGCCAAGTCTTCCAGCACACGCAGGCGAGCGGCGACATGCCGCAGCAGCGCCCGGCGCAAGGCCGGCTGTGTCTCCAGCCATTCGTGCCAGACGCCCAACGGCGCGGACAGTGTCACCACAGACTCCAGAGCCTCACACTGCGCGTCATGCGGTTGCCCGTCGAGCAGCGCGACGAGGTCGAAACCGTCGCCGGGTGCCAGGATTTCCAGGCTGAGCACACGTCCGCTGTCGCGTGACGCGCGGCTGATCTTCACGCGCCCTTGTTCCAGCAGATAGAAGCGTTCCGAGGTGTCGGCAGTGGTCATCGCCGGCGATGACCCTGACCAACGTATGCGGGTCATTGCGGCCAGCATGCGTTCCACCGTCTGCTCTGGCACACCCGCGAACAACGGGGAATCGAGCATGGTCGAGGTCATGGCTGATGCTGGGCTGTGCTTCATTTTGACCTTACAGTCCCATGTCGGTGCAGTGTCGGTGGGGTCATGTTGATGAGTGTAACTGTTTGGTGAGTGCGATGGCCCATGGCTACTTGCGCGATAAGGCAACTGCTGTGGGAGTTGCTTTTCGCGCCTCTTTTGGTGCCGCAAGATGTGGAAGGCGGCCCGGTAATATAGCTTTCGGTCGAAGGATCGCCGCTCACGTCGCTCGATGCCCATGTGGGATATCAAACCGCGTGCCACGCGCCTGTATGGGTGCCCTTTCGACAGTATCGAATACCGCCCAACCGTGTGTGAACAGGTCCTAGTTGCCTGCCAGTCCACGTAGCCTGTCTTGCTGCAGCAGCCGCACCTCACGGCCTTCCAGGGAAAGAAAGCCCTTTTTGCGCAGTCCGGCCAGCAGGCGGCTCAGCGTTTCCGTGCGCATGCCCAGATGTTTGGCGATCTCATGGCGTCCGAGCGGCAGGCGGAAGGCCGAAGGCGAATAGCCGCGCGCGTGCAGGCGGGTGGAAAGGTCCAGAAGGAAGCAGGCGAGACGCTGTTCGGCGGTCTTGGCGGAGATTTCCAGCTGGTGGCGTTGGCTGCGCGCGAGCGCTCGACTGATGTCCTGGCAAAGGCGTTCGCGTAGCACGGGATGGCCACTGGCGAGCTGGCCGAGTGATTCGCGGTTGAGTTCGCACAGGTGGGTGGTCTCGAGGGCGACGCTGGTGGTGGTGTGTAACCCGGTGTGTAGACCATCCAGACCTAGAGTGTCACCAGGGAGATGGTAGTCGCAGATGATTTCATGGCCACCATGCCAGTTGAGCGAGGTTTTCGCAGCGCCTGCATGCACGATGAAAAGTTTGCGCGTCGGTGCCCCGGCCCGGTAGATCACATCGCCGCGACGCAATGGTTTGAGCACCTTGATGTGGCCGGAGACGGCTTTGAGATGCTGGGGTTCGATGGCTGAGATCAGGCAGAGGCTGCGTAAGTGACAGTTTGGGCAGGGTGCCAAGTCAGCCCGACGTGCCAGCCAATCGCTCGTAAGGCTGCTTTCACCCATGGTGCGTTCCCTCAACGTTACTTGGACGCGGTTAAGATACCGATGGGGTGTTACAGGTGGTGTGATCTAGGTTACGGAATACGGGTTTTATAGTTGACAGAAGCTTGTAAAGCTATGGTGCACGAGGATTTCATAGCCACCCAGTCGGGTTTGAGTGGCGAAAGGGGGGTAAGTTCAGCCAGGCTTAACGCCTTGTGAAAACGAGATCCCAAACGCCATGCCCGAGCCGCTCGCCGCGGCGTTCGAACTTCGTTTGCGGGCGGTCGCCGGGGTCGGGTGCATAGGCGCCGGCGCCATGAGCGTTGGCGAAGTCCGGCGCGCCCTCCATCACATGGAGCATGTGTTCGGCGTATTCGGCCCAATCGGTCGCCAGGTGCAGGCGGCCGCCGGGAGCGAGCTTGCGCGCCACACGGGCGACGAATTCGGACTGCACCAGCCGGCGCTTGTGGTGACGCTTCTTGTGCCAGGGGTCGGGGAAGAAGATCTGCACCGTGTCGAGCGCGGCGTCGCGGATGCGCCGCTCCAGCACTTCGACCGCGTCGGCGCAGAACAGGCGCATGTTGGTCAGGCCGTCGCGCTCGACCAGCTGTAGCAGATGGCCGACGCCGGGGCGATGCACCTCGATGCCGACGTAGTCGCGCTCAGGGTGGCGCGCGGCCTGGTCGGCCAGCGATTCGCCGTCACCGAAGCCGATTTCCAGCGTGACCGGCACCGAGCGTCTGAACAGCTCGGGTAGCGAGAGGGGCGGGCCTTCCGCATCGAGCAGATACTGCGGGCCGAGGGTATCGAGCGCGCGCTGCTGGCCGCGGGTGAGGCGGCCCTCGCGGCGCACGAAGCTGCGGATGCGGCGGCTGGGTGTCGTCGTTTCGTTCACGGTGGGCGCTCGCCCGGGGCGGGCGCCCCGGGTGGAATCAGAAGAAGGTGCCGTCGATCGGCGAGGAGGCCGAGGCGTAACGCTTGCGCGGCATGCGTCCGGCGAGGAAGGCCTCGCGCCCGGCTTCGATGGCCTTGCGCATCGCCGACGCCATCAGCACCGGTCGCTTGGCGGCGGCGATGGCCGTGTTCATCAGCACGCCGTCGCAACCGAGTTCCATGGCCACTGCCGCGTCGGAGGCTGTGCCCACGCCGGCGTCGACGATGATCGGCACCTGGGCGTTCTCGATGATCTCGAGGATGTTGTAGGGGTTGCGGATGCCCAGCCCCGAGCCGATGGGCGCGGCCAGCGGCATCACCGCCACGCAGCCCATTTCCTCCAGGCGGCGTGCGATGATCGGGTCGTCGTTGGTGTACACCATCACCTCGAAGCCGTCGGCGATCAGCGTCTCGGCGGCGGACAGGGTTTCCAGCACGTGCGGGAACAGCGTCTTCTCGTCGCCCAGCACCTCCAGCTTCACGAGGTTGTGTCCGTCGAGCAGCTCGCGCGCCAGCCGGCAGGTGCGCACCGCCTCCTTGGCGGAATAGCAGCCGGCCGTGTTCGGCAGCAGGGTGTAGCGGTCGAGCGGGATCACGTCGAGCAGGTTGGGCTCGCCGGGGGTTTGCCCGATGTTGGTGCGCCGGATGGCGACGGTGATGATCTCTGCGCCACTGGCCTCGACCGCGTCGCGGGTCTCGGTCAGGTCCTTGTACTTGCCGGTGCCGACCAGCAGACGCGAGGTGAACGTGCGCGAGCCGACGCGCAGCGCGTCGTCGCGCTGCGCCGTCGCGTTTCCGATGATATCGGGATTCGTGGCCATGATGACTTCCTGCGTTCAGCCGCCGCCGATGGCGTGCACGATCTCGATGCGGTCCTGCGCGCCGAGCCGGTAGTCGTCGAACCGGCTGCGCGGCAGCACCTCCTCGTTCACCTCCAACGCCAGCCGGCGGCCCTCGAGTTCGAGTAGCGCGACGAGTTCGCGCGCGGTGATGCCTTCGGGGACTTCGCGGGACTGGCCGTTGAGGATGATCTGCATGTCGCTGAGAGCGGTGGCGGTAATGTGGGGGGACCATTCTACAACACTGCTGCCACGGGCGGCGGACGCCGCTTGCCCTGCCGCCTGCCACCCCCGTAGAATTGCCGACGCGCGGGTGTAGTTCAATGGTAGAACTGCAGCTTCCCAAGCTGCTAACGTGGGTTCGATTCCCATCACCCGCTCCAATAAAATCAAGGGGTTAGGCGATTCGCCTAGCCCTTTTTTGTTTCCGTGGGACACTGGCGGGACACTTAGCGACAACAGACGCGAAAGCCGGGCGGGGTGTGGATTTGAGGAAAAGTGTCCCATGAGTGTCCCATGGCACGGTTTTCCGATTGAGATTTATATATTAAACAATAGCTTATATTGCTACATCATCGGCTTGCTTAGCTAATGTTGCCGTTTTTGCCCGTCTATCGCACAATGCTGGACAGTTCACAGCATGCGGGGCGGGGCTATGGCGACCATTGAGAAACGCAAAGACAACAGCGACAAGCTGACCTATCGCGTCAAGGTCCGGTTGCGCGGCCACCCGGTACAAACCGCATCCTTCACCAGCCTGACCAAGGCGAAGCAGTGGGCCACGCAAACAGAAGCCGCCATCCGCGAAGGGCGATACTTTCAGACCGCCGAAGCGAAGCGGCATACGTTAGCCGAAGCCGTGGAACGCTACAAACGCGACAACCTGGCAGGCATGAAGTCAGCCCGTACCCGCAGTCAGCAACTGGACTGGTGGACCGGCAGACTTGGGAGCGTCACGCTGGCCGACCTGACGCCCGCCGCAATCAATGACGCGCTGCGCGAACTGGCCATCGAGCGGGGCATAGGCCCGCAATCCGTAGTGCATTACCGGCAATCGCTGGCTAGCGTGCTGGCTGAGGCCGTCAAAAGCTGGCAGTGGCTCGAACAAAGCCCGATGCACCGCGTACCCAAGCCCACGCTCCCAAGAGGCCGTGTGCGCTATCTGAACCCCGATGAGCGGGTGCGCCTGTTGGACGCGTGCAAGGTGTCCGGCAACCGCGATTTATACCTTGCCGTGTTGCTCGCGCTGACCACGGGTGGACGGCAGGCGGAAATCATGGGCGCGACATGGACGCAGATTGACCTACAGCGGGCAACGTTGACGCTTCACGAAACCAAGAACGGCGCACGGCGGACCTTGCACCTTGTGGAGCCGGTGCGGGCATTGCTGCGCGAGCGGGTGCGACGCATCGACACGGACCTTGTGTTCGCCAGCAACCGGAAGCCGACGAAACCCGTCAACCTGCGGGAACCGTGGATTGCCGCGCTGCGGGTGGCCGGTATCGAAAACTTTCATTGGCACGATATGCGCCACGACTTCGCTTCTTCCGCCGCGATGAACGGTGCCAGCCTGCCCGAACTGGCGGCATTGCTGGGACATAAAACGCTATCGATGGTTCAGCGGTACGCGCACCTGACGCCGCAGCATACGGCAGCCCTGGCCGACCGCATAGGCCGTTCGATGTTGGGGGGCAGCCATGAATAGCGTGATTCCTGCCCGTGAGGCTGTGGCGCTGGTGGCTGATTATTTTGCGCGGGGACGGGTGAGACCGGGCCAGAGACCGCCGCAAAGCGCGGGCGATGAGGCGTTCTTGAATTGGATGTGGGGCGAGTCGCTGGAACCGCCGCAAGCAATCGCTTATGAAGCCGTGAGCGAGCAGCTATACGCGGCGCTGACCGATGGGCAGATACCCATTTACGACTGGCCGATGTTTGTCCCAACACGGACCCCTGACACGGCGACACTGGAGCGCGAAGTTATCCGGCTGGATGAGCTGAAAGCATGGCTAGAACGCAGCTTGGTGGCCGACGCTGCGGCGTTGATTAACGAGATATTCAGAGGAACCGAACCCGATGCAGAACAACCGAACGTTTGCGCTGTCATCCGGCGCAAACGCGGGCGTCCGAGGAAGGCACCCGAAAACCTGCAACCGGAAGCCGATGAACTGATTAAAAAACATTGGGACGAGACCGGGGAAGAACTATCGATGAACGCCATATGCTTGAGGCTGGCCGAAAAATACGGAATTACACCAGACACGGCAAAAGCGCGCTTCACCGAATATAATGTCACCGTCGCGTTGAGAAACCACCAAAAGCGGCGCGGACAAAAATAGCCTGCGCCGATAAAAATCAGGCGTTATTTTAGTCGGCGGCTAAGCGATTGATTCATAAGTAAAACAAGCCTGTTTATCAGGCGTCATTCTGCCCTTTTTTGCCGAATTTTGTCAGCGCAAAGTTTCCCCATGCCATGTGGCAGCTTCGAGGAAACGGTAATGCTGAAAACCATCACACAGTTCTGCGAGGACAACACGGCGTTCTGCCAAGGCGGCATGCGGTCGCTGATTTTCTACC
The DNA here is from genome assembly GCF_001753165.1 of Acidihalobacter aeolianus. GTDB lineage: Bacteria > Pseudomonadota > Gammaproteobacteria > DSM-5130 > Acidihalobacteraceae > Acidihalobacter > Acidihalobacter aeolianus. The sequence continues at coordinate 464,463 of NZ_CP017448.1, forward strand.
GAGGTGACGAGGCCGTGAAAGCCGGGGCAATTGTCCGATTCGGGCGACGAATTCTGGTGGATGAAGACGTGTTTTTGGCGTGGGTCAAAAACGGCGGCGCTGCGGTAATTTCGGGGGTGCGCCGTGATTAAAAATCCTCGCCAGCGCCGAGCTTTGGAACTGATTCAAAAAAACGCCGTGAGTCGGTCGGTTTTGGATGAACGCGTCGGCTGCGCGAATGGCCCGGCGCTCGTTGCCGAATTACGGAAAAAGGGCCTCGATATTCCATGCAAAATGTTTCCGGTCACCGACCGGGATGGCAAAAAAACAAAGGTCGGAATTTATTGGGCGAGCGAAAGTGACAAGTTAAAAATCGCCGAACTCCTGAACGGCGAGGCGTAGCCGGATGCCCAGCCGCCGACAGCGTTTAACCGGCAAGGGCCGGGAGCGTTCCAGCTTCGCCGGTGTGCCACGGGCGGTCATGGAAACGGCGAAGTATCGTGGCCTTTCGGCTTCGGCGAGAGCGTTGTTGCTGGAACTGTCTTTTCAATTCAAGGGCGGCAACAACGGCGACCTGGGGGCCGGGTGGGCGCTGATGCGCGACCGGTTCGGGTGGCGCTCACCCGGCACCCTCGCTCGCGCAAAAGCTGAGCTTATCGGCGCTGGATTCATCACAGTGGCGCGCCAAGGAGGGCGCAACCGCTGCTCGCTTTACGCCTTGACGTGGCAGCCGATTGACGATTGCTTGGACCGGGACGGCGCATCGAAGCTTGACATAAAGCCCACGCGCACCCCGCTTGGAACATGGCGAGATTAGTTTTGGTAGTCCGTATTCGTACTAACCTAGTCCTTATTCGTATCAGTCTGTGCGCAAGCGCCGTTATTCGGGCCGTGACTGTACCGCATGCGTATCAGTCAGGCAGGTTTTCACCCTCTAGGCAGTCCCTATGCGTACAGCTTTATACATATACCATGCACCTGCTCTTTCTTTCGGGGTTGAAGGGCCGTCCAGGCAGTCTTCATGAATTGCTATTTTCGCTCAGACGTTCTTAGAATTGTGCAATCAGGATTACAGAGAAACGGGACCGATACCTTGGACGGAGAACCCAGCAAAATAGAGCCGGTTACAGCAAAACGTAAGCCGCCCCGCGCAGGCATGGGCCGTCCGAAGGGGACGCAGAATCTTATTACCCGGACCCTGAAGGAAGCCTTGGAGGAATCGTTCAACCGGCTGGGCGGCGTGGAATGGCTGTTGAAGTTGGCGGAGACGGACCCCGGAACCTATGCACGGCTATTGATTAAGCTACTACCGACCAAAATCGACGCCGAGGTTAACTATGCCGAACTCACAGACGAACAGCGACTTGCGAGATTTGATGCCCTTCTTGAGCGGGCCAGAGCGCGCAGAATTGGAAGCAATCCTGGTAGCGACGCCTGAGCCGGTGGAGATTATCTGTACCGCCGTTTGCCCGGACGGAACCGTCGCGTCGTATTCGGTGTGGCAACCGGGTGTCGGGCCGGTAGAACTGGATGTTGCCGAAATCGCCGACAGGGGGTTGGAACCCATCGGTTCGCAATCCGCCCGCGAGTGAGTCATTAATCGCCATCTGACCGCCTGAGCGTCCATCTGAGCGGCGTTCTCCATTTTCAGGCTATGGGGGGATAGCCACATGGGGCTTATAGCCCCTTAAAATTGAAAGGGAGACCGAAGCCGCATTGGTGGCCGATGCTTCGACGTCTCTGGCAACGCCCCTTCAATAATAGGCTGTTGGTATCCATGAGATTCTGAATGTTGATCGAAGTGATGGCGCAGCAATCAGGAGGTAAACAGCAGTGTTGCACTTCAAACTTGAAACTGCCGTTTTTGGTCACATATCCACTAAATCTGTGTGACTCAAAAGGCGGACACCGGTGCTTTCTGCAAGGTCTTTCGCCGCACGGGTATATCCACTGGTTGTTACCACAATAGCTTGATCGGCTCGGTAATGACTCATGGCTGTATGGGCTTCCTGTACCGCTTTTACCCCAACGCTGTTAGACCATTGTTTGCACTGAACAACCACTTTGTGCCCAGATTTATCAGCGATAACGTCAGCACCAAAGTCACCAGTTTTGCCGGTAAGTCTAACGCTCCAACCATTGTTGGCAAGTAATGCCGCGCAGAATTGTTCGTAGTCTTCGGGGGTCAGTTGCATTGGATTTTCAGATCCAGCAGCCAACAAAGCGGCGTGAATTTTGGCTCTTTTACGCTCCCGCAAGTACCAGCGCAACCACCAGAACAAGCACCAGAACAAGAAGATGACAGAAATAAAAAATAGTAAGATTTCCCAATAACGAATTATCCATTCAATTGCCCATACAATAAATCCAAAAACTATGAGGTAGCCGATACTTTCCTCATTGCGCTTGCGACGCCTCATAAACCAGCCTCCAGTCCGAGTTCTTTTCCATACTAAGCAGGTACTTGAAATCTAAACATCAGATGCAATACCACCCGGACACTGTAGTGTTGACCGGAGGCTTGGGGCATATTCGCGCTCATCACCTAGACCTTGCCTAGGGGCGATAGGCCGTCTATTCTTCCCTTTCGTGGCCCTTGGTGCACTGTGGCCGCTAGAGGCGAAATAGGGGGTGTCAAGTCGGGGGGGGCTTGCGCTAGTTCCCCTAAGCCCGGCTAACGCCCGCTAAGCCGCATATGACCACCCTTAAGGCCGTCTGAGCGGCGTTCGCCAATTCAGGCTAGGGGAGGTAGCCACCCAGTATCCATCATCGCGTAAACGGGGTTTGATGGCCACCACAGCGGCTAATGTCCGCCAGCTATGCCTAGACCTTCCTTTCTCGCGATAGCTGGCAGGCGACCCCCTCTGCGGCGGTCTGGGGGGCCATGTTCATCGGGTGGCCAAAGCGACCACCCCAAATCCCCATTGGATGATGCTTGCCATCTGACCGCGTAACGCACAAACCGGATGCTCGCGACCCGTCAAAACATGCCTTCCCGTGGGACACTGGCGGGACACTTGGCCAGAAATAACGGCCAAAATAGGCAACACGGCCTAATTGTTGCATGTCACGTAGATGATTGATTTAACGTGATTATTTGTTGGCGTTTGTTGCAGTCGGTAGGTATATGCTTGCTTCCCAAGCTGCTAACGTGGGTTCGATTCCCATCACCCGCTCCATTAATTCCCCACCGGTTACGCCTCAGATCGCCGCATCGGCGGATACATTACCATCAGGTAGGCGAAGATCAGCGCGTAGATGATCGTCGTGCCGAGCACGTCGCCGCCGACGCCGGTCACGGCGCCGTAGGGACCGCCCCAGCCTTCGGCGGTGGTCCACACCCCGATCGAGTAGAGAAAGCCGAAGGGCAGCACGAAGCGCATGCCGCGATTGGCGAGCAGGCCGACGGCGATAACGGTCTCGGCCACGGCGGCGAAGATGCCGAAGGCCTGCTGTCCGACCAGCTTGATCGCATCCACGAAAATCTGGATGTAGGCCACGATCCAGGCCGGCTGGCCGGCCTGCGACTGCACCAGATAGCTCAGCGAGTGGTCGATGAAGAAGGGCGTCCATTTCCAGGCTGCGTCGAAGGTCCACAGCGCGCCGAACAGCAGGCGCAGGATGCGGTAACGCCGCGCGCGGGCGGCCTCGTCGTCCGCGGCGCCGGCCGCCGGTTCGGCGAGCAGCAGGGCGATGAAGGTCAGTGAATAGACGATCAGGGTACCGGGATCGGTGGCGCCCGCGGTGTAGGGGCCGCCGAGATGGCCATTGAGCGTCCACATGACGAAGGTGAACACGACGCCGATCCAGGCCACCGGGCGCAGCCAGAGGCCGCTCAGCAGGGACACCGCGAGCAGTGCGCCGACGGCCACGGTGAACAGCGCCACGCCGGGCGCGCCGATGGCGGCGATCAGTCCCATCGCCCAGTGGGTGTAGTCCACGTACCACGCCGACTGGCCGTGGTGCGCGGCGATGGACTTGAGGAACAGGCGTTCGATGTAGGCCGGATGCAGCTGGTAGACCACGTTGAACACCCAGATCAGCCCGAAGACGAGGCGCAGCGCGCGGAAGGCGCGGCGCTGCACAGCATAGTCGTGGAGATCCCAGCGCGCGGCAGCGCGGCCGGGGGTGGGCATGACGTCGGCCATGATGACCTCCTTGCTGGCGGTGTCGGGCGGCATGCGCCCGGTATCGTTTCTCGCGCCCTTGCGGGTCGGCGTGTCGATAGACCGCGCCGATGCTGCCTCGTTCCGCTCAGTCGGCCCTGGCTGGGCGCAGGCGCAGCAGGCCAGCGTAGAATACCGGCGCGAGCCACAGCGAGGCGAACACCGCGAGGCTGAGTCCGCCCATCACCGCGATGGCGAGCGGCTTGAGCAGGTCCGTGCCGCGGCCGACGCCGATGGCGATGGGCAGAAAGCCGAGCACGTCGGCCAGCATGGTCATCATGATCGGGCGCAGGCGCAGGCGCGCCGAACGCGCTACCGCCGCCGCGTCCGGCTGGCGTCCGGCGCGGCCGCGCGCCAGCGAAAAGATCAGGATCACGTTGTTCACCGCGATGGAGGACACCAGCAGCAGGCCGAGGAAGGCAGTGCTGTCGAGCGCCGTGCCGGTCAGGCGCAGCGCGAGGAAGGCGCCGGGCGCGGCCAGCATGATGGCGGCCAGCCCGGCCAGTGCCGGCCGTTGGCCGGAGAACTGGAAGCCGAACAGGATCAGCAGCACGAGCAGCGCGCCGCCGAGGATCAGAGCCATCTGGCGGAAGCCCTGCGCCTGCTGGCGGTAGTAGCCGCCGACCACGGCGACGATGCCGGGCGGCAGGTGCGCGCCGGCGATGATGTGATGCAGTACGCCGGCCGCGGCGGCCAGACCCTCGCCGGGCTTGGGCGCCATCCACAGGTAGGCGTAGGGCACCAGGTTGTCGTGGGTCACGTAGGGCACCGAGCCGTGCAGGCGCACGTGCGCGAGCTGGCCGAGCGGGGTCTGCGTGCCGTCCGGCAGGCGCAGCGGCAGGCGGGCGAGGGTCTGCGGCGATTCGCCGGGGGTGTCCACGCGCACGCGCAGCGGCAGAATCTGCTCGCCGCGCAGCAGGAAGCCGGCGCGGCGGCCCCACTCGTCGGCGCGCACCTGGGCGGCGATCTCGCGCCCGTCCACCCCGAGCAGGCGCGCGCGGTCGCGCGGGCGCAGCACGATCTCCGGTCCCGCCGAGGGCGACTTGAACACGGCGTTCTCGAAGCGCCCGCTCGCGCGCACTTCGACCTGCAGCCGCTTGCCGTAGCGGTGCAGCTCGGCCGGGTCCTTGCCGAACAGCAGGATCGATAGCGGTGAGTGCGAGCCGGACAGGTTCTCCAGGCGGTTGCTCATGATCTGGTGCAGCTTGAGCTCGATCAGGTCCGGCTGCGCGGCGTGGAACTGCCGGCGCAGGGTCTGCATCATCGCCGCGGTGGTCACGCCGCGGTCGCGCCGGAGGATGATCACCAGATCGCCCTTGTTCGAGGTGGCGCGCGAATTCTCCAGGCTGCGCCCGACCACCACGGACACCCTTGCCACCGCCGCGTCGTGCGCGGCCACCGCGGCCAGCCGGCGCCCGGTGGCGAGGGTCTCGTCAGTGGGCGTGCCGACCGGGGTGCGGAAGGGGACCGCGATGGCACCCTCGTCCCAGCGCGGTAGGAATGCCGTCGGCAGACCGAGGCCCGCGAGCAGACCGGCCCCGATGAGCACCGCGGCGACCGGCAGTGCCAGCCAGGGGCGGCGCGTGCCCGCGCGCAGCGCGCGGTCGTAGCCCAGACGCAGCCGGCGCGCCCAGCGCCAGGGTTTAGGCGGACGCGCCGGGCGGTGGGCCAGCCACGCCGCGAGCACCGGCGTCAGCGCGAGGGCGACGATCTGGGAGACCAGCAATGCGATCACGATGGCCAGCGCCATGTGCCGGAACAGCAGGCCGAGGGTGCCGGAGAGAAAGATCAGCGGCAGGAACACCACCGACGAGGTCAGGGTCGCCAGCGTCATCAGCGGCAGGATCTCGCCGCAGGCGGCCAGCGCCGTGCGTCGGCGCAACGCGGGCGCCGCGCCGGCGGGCAGGCCGCGCAGCCCTCGCTCCATCACCACGATGGCGTGATCGATCAGGGCGCCGATGGCAGCCGTGAGCCCGCCCAGGGTCATGATGTTGATGCCGAAGCCGAGCACGTGCAGCACCAGGAAGGTGCCGGCCATGGCGAGCGGCACCACCAGCAGGGTGGCGAGCGCGCTGTCCAGACGGCGCAGGAACAGCAGCACCACCGCCCAGGCGATCGCGGTGCCGAGCAGCAGGGCGATCCACACGTCGCCCAGGCTGTGGCGCACCAGCGAGCTGAAATCGTAGATGCGGATCAGGTGCACCCCGGGCGGCAGCTCAGCGCGCAGCGACTGCACCTGCGCGTGCACCTGTCCGGCGACCTGGACCACGTTGGCGCCAGCCTGCGCCGAGACGTCGATCAGGAGGGCATGGCGGTAGCCCGACACCGCGGCGCCGATGATCAGCGGCGGCGGCCCGGTGCTGACGTGGCCGAGCGCGTCCAGCGGCAGCGCGGCGCGCGCGCCGTCGGGTCCGCGCGGGCCGAGCGGCAGCATCAGCCGGCCGAGCGCGGCGGGGTCCTTCGGGCGCGGTTCGGAGACGAGCACGAACTGCTGGTGGAAGCGGTTGAGCAGGCCGGCGAAGAAGGGGCCCTGCGCCTGTCGCAGCGCGGCGACCACCTGCCCGGCTGAGAGATGATGCTCGGCCAGCCGACGCGGCGACAGCGACAGCGTGACCACCGGCCAGCCGCGTCCGGTGCCGTTGACCTGGTACACCCCGCGCACCGATAGCAGCGCCGGGCGCACGTCGAAGGCGTAGAACGGCATCATCGCCGAGCTGTCGACGCGGTCGGAGACCAGCGCGTACTGCGCGAAGGGTTGGATGTGCGGCGTCATCAGGCGCACGGTCATGCGCGCGCCCGGCGGCAGCGGGATCTGCGCCAGCCGCGCCTGCAGGGTGAGATAGGCGGTTTCCGGGGCGACGTGGTCGCCGAAATACACGTGCAGCTTGGACAGCCCGACGCCCGACTGCGACTTCACCAGACGCACCCCGGCGACGCCCTTGGCGGCCTGCTCCAGCGGCTCGGTGACCTGCAGCAGCATGTAGCGCACCGGCAGGTTGGCGTCGCTCACCAGCACGGTGACGCGCGGAAAGTCGACGTCGGGGAACACGCTGCGCGGCAGCGCGCCCAGGGCCAGCCACCCGGCGACGAGCAGCAGCAGCGCCAGCAACGTCAGCGTGGCCCGGTTGGTCCAGAGGAAATCGAGATAGCGCCTCATGCGCCGGGCGCGCGCACGTCGACGGGCGTGCCGTCGGCAATCGTACCCGCGCCTCGCGTCACCACCGGCTCGCCGGCGTGCAACGGGCCTTCGACCCAGACGGCATGCTGCCCGAGGTGCGCCAGCTTCACCGGCACCGCATGCGCGCGGCCGTGGGCGACCGTATACACCAGTACGCGCGCGCCGCGCATCACCAAGGCCTGCGTCGGCAGCCGCCAGGCGTGCCCGCCCACGCCGGGCAGATGCACGTGCAGCCACTCGCCGGGCATCAGCCCGCCGTGCGCTGGGCGCAGCAGGACCTCGACCAGACCGTCATGGCGGGCGTCGTCGCCGACCGAGGCGATACGCGCCACGCCCTGCCAGCCGTCGCCGGCAAGCCTGGCTGGCGCCCCGGGGTGCAGCGCGCGCGCCGTCGTCGGGGTCACGTAGCTGCGTACCCACACGCCTCCGGCCCCGGCTAAGCGGGCGACCGCCGTACCCGAGGTCACCCGCGTGCCGGGCGGCAGCAGGTAATTCACCGTGCCGGCGGCCGGTGCGGTCAACCGCGTGGCGCGGCGCTCCGCGCGCAGCGCGTCGAGCTGGTCCTGTGCGGTGGCAGCCTGGGTCTGCGCCTGCTGTACCTCGGCGACGGTGGCGAGCCGGCCGCGGTACAGCGTTCTGACGTGTTGCAGCAGCTTGCGGTCGAGATCGAGCCGGTGCTGCGCGGCGGCGATGCGCGCGTGCAGACCGGGCGGCACCACGCGGGCGAGCAAGCGGCCGCGCGCGACCTGCGCCCCCTGGGCGGCATAGGGCCCACGCAGCTGCCCGGCGAGCGGCGCGCGCAGGGTCGCATAGGCCAGGCTGCGCGCCTCGCCGAGAGTGTCCACCTGCGCCACCCAGGCGCCCATGCGCGCGGGAACGACGTCGACCGCGTAGCCGGCGATGGCAGCAGCGGGCAGGGCGGATGCCAGCAGTGTGGCGAGCAGCAGGAACGGGGAACGTGGGGCGAGCATGGGCGGTCCGGACAGTCTTGTTTCATCAGCAGACCGAATCGAAGGCGTTGAGGTTCCGTCGGGCCCTGTCTCGTAATGAATCGTTAATGAATTGCCTATGAAACTGGTAGTCCGAAAATCCGGCTCCCGCCCCCTGTGGGCGCCGGAGATCGTAGGCTCAGGCAGCCTCGGACTTGCCGTGCTGCAGGTGCACGTCCATCTGCGGGTAGGGGATGCCGATGCCGTTGGCGTCGAAGCGCAGCTTGATCGTCTCCAGCAGATCGCAGCGCGTGTTCCAGTAGTCGGCGGACGCGACCCAGGGGCGGATGTAGAGGTTTACGCTGCTGTCGGCCAGATCCATCACGCCGCAGGTGGCCGCCGGGTCCTTGAGAATGCGCGCGTCCTCGGCCAGGATCGCCTCGACGATTTCCTTGGCCTTGCGGATGTCGGCGTCGTAGCTGATGCCCACCACGAGGTCGATGCGGCGGGTGTCGCGTGCCGAGTAGTTGGTGATCACGTCGTTGTAGATCTTGCCGTTGGGCACCGTGATCTCGCGGTTGTCCGGCGTGCGCAGCACGGAGTTGAACACGCGCACGTGCTCGACCACGCCGAGCACCCCCCCGGCCTCGACGAAGTCGCCCGACTTGAACGGCTTGAACACCAGCAGCAGGACGCCGGCGGCGAAGTTGGACAATGAGTTCTGCAGGGCCAGGCCGATGGCCAGGCCGGCGGCGCCCAGAATGGCGATCAGCGAGGTCGTCTGCACTCCGAGCTGGCTCAGGGCGGCGATGACGACCACCATCTGCAGCAGTGCCTTGATGATGGATTCGAGGAAGCGCACCAACATCGTGTCCATGCGCGCCTTGACCAGCGCCTTGCCGATCAGCTTGGTGAGCAGGCCGGCCAGCCACAGGCCGATGGCGAGTACCGCGAGCGCGAACACGATCTTGATTCCCCAGGGGATCGCGTAGGCTTCAAGCAGGTGATTCCAGTCGAACTTGCCGGGGTCGAGCAGCTGGTTCATGGTGTGTGCCCTTATGTGGATTGACGTGACGACGCGTTCCTAGTGTAGTCGGCGGTCGAGGCGGTGGATGGCGATAGTCGCCCATACGGCCCCATACTACGGAAGACCCGGTCCCATGTTCCAAATCCACCACAGCAATCGTGCCGAATGCCTGCTCGACGCGCTGGCCGAGGTCTGCGCCGCGGCGCCGGCCGATCCCTTCGCCGCCGAGACCGTGGTGGTGCAGAACCCGGGCATGGCGCGCTGGCTGGCCCTGGGGCTGGCCGAGCGCACGGGCGTTGCCGCCCATCTCGATTTTCCCCTGCTCGCCTCCTTCGTCTGGCGCGTCTATGCCGCCGAGTTCGACGATCTGCCCGAACAGTCGCCGCTGGACCGCGAAATCCTGCTGTGGCGCCTGATGGCGCTGCTTCCCGCGCAGCTCGCCGACCCCGCCTTCGCGCCGCTGCGCCACTACCTCAAGCCCGGCGCGGACGAACCGCTGCGCCGCTATCAGCTCGCGCGGCGCATCGCCGACCTGTTCGACCAATACCTCGTGTTCCGCGCCGAGCGCGTGCTCGCCTGGGAGGACGGCGCCGAGAACCACTGGCAGGCGCGCCTTTGGCGCACCCTGTGCGCCGACGAACGGCCGCGCCATCGCGCCCGGCTGCACGCCGAGTTCGTCGGGCATGCCGGAACGCTGCGCCGTGGCGACCTGCCGGCGCGCGTGTCGCTGTTCGGGCTGACCGCCATCCCGCCGGCCTACGTCGAGGTGCTGCGCGCGCTGGCGGAAGTCATCGACGTGCACCTGTTCGTGCTCGACCCCTCGGTGGCCTACTGGGGCGACATCGTCGACGAGCGCACCCGCGCCCGGCTCGCCGCCGGCCGCGCGCGCCACGCCCGCCCGGGCGAGGCCGAACATCGCGAGGTCGGCAACCCGCTGCTCGCCTCGCTGGGCAAGCAGGGACGCGACTTCATCGACCTCCTCCACGCCGGCGACGACGAGCACCGCGAGCACTATGCGCCGCCGGAGCGGCTCGACCTGCTCGGCCTGCTGCAGCTCGACATGCTGCTGCTGCAGACGCGCGGCGAGGGCGCGGACGAGCAGCCCCCGGTGCCGCTCGCGCCGGACGACGTCTCGCTGCAGGTGCACAGCGCGCACAGCCCCATGCGCGAGGTGCAGGTGCTGCACGACCGCCTGCTGGGGCTGTTCGAGATCCTGCCCGGGCTGACCCCGCGCGACGTGGTGGTGATGGCGCCGGACATCGACGCCTACGCGCCCTACGTCGAGGCCGTGTTCGGCGCCGTGCCGTCCGAGCGGCGCATCCCCTGGTCCATCGCCGACCGCCGCGCCGCCGCCGAATCCCCGCTCGCCGGTACGCTGCTGGCCCTGCTCGGCCTGCCGCAGAGCCGCTTCGCGGTCAGCGAGGTGCTGGCGCTGCTGGAGGACGCCGCGGTGATGCGCCGGCTGGGGCTGGACGAGGCCGGGCTCGACCGCGTGCGCCGCTGGGTGCGCGAGGCCAACGTGCGCTGGGGGCTGGACGGCGCCATGCGCGCCGCGCTTGGACTGCCGGCCGAGGAGGCCACGAGCTGGGCCTTCGGCCTGCGCCGCCTGCTGCTCGGCTACGCGATGCCGGCGGACGCCGCGGCGCCGGTCGCCGGCATCGCGCCCTATGTCGACGTCGAGGGCGGCGAGGCGCGCGACCTCGGTCTGCTCGCGGACTTCGTCGAGCGGCTCGCCGACTGGCACGAACGCCTCGCCCGCCCGCGCACCGTCGACGGCTGGGCGGACACCCTGTCCGCGCTGCTGGAGGCCTTCTTCCTGCCCGACGAGGATGGCGCGCACCTGCTCCAGCAGGTGCGCGAGGCGCTGGACGCGCTGCGCCGCCATGCGGCCGCGGGCGGTTTCGCCGAGGCCGTCGAACTGGCCGTGGTGCGCGACCACCTGCGCGGCCGGCTGGAGGATGCCCGTCCCGGCCAGGCCTTCCTCGACGGCCGCGTGAGCTTCTGCAACATGGTGCCGATGCGCAGCATCCCGTTCCGCGTGGTCTGCCTGCTCGGGCTGAACGACGGCGAATACCCGCGCGCCCAGCGTCCGCTCGGCTTCGACCTGATGGCCGAGTCGCCCCGTCGCGGCGACCGCTCGCGGCGCGAGGACGACCGCTATCTGTTCCTGGAGGCGCTGCTCTCGGCGCGCGACGTGTTCTACGCGAGCTACGTCGGCCGCGACGTGCGCAGCAACGCCAGGCGCGTGCCCTCGGTGTTGCTCGGCGAGCTGCTGGAGACCGTCGAACGCGGCTTCCGCGCCCCGGACGGCGGCCGTGACGTGCTGGCGCGGATCGTCACCGAACACCCGCTGCAGCCCTTCAGCCCGCGCTACTTCGCCGCCGACGCCCGACCGGCCAGCTACGCCGCCGAGTGGCTGCGCGACCCCGCGCACCCCGGCGTCGGCGCCTTCCTCGACGCGCCGCTGCCCGAGGCCGAAGGCGAGGAGGAGGCGCTCGATCTCGGCGAGCTCGCCGACTGCCTGCTTCACCCGGCGCGATACCTGCTCGAACGCCGTCTCGGCGTGTTCCTGCACGCCTCCGACGCGCGCGCCGAGGACGCCGAGGCCTTCGCACTCGACGGCCTGACCGCCTGGCAGCTCAAGGACCGCGCGCTGGCCCTCGCGCTGGAAGACGGCGATGCCGCGGCGCTCGAATCCCTCGCGCTGGCCGACGGCAGCCTGCCCAGCGCCGGCTTCGGCCGGCTGGCCTTCGACGGCGCCGTGGCCGGGATCCCCGACTTCGCCGAAACCCTGCGCGACCACGGCGCGAACGCCCCGCGCGCGTCGCTGGAGGTCGACCTCGACCTCGGCGGCTGCCGCCTGCGCGGCTGGCTGCACGGCGTCGGCGCGGGCGGCCTGCTGGCGTACCGCGTTGGCCGGTTGCGCGCGCGCGAACGCCTGCGGCTGTGGCTGCAGCACCTCGCGCTCAATGCGCTGGCCCCGGAGGGTGTCGCCTGCGGCAGCGTGTTTCTCGCCGAGAAGGACGCGCTGCGTTTCGGCCCGCTGCCCGACGCCGCCGGGCAGCTGCGCGAGCTGGTCGCGCTCTACCGCGAGGCCTGGCGCGCGCCGCTGCCGTTCTTCCCCGAAACCAGCCTTGCCTACGCCGAGCGCGTGCTGCGCAAGGGCGAGGACGAGGGCGCGGCGTTTGAGACCGCGCGCAAGGTGTGGGAGGGCAACGCCTGGAGCGGCAACGGCGGCGAGCGCGACGACGCCTACAACGCGCTCGCGTTCCGTGGGCGCGAGGCGCTGGACGCGCGTTTTGCGGAGTTGGCGTTGGCGGTGTATGGGCCGATGTTCGATGCCGAGATTGAAGGGGATGGCGCGTGAAAAGGGCGTGTCATGCCTGCGTGAGGCTTGGGGGTATCTTGAGTGGATCGTCGCGTCTGCGGGAGGGTTTCGGACGCGATCAAGCGATATCACCATTGCCAGGCATTGGCGACGCGTCCGAGCCCATTTCTTTGTTCGCGCAAAGAAATGGGCGAAAGAAACGCGCCCCAGGATCGCTTGTCCCTACGGGCAACCCCGCGCACACGCGTCTGGACAGGACCCGCGGCCACGCGCCATCCGGGCGCGGGGCCGCTTGGCCGGCTTCCCTGCCGGCCATTCCAGCCCAGTCACGCGTCCGCGGGGCAAGCGCTCAAAGGGGGTTGAACGTCAACGGCAAAAGACGTCGACCCGGCCGAGTAGGCGATGTGCTGTCTTGTTTTCCCAGTCCCGTTAGGCCTTGCCTCGAACGTGTGCTCTGGCACGGGGTCGGGCGGCAGGACGCCGCCCGAGCAGCCTCGTGCCTGGATGGCGCGTGGCTGCGGTGCCTCGTGACGGAGTGCGCATTCGAGGTTTGCCCGCAGGGCCAAGGCCTTCGGGTGTCCTTTCTTTCGCCTCTTTCTTTGGACAAGCAAAGAAAGAGGCTCGGGCGCGTTGCCGCGCTTGATCGAAACCATCGAAGCCCATCCGCGCACGAAACAAGTCTCCACACGTTACCGAAAAGGAATATCCGGAACCGTGCTTTCAACCGCTGTCCGTTGCCGTCCAATCGACAACCGGGAGGGAACCCGGCATGAACGAACTCCACATGCCGACATTCCCCCTCGACGGCGTACGCCTGATCGAGGCCAGCGCCGGCACCGGCAAGACCTACACCATCGCCAACCTCTACCTGCGCCTGGTGTTGGAGCGGGGGATGGATGTGCCGCAGATTCTGGTCGTCACCTTCACCAAGGCCGCCACCGAGGAGCTGCGCGACCGCATCCGCCGGCGGCTGCGCGAGGCGCGCGACCGGCTGGCGCGCGGCGCGTTGGAGGACGACGGCGATCTCGGCACGCTGCTGCGTCAGGCGGCGGGCACGCCCGAAGAGATCGGGAACCGGCTCGAAGGGGCGCTCGCCGACATGGACGAGGCGGCGGTGTTCACCATCCACGGTTTTGCCCAGCGTATGCTCACCGATCACGCCTTCGAGAGCGGCGCGCCCTTCGAGGCCGAGCTGCTGGGCGACGAGCACGCCCTGCGCCGCGCCGCGGTGGAGGACTTCTGGCGCCGGCGTTTCTATGACGCGCCGGACGCGGACGTCGCCTGGGCCGCGGACGAGTGGGGCACGCCGGAGACGCTGTACGCGCAGATCGCCGGCCTGCTCGGCCGCGACGCCGCACGCCTGCTGCCAGCGGACGCGGGCGGGGAGGCGATGCGCCTTGCCGAACGCTGGCAGGCGTTGTGTGCGGCCGCCCGCGCGGCCTGGGATGCGTCGGGCGAGGCCGCGGCCGAAACCCTGCGCGCGAGCCCCGCGCTCAACCGTAGGACTTACAACGCGAAGGCTGTCGAAACGGCGCTGGATGCGTTCGCGGCATGGATCGAGGATGCGGCGCCCGTGCCCGGCCGGTTGCCGGAGCGCATCGAGCTGTTCACCCCGGACAAGCTCGCCGCGGCCACCAAGAAGGGTCAGGAGACGCCGACCGGCACGCTGTTCGAGCGCTGCGGCGAACTCGTGGAGCTGGCGCCGCGGCTGGCGCGCGCACGTCGCGCGGCGCTGGTTGCCGAGGCGGTGGACTACGCGCGCGGCGCGGTGGACGAACACAAGCGCGCCCGAAGCCTGTTGTCCTACGACGACCTGCTCACCCGCCTCGACGCGGTGCTCGTGAGTGCGGACGGCGCCGTGTTGGCCGCGCGCATCCGAGCGCGCTACCCGGTGGCGATGATCGACGAGTTCCAGGACACCGACCCGGTGCAGTACCGCATCTTCAGCGCCGTTTACGCCGCTACGGACGAACCGCCACCGGCATCCTCGGCATCCGCACCAAGCGACGGCGCGGCGCAGCTCGGGCTGTTCGACGGTATCGAAGAGCCCGATCGTCGCGAGGGACGGTCAGGCAAGGCGGAAAGCGGCGAGGAAGCGGAGTTGGCTGCAGCCAATGAGCATTCCGAGGCGGTTTCCAACGCAGCATGGGCGCCCCGCAGCAGATCGGTGGCGCTGTTCATGATCGGCGACCCCAAACAGGCCATCTACGGCTTCCGCGGCGCCGACATCTTCGCCTACCTCACGGCCCGCAAGACGGCCGCCGAGGCGTACACCCTCGGCACCAACTGGCGCTCGTCGTCCGCGCTGGTGGATGCGGTCAACCGCGTGTTCGCGCGGCGCGAAAAGCCCTTCCTGTTCGAGGGCATCGAGTTCCATCCGGCGGCGCCCTCGCCGCGGGCCGATGACGGTCCGCTGGTCGTCGAGGGCGTGCAGCCGCCGCCGCTTGCCTGCTGGTGGCTGCCCAACGGCGGCGACAAGCCGCTCGGCAGCGGCGCGGCCAAGGCGCAGGCCGCCGCGGCCTGCGCCCACGAGATCGCGCGCCTGCTCGGGCTGGCCGCGGCGGGGCAGGCCGCAATCGGCGAGGCGCCGCTCGCCGCGGGCGACCTCGCGGTGCTGGTGCGTAACCGCTACGAGGCCGACGAGATTCGCAGCGCGCTCGCGGCGGTCGGCGTCGCCAGCGTATTCCTGGCGCGCGAGAGCATCTTCGACACGCTCGAGGCCGTCGATCTGCGTCACCTGCTGCGTGCCGCGGCCGAGCCGGGCGACACGCGCGCCCTGCGCGCTGCGCTCGCCACCGACCTGCTCGGCGTCGACGCCGCGGCGCTGGACGCGCTCAACCGCGACGAGGCGGCCTGGGAAACCTGGCTCGACCGCTTCCACGGCGCGCAGCAGCGCTGGCGCGAGCACGGCTTCATGCCCATGTTCGCGCAGCTCATGACCGACTGCGCCATCGCCCACCGCCTGCTCGCCGAGCCGGACGGCGAGCGGCGCATGACCAACCTGCTGCAGCTCGCCGAGCTGCTGGCCGAGGAATCCGGCCGGCGGCGCGGTTTCGAGGCGCTGCTGCGCTGGCTGGACGAGTGCATCGCCGACCCAGACGGCGACGACGAACAGCAGCAGCTGCGCCTGGAGAGCGACGAGTCGCTGGTGCAGGTGGTCACCGTGCACGCCTCCAAGGGCCTGGAATATCCGCTGGTGTTCCTGCCGTTTCCCTGGGCGGCCAAGCCGTTTAAGGCGGACGAGCGGCCCATCCTGTTCCATGCCGAAAGCGACTTCGCGGCCTGCGCCGATCTGGGTTCGGAGGCGCGCGAGGATCACGCAAAGCTGGCCGAGCGCGAGCGTCTGGCCGAAGACCTGCGCCTGCTCTATGTCGCGCTCACCCGTGCGCAGCGCCGCGTCTACCTCAGCTGGGGCCGCGTGGCCGGGGCGGATGCCTCCGCGCTCGGCTGGCTGCTGCACGGCGGCCAGGGCATCGCCGGACGCGACGACGTCACGCTGCGGGACGAACTGCTCGCGCTCGACGGCGGCTCCGGGCGGCTGGCGCTGCTCGACCTGCCGGCCGGGGCGATCCGCGCGCCCGCGCCGCCGCTGCCGGCGGTGCAGCAGGCGCGGCACTTTGCAGGGCGTATCGACGCCGGCTGGCGCGTGACCAGCTATTCGGGCCTGGTCGCCGGCCACGGCGAGCGCGCCGAGCTGCCGGACTATGATGCCGTGGCCGCGGACGAGGCCGCCCCGCCCGCGCGCCCGCAGCGCGACGCCTTCGCCTTCCCGCGCGGCGCGCAGGCGGGCCTGTTCCTGCACGCCCTGCTGGAAAAGCTCGACTTTCCCGAGGCGCGCGGCGAGACGCTGGCCCAGGCGGTGCGCGCCGGCCTCGCGCTGCACGGCTTCGAGACCGAGTGGCAGCCCGCCGTCGAGGCGCTGATCGGGCGCGTGCTCGACACCCCGCTGGACGAGACCGGCCTGTGCCTGCGCGAGGTTGCGCGCGCCGACCGCCGCGACGAGCTGGCCTTCTACTACCCGCTCGCGCCGCTCGGCCCGGGTGCGCTCAATGAGCTGCTCGCCCGCGACGGCGCACTCGCGCTGGACGGCGAGCGCCTCGCCTTCAACCCGCTGCGCGGCATGATGAAGGGCTACATCGACCTCGTGTTCCGCCGCGACAGGCGCTACTACCTCGTCGACTACAAGTCCAACCACCTCGGCGACCGCGCCGAGGACTACGCCCCGCCGCGCCTCGCCGAGGCCATGCGCGAACACCGCTACGACCTGCAGTACCTGATCTACTGCGTGGCCCTGCATCGGCACCTGCGCGCCCGCCTGCCGGGCTACGACTACGCGCGCGACTTCGGCGGCGTGTTCTACCTGTTCCTGCGCGGCATGCGCCCGGCCGACGGCCCGCGCCTCGGCGTGTACCGCGACCGCCCCGAGCCTGCGCTGGTCGATGCGCTGGACGCCCTGTTCGCGGGCGGGGAGCGCGCCGCATGAGCGCACGCGAGACCCTGCAACGCGCCGCCGCGCTCGGCCTGATCCGCGCGCTGGACGACCACTTCGCGCGCCTGATCGGCGACCTCGCGGGCGACGCGCCGGACGGTGTGCTGTTCGCCGCCGCGCTGGCCAGCCGTCAGACCGGCGAGGGCGACGTGTGCCTGCACCTTGCCGACTGGGCGGGGCTGGCACCCTTCGAGGCGATGCCCGCGCTGCGCCTGCCGCCGCTCGCCGAATGGCGCGCGATGCTCGCGGCAAGCCCGGCGGTGGGGGCGGACGCGAGCGTGCCGCTGGTGCTCGACGGCGACGCGCTCTACCTCGCGCGCTACTGGGCCTTCGAGACCGCGCTCGCCGCCGCCCTGCGTGCGCGCGCCGAGGGCTGGGCCGAGGGCGTGGACCGCGCTCGGCTCGCCACAGGCCTGCGCCGGCTGCTCGGCGAGGACGGCGCGGCCGCGGACCAGCGCCGCGCCGCCGCGCTCGCCGTGCTGCGCCGGCTGGCGGTGATCTCGGGCGGACCCGGCACCGGCAAGACGCGCACCGTGACCGCCATCCTCGCGCTGCTGCTGGAGCAGGCGCCGCAACTGCGCGTGGCGCTGGCCGCGCCCACCGGCAAGGCCGCGGCGCGGCTGGCCGAATCCATCCAGGCCGCCAAGCGCGAGCTGCCGCTGGACGACGCCGTGCGCGCGGCCATCCCCGAGCGCACGCACACGCTGCACCGCCTGCTCGGCATCGTGCCGGGGCGCAGCCGGCCGCGGCGCGACGCGAATAACCCGCTGCACGTCGACCTGCTGGTGATCGACGAGGCCTCGATGGTGGACCTGCCGCTGCTTGCGCGGGCGCTGGCCGCGCTGCCACCGCAGGCGCGGCTGATCCTGCTCGGCGACCGCGACCAGCTCGCCTCGGTCGAGGCCGGCGCGGTGCTCGCGGACATCTGCGGCGAGGGCGCGGCGGGCTATTCGCCGGCGCTGCGCGCGGCGCTGGCCGAGACCGCGGGCGAGGCGCCCGCCGCCGCGTCGACTTCCACCACGCCGCTGGCCGACAGCGTGGTCCTGCTCGCGCACAGCTACCGCTTCGCGCAGGCGGGCGGCATCGCCGCGCTGGCGCGGGCGGTGAACGCCGGCGACGCGGACGCGGTGCTGGCCGAATTCGACGCCGGCTGGGCGGACCTCGCGCTGGCGCCGCCTGCGCCGCTGGAGCCACGCCTGGGCGAGCGGCTGGACGGCGCGCTGGCCGAGCTGTTCGAGGCCGCCGGCCCCGCCGAGGCGCTGGCTGCGCTCGGCCGGCTGCGCATCCTCTGCGCGCTGCGCGAGGGGCCGTTCGGCGTGGCCGAGATCAACGCGCTGGTCGAGCGCCACGTGCGCCGCCGTTTCGGCGTCGACACGCGCAAGCCGTGGTATCGCGGGCGGCCGGTGATGGTGCAGGGCAACGACTATGCCCTCGACCTCTTCAACGGCGACGTCGGCATCGCCTGGCCGAACGAGAACAAACGCCTGCGCGTGTATTTCGAGGGCGCCGACGGCGGGCTCAAGACCGTGCACCCGGGGCGCATGCCGGCACACGAAACCGTCTACGCCATGACCGTGCACAAGAGCCAGGGTTCGGAGTTCGACGAGGTGCTGCTGATCCTGCCGCGCCAGGACGCGCGCGTGCTGACCCGCGAGCTGCTCTACACCGGCATCACCCGCGCGCGCCGCCGCGCGGAGCTGTGGGCCGAACCGTCCATCCTCGCCACCGCCGTCGCCCGCCGGGTAAGGCGCGCATCGGGGCTGCGCGGGAGATTGTGGTAGACGCTTGCGTGGCTCGCTAGACAGACAATTTGGCGACCGTCCGCAGGGCGGCATGACTGCGGCGTAGGTGTTTGGTATTTTTTGTATATGCTGACAATATACATATCATGATCGACTCGACGCGGATCGTCGGGTTCGAATGGGATGCTGGCAATGCTCGCAAGAGCGTCGATAAACACGATGTCAGTCAAGCGGAAGCCGAGCAGGCGTTCTTTAATCGGTCCCTGTTGGTCGTTCCCGACCGGAAGCACAGCCAGTTGGAGCCTCGCTTCCACGCTTTGAGTGAGACGGGGGCGGGGCGGTTGCTGCACATCACGTTTACGTTGCGTGCTTCGGGAAGCCTGATCCGCGTGATCTCCGCTCGCGACATGCACCGCACGGAAAGGAGGCACTATGAGCAAGCGGCGCAAAACCGCACCTGACTTCAAGACGGAGGCCGAGGAACGGGCCTTCTGGGAGTCGCATGACGCCAGCGACTATGTGGATTGGGGGGCGGTCGAGTCCGTGCGGCTGCCGAATCTGAAGCCTTCGACGAAGACGATCTCGCTACGCCTGCCCGCCGCCTTGCTGGAACGCATCAAGATCGAGGCCAACAAGCGCGACATGCCCTATCAATCGCTGATCAAGGCATGGCTTGCCGAGGATGTGGACCGGCACGGATAGCGCATCGGCAAGCGCTGCAACCGCGCCCGACCGGGGACGGCTGTGGGACGGCTGACCGCCGGCTTCAGGCGGACTGGCGGGCGCTGCCGTTGAGCAGGAAGGCGAGGGCGTCCATGACGTGGTTGGCGACCGCGGACGGCGGGCTGAGGTAGAAGTCCTTCCAGGCGGTCGCGCGCTGTTCGTCGTAGAGCGATTGCTGGTCCGGGTGGGCCTGCTCCCAGGCCAGGCGCACGGCGTGGCCGATGATGACGTCCAGGTACAGGGTGTCGTCGATGCGCAGGCCGGGGTTCTTCCACATCACCAGCATCAGCACGCGCAGCGCCTCGGTGTAGAGCTGGCGCGCGTCCGGGGCGGGCGTCTTGTTGAGGATGTGTTCGACCCGGTCCTGGAACTGCCTTTCGCCGCGCGTCATGTCGGCGCACAGCTTGTGGTCGAGGCGACGCTTGGGGTTCCACTGGTCGCCGATCACCAGCCCGCGGCTCTGGTTGACGATGTCCCACACGCCGCCGAAGAAGTCCTCGGGATAGAGCCCTAGGCTGCCCTGGATGGCGCGCCACTGGTGCCAGTCGCCGGCGTCGCTGTTGTCCGGGTCGATGCTGCCGTCGAAGCGCACCCGCGTCATGCCGCTGGAATCGACCGACACGTGCATGCGTTCGAGCTGCTGCATGGCGTCCTGCGCGGCATGGTAGTGCTGCAGCACGTCGCGCAGGGCGCCGGCGAATTCGTGCGGCTCCATGTCCATGAGCACGTCGAGGGTGTCGCTGATCGCCGGCTGGCCGGCGCTGCGCTGGCGCACCGCGATCAGCTGCAGCAGCTGGCCGGCGCGGATCAGACTCATGTTCTCCAGCAGCTCGGGATGCGAGCGCACCATCAGGCCGAGATTCAGGATCAGCTCCTGGGTGAGGATCTGCGCGCGCGGGTCGTCGGCGTTGAACTCGCGGATGGTGCGCAGGATCTCGTCGGCGCCGACCGGGCGGCGGTAGGTCGAGTGGCGGTTGTAGGAACGCGACACGCTGAAGGCCTTCTGGCGCACCACGAGATCGGTGGCGGCGCCTTCCAGGTCGATGTCGTGCTTGCGCAGCGCGTTCGCGCTCAGGCGGATCAGCCTCCAGTGCCGCGCCTCGCAGGCGCGCAGGTAGACCTCTTCGAGCAGATCGCCGACCCGCGCCGGGCGGCCGCGCATGTCCTGCAGGCCGGTGTCGAAGTCCAGGCCGTGGCGCGCTTCCAGTTCCAGCAGCGCGGCGAACTGGGTCAGCAGGTCGCCGGTCCGGGTGGCGGTCTGTACCAGGACCTCGTCGGTCGGTTTCTGGCTCGTGGTCGGATACTCGGCGGGCGTTGCGGTTACGCTGCCCGGGGCGGGTAGCAGCGCGAAACAGGGGCGGTCGCCGATCTCGTCCGGTTCGTCGGGGAAGCGGTAGCCGTGCAGCATGTCGATGCGTTCGCGCCCCGTGGTGGGCAGGAAGCCGGCCAGCCGCCCGAGCTGCACCGGCGTGTCGTCGACCTTGCCTTCGCGGCAGGCCTCCATGAACTGCAGCAGGGCGCGGCTGCCCTTCTCGCCCAGCATGCGCTCCTTCACCACCATCACCACCAGCGGGCGGCCGGGTGCGTCCCACTGCCGGCTGACGTAGGCCAGCTCCATCTTCAGGCGCCCGACCAGCAGCACGTTGTCCAGCGCGAGATAGAAATCGTGCCGGTTCATGAACTGCGGCTGGAACACCATGCGCCGCCCTTCGAAGGTGTACACCAGGCTGGTCGCGAGCCCGCGCAGGTGGCGCAGCGGGCGGCCGCTCAGCCCCAGGCGCGGATTGCGCCCGAGCTGGCAGTAGGCCTCGGCCAGGCTCTCGGCGTCGTGCACCTGCACCGGCGCCACCTCGTCGAGCGTTTCGCTGCGGATGCCCTGCTCCTCCAGGCGCGCCTTGACGGCCGGCGATTCGGCCAGCAGCGCGAACTGCACGCGGCGGCCGCGCTGGCGCCCGATGCGCAGGCGCCGGCCGAGCGGGTCGATGTCGGATACGTCGAGCAGGCCGTCCTGGATCAGCGCGCCGAGGATGTACAGGCTCTGCGCCCAGACCAGCGGCACGTTCTCGTTCGGCATCCGCCGCTGGCTGTGCGGGTTGGCCTTCTCCGCCTCGATCAGCCCGGCCGGCACGCGGTACAGCTCGGGCAGCAGACGCTCGCCGTCGCGGTCGATGAGCAGCGTTTCGAGGCGTTCGCGGTAGCTGCGCGCCATGCCTTCGTCGCCGCGGTTGAGGTGGTAGAGCAGCAGATAGGTGAAGAACAGCGGCCACTCGCACTCGATGTGCTCGAACTGCAGCATCTCCTCGGGTTCGTAGTGCAGGCGGCTGTGGTCCTCGATCACGGTCTGATGGCCGTCGCGCAGGAAGCGCGCGCAGCCGTATTCGCCCTGCAGCTTGCCGACCACGTCGGCCACCGTCTCCTCGACCAGGGCCCGGTCCTCCACCGCGAAGGCGGGATAGCCGACCACGCTCAGGGTGGCGGCATCGACCTCCTTGGACAACGACTCCTTGGGCAGCATGGATTCGAGGGTGATGCGCGCGCGGGCGATCTCGTCCGGCACCACATGCACCACCGAGGCCTGCCCGCCGCCGGGACCGAACAGGTTGAAGCCGTTCATCGCCTCCAGCGCCGCCTTGGCCATGCCCACCGAGCTGCTGTTCACCTCGGCGATGCCGTGATTGATCTTGTTGCCGCGCTCCCAGATGCCGTAGTCCGGGGTGCGGTAGGCGCGCCCGATGTAGTGCACCAGGTTCTGCACGAAGTTCACCTCGTCGAGGGTGAACACGATGCGCAGGCCCGAGGCGATCATCTGTGCCAGCATCAGCAAGAACAGCGAGGTCGCGTCCAGCTGCAGATGTCCCCACTCGTCGTCGGCGACCACCGCCTCGCCGGTCTCCGTGTCGTATTTCGCGTGCAGCGCGTCGAGCGGGTCCAGGGTCTGCTTGAATCGCTCCACCTTGGGCGCCTGGCGCATCATCGCGGTCAGCAGCCCACGCATCAGCTTGACCACGCTCTGCTCCAGCAGCACCGTGCGCCCGCCGCTCTCGTCCAGCCGGCGATACGCCAGCCCCACGCCCCAGACGGCCAGGATGCTGTACACGTTGTCGCGCACCCAGGCGTCGGTGTAGTCGCCGTGAGCGGTGACCGCGGTGCTGGCCGGCAACAGGCCGGTGATGGGGTGCTGACGCGACAGGATGATGCGGGTGACCTGTTCGTAATACGTGTCGAGCCGGTCGAGAGCGCGTTGATTCATGCCGCAGCATCCATGGGCGTGTGAGGTTTTCCAGTCGTCGGTTCGTGGTGCACGGATGGCCTTTTTCGCGTTAACCGGGCGCCTGTCGGTGCGCTCAGTCTGCCCGGCGGACCCGCTCAGCGCCAGCGCCGCGGGCCGCCCGACCGCATCGGCGCGACTGCCGGCCAGTATTCCACAGATTCGCGCTGCAATTTCGGCGCCAGTTCTGCCGTTCCGCACTATTGGCCACAGAATTTATGCAGGAACTTTCGCGACATCCAGCAGCCTTACTTATGAGCGGTGAGGCAATTCGCCGCACGCATCGACAATGCGACGAAACGAGGGTCCACGCAGGGGAGAAAACCGCCATGATCGAACTCATACCCGACCTCCCGCCCGGCGTCCTGGGCCTGACCGCCTCTGGCCAGGTCACCGCCGAGGACTACGAAACCGTCGTCATCCCCGCCGTCGAAGCGGCGCTCAAGGCGCACGACAAGATCCGCCTCCTGTACCACATCGGCCCCGAATGGACCGGCTTCACCGCCGGCGCGATGTGGGACGACGCCAAGGTCGGCCTCGCGCACCGGGCCGCCTGGGAAAAGGTCGCCGTCGTCACCGATGCGCCGTGGATACACGCCGGGGTGAAGTATTTCGGATTCACGATTCCCGGGGAGGTGCGGTTGTTCGGGAATGATGCGTTGGGGGAGGCGAAGGCGTGGGTGGCGGGGTAAGGCGATATCGGGATGAGGTGTGGTGCAATAAGGCTAGACCTGACACCGTCCGTGCGCTGTATTTTTCTTTAGGATTCACTGTATGCCCAGCATCCTTGTCAAAAATACAACGAATCAAAATTTGCAATGGCGGAATATTACATTTCCTGCAAATAGTGAAATTCCAGTTGATGTCATTTTGTTTGATAAGTTGATCAATGAGTTTGTCCCTATTTACGGAAAATGTGGCTTGACTTGGGATGAAAATAAATTGTAACTACTCAGCTAATTCTCAGAGATCGCCAGAGCAAAAGCCGGTAGCTTGCGATCGAATACTAGGCGCAACGCCTCCGAAGCCGTGACCCCCTGCTTTCGGCAGGTCGATAGATATCCCCGTATGCGGCAAAACATCGCGGCACCCTCCAGGCTGCGGAAGCAGCCGGAGATCTTCTGCTGCACTTTGGTCATACGGATATCGTTCTCCGCCTGATTGTTCGTGAACGGCACATTGACGTCCACCATGAAACGCAGCACATCGTCTTCATAGGCCATCAGACGCTCCAGCAGATTGCGGGCCTTGCTCCGCTTGATCCGCCCCCGAGGCTTGTTGTCGGGTGGTTTTTCCGGCTCAGGGCATTCCAGTTGCCCCGCCTCGAGCACATCTCGGTAGCGCTGCCGGTAAGCATTGGCCTCGGTCAGCGGCAGGATGCCGCCAGCGTTCTCGACGGCCTGATGAATCTCTCTGAGCAGCTTGCCCATCGCTTCCGCCCATTGTTGTCCGTCCTGCTCGAATGCTCGTTCCAGTTCGCGCAGGTGGTGGGCATTGCACAGGGCATGGGTGCAGTCCCGATAACGGTAATAGGGTTTCCAATGGTCATGACACAGCACACCGCGGAACCGTGGCAGGATCCCGATCGCGTCCATCGCCTCCTGGCCTCGCTTACTGTGGACCTGATAATGCGTCCAATCAGCATTGGACAGAGCATGCAGCCAATGGCGTTTGCCATCAATGTTGACCCCGGTCTCGTCGGCATGAGCGGACACGGCTTTGGCCAATGCCGTTTTGCTGATCGCCTCAAAGGCCGCCAGGCGGGTAAATGCCTCGCGATTGAAGTTCACCAGTGAACCATCGCTCAAAGGGATGCCCAACTGATCGGCAAAGTAATCCTGGATCCGCTTGTAGGGCAAGAGCTGATATTGGGACAGATAGACGGCATGGGCCTTGAGGCCGGAACCATACTGCACCTTCTTATCCACCCCTTCCGGGAATGAAGCCACAAAACGTTGGCCTGATTCATTCTCCAGGATCTGCGCCCGATACTCGGTCACGATCCGGCTGATGTCGATATCAAAAACCTGGCGAGTCTCGAAACCCGCCTCGGTATAGCAGCCTTTCGGCAAGCGACGACGATCGATCTTGAGGACCTCGATCTCATCGGGATGCTCGACCGGGCGCAAGGTCTTGCCCACGTGCCCCGGCTGGCCACCGGAAGGTCGGCTTGAGCGCACACGCTGGCTGCGTGGCCGATTGGGATCCGATGCCGGCGGCTGACTGCTGTTGCGGCTATTGAGCCCGAGACGGTTGAGTAACACGACGAACAACATGAGCATCATCTCGATACTGGCGCGGAGTGCCGGAGATAGGTCTTTCTCCTGCTCCAGTTGCGCCCTGACCTGTGCCAGGGTGATCTCGATATCGACGCCGTCGATCCGCACGCAAGACTGCTCCAAAGAAGTAATGAAGCTATTATCTCACGGGTTTTGAAGTGCCAATTTTCTCGTTTGTAAGGCGATCTGGCGGCGTAAAATAATTGACTGACGGTGGGGCAGTGCCTCGCGTGATGTCGCAAGGAAGACTACGCCTCTGTCGCTTTCGGAGACCAATAATCGCACTCGTTACAGCGCCGCCATATTTTCAAAAAAACTACCAAAAACCCTGTCAAGTACTTTTTGTAATTATTTTCACTGAGTAGTTACAATAAATTTAAGAATGAATTGAAAAAAATACATCCACCTGAAAAATTACGATTGCTTAAGAATGTTGGTCAATGGCTAAAAGACAACGTGTTGGCGACTCTTATTGTAGCTGTAATTACAATCATCCTTAGCTACTATATGCCCAAGTGGTTATAGGTGGCACAAGATAAAATGCACTAATTCATGCCGGCAAACAAGGCGGTGTGGTTATGACCATATCCAGAGAATCGGGGTCAGGTTCAGATTTGTAGTATTTGGTCGGCGTCCGGGCGAAGCCTGCTTGGGCGGCGTCCTGTCACCCGACCCCACGTCGGCGCGCACGGGCGAGGCAAGGCGTAACCGGGTATCAAGATCAAAGGCGAAGCCGCTTCGCGACGGTGACGCGCTGCGCTTGTGTCTTTTCCTACTCTCTTATCGCCGTGCCTCGCGGGGATGCGGCTGGACGGGCTCGGCCCGGAGGACTCGGGCCGAGCAGTCTGCGCCCGGATGGCGCTTGGCTGCGACCCCGGCCGGCCGTATTCACGCGAGGTTGCCCGTAGGGTCAAGGCGATCCGGGGCGAATTTCTTGGTAACTTTCTTTGTTCGTCCAAAGAAAGTTACTCGCACGCCCGCACCTGAGCCATTAAAAAAGCTGTTGTTGAAAGCGTGTGAAAGCACGCCGCCATTTCCGCTAGTGCCTGACGCGAAGTCGCCAAAAGTCACAGGGAGCGACTATCCTGCAAGCCCCGGCGGGGTGAGGCGCAGGGATGCGCCGAGCAATGTGATTCGTACGTCCTCACCAAAACCAATTTAGAACGCCATTGCGCAAGGCGTGTGAAATGGCGCCACCGTCCAACTAATCTCTCCCGCGCAGAAAGCATAAGTCTCACAATCGTGCATGGTTGCAAGACCGGCCCCATCCCCCCTCGTTCAAGTAGTTGCCGGGCAGTGGGTAAGCGCTGGAAGGTGATGCTCCCCCTCGGTTTGTCGGGTTGCGCTATTAATGGATTGCGTTATTATCGCTAATAACGACATACGTTAATGTCCGCCAAGCCGATCCGATGCTCAAAAGCTACCGTTGCAAGGAAACAGAGAAGATTGGGAATCGCCAACACTCGAAGCGGTTTCCCGTCGATATACAGCGAAGAGCCAAGATGCGGCTTGATCGGATCGATGCGGCGGCGAGCCTGGAAGACCTGAAGACGCCCCCCTCTCATAGGTTGGAAGCTCTCTCAGGCGACAGGCAAGGCCAGCATAGCATCCGGATCAACGAGCAATGGCGAATCTGCTTTGTGTGGTGGGACGGTAACGCCTATGACGTGGAGATCGTGGATTACCATTAACGCAGCTCCGGTTAGAGAGGGGCAATACATGAGTGAGGACATGATGAACGCACAGAGAATCGCCCCCATTCATCCGGGGGAGCATCTGGCTGAATACCTTGAAGACTATGGTTTGAGCCAGTACCGCTTGGCGATGGCGATCCATGTGCCGCCGCGCCGCATCAATGAAATCGTGCTGGGTAAACGCGGCATCACGGCTGATACAGCCCTCCGACTGGCTCGGTTCTTTGGAACCAGCGCGCAGTACTGGATGGCCCTGCAAGACAAGTACGAGCTTGAAACTGCGCAGGATCAGCTCGGTGACGCGTTGGAAAGAGACATCGTGTGTCACGCGTGACCGCGCGGAATCGCAGGCGCTGACAAGAATTGCAGAGTCTGATCCTCTCATCTGCCTTGTCTATTTTTTTGCAGGCTCTTGATTCTCGCGAGTGTTTTCGATTGAGGTTTCGGGCGCGAAATCAGTTTTCCATGATTGATTTGGCCTAGCGACGCGCCCGCCCTGGTTTCTTTGCTCGCCCAAAGAAACCAGGGAAAGAAATGCGCCCGAAACGCCTTGGCCCTGAGGGCAGACCTCGCCCGCACACGCCGCCGAGGGGCGCAGCTGGCATTCGCCGTCCGGGCGAAGCCTGCTCGGGCGGCGTCCTGCCGCCCGAGCCCACGTCGGCGCGCACGGTCGAGGCAAGGCGTAACGGGAATAAAAAATATAAGCGAAGCCGCTACGCGCCAGTGACGTACTTCGCTTGTCTTTATTCTATCTATATCTTTATCGCATTGTCTCGCGGGGATGCGGCTGGACGGGGTCGGCCCGGAGGTTCACGGCATTAATCTTCCCACGGATTGAGGATGGTCGCGCCGGTGGGCTCGAAATCGGCCACGTTGTGAGTTACCACGGCCATGCCATGCACGAGGGCCGTCGCCGCGATGAGTGCGTCTCGCTCGCTACGTTTGTCGGGAACGTGCAGTCGGGCACAGCGTTGCGCCACGGCTGTATCGACAGGCAATGTCCGTCCGGAGAACTCCGGCAGTACGTGCTGATCCAGCCACGTGCGAAGCACGGCTCCCTGAGTGGCATCCTTGCGCTCAATCGACAGGACACCCAGTTCCAGTTCCATGATGGTGATGGCGGACACAAAAAGATCGGCGGCATCGACGTTTTCAACCCATGCCGCAAGATTCGGGTCTGCTTTGCCGCCCCGAATCTTGCGCAGTTCCGACACCACGTTGGTGTCGAGAACGTACATCATGCGAAATCGGCCGGCTTTGTCTCGATGGTCATACGCGGCGGTTCAAAATCGATGTCTGCTATCCCCGGCATGGCCAGCGCATCGGCAATATTACGATGTTGCCTTGTAAGCCGCTGGTATTCCTCGAAGCTCAACAGTACATGCGCGGGCTTGCCGCGATCCGTGATGAACACGGGTCCAATCTTGGTTGCTTTCTTAGCGCGACTTATGTCTTGGTTGAGTTCCCGGCTGGAAAGGGTTGTGATCGTCAAGATGCACCTCCGTAAAGGCCATATGTAGTTAAGTTACTACATGCCTATTTGGATGTCTATGGGCTGTTGAGCATGCTTATCGTGCAGCTCCGGCAAGGTGAAGTGCTGGGATGGCCGTGAAAAGCCATTCGCGCGCTGGCAACCAAATCCAGTAAGAAATCCGCAGCTTAAGGCGTATGAAACCATCCGCCGTTTCCCACTGTGGTCCCGGCAGTCATGCGCGTAATGCGATGCAAGGCCGTTACGCCTTCGGCAGAATCATCTTGCTCTGTAATTGGCTCAGGATTTGAGTCGATTAAGTACGTTATCCGGCTCACAAAATTGCAGTGCTGTCCTGCAGAAATGTTCCAGCCTTTGCAGCAGCCCCCCTTAAACCGCCAACGCCTCCCCCTTCACCGACGCCTGTAGCAACCGGGCGATATGCACCGGTCTCCGGTCGGTGGCTTCGGCGATCTGGTGACGGCATGAGAAGCCGTTGGCGACGATGGCGGCCTGCGGCTGCTCGCGCAGGGCCGGCAGCAAGCTCAGCTCGGCCATGGCGAGGGAGTCTTCCACGTGTTCGGCCTCCAGGCCAAAGCTGCCGGCCATGCCGCAGCAGGAGGTTTCCACGAGCTCGAAGCGGAACTCGGGGATCATTTTCAGAACTTTGCGCATGGACTTCATCGCGCCCACCGCCTTTTGGTGGCAATGGCCGTGGATCATCGTGGGTGCGGCTTGTTCGGGGATGGGCTTCAGGTCGAGGGTCATTTTCTTGGCCGTGACCTCGCGGGCGACGAACTCCTCGAAGAGGATCGCCTGTCCGGCGACCTGGTCGGCGATCTCGCCGAGGCCGAGGAACTTGTAGTCGTCGCGTATGGCCAGCAGGCAGGCGGGCTCCAGGCCGATCACCGGCATGCCGGCCTCGGCGTAGGGGGCCAGCGCCGCGAGTACGCGACGGGCGTTGGCCTTGGCGCCGTCGAGCAGGCCGTGGGCGAGCTGGGTGCGTCCGCAGCACAGGGGGGTGGGCTGGCCGTCCCGGGCCACGTGCACCCGGTATCCGGCGCGTTGCAGCACGTCGATGGCGGCATGCGCGTTGGCGGGATCGAAGTGGTGAGTGAAGGTGTCCACGAACAGCACCACGGCCCTGCCGTCGGCATTGTCCGGAGGCGAGGTCTCCTGCGCGGGCTGCCGGGATTGGAAGAAGGGGTTTGCCTGCGGCAGCGGGAGCTGGCGCTGCCGGGCGATGCCCAGTAGGTCGTCGCCCAGGCGTGCCAGCAGCGGCAGGCGGTTGCGCAGGGCGATCAACGAACGCAGTGGGTAGCGCGCCAGCAGATCGGGCAGGTTGGCGAACAGCCGGGTGCGCAGGGGAATCGCGTGGCGCGCATGGCGCTGGGCCAGATACTCGATCTTGATCATGGCCATGTCGACTTCGTTTTCGCACTCGCGCTTGCAGCCCTTGCAGGAGAGGCACAGATCCATGGCCTCGGCCAGTTCCCGTTCGTCGAAGGCTGCGAGGACATCGTCGCTGTTCAGCGCGGCCTTGAGCAGCCGCACCCGGCCGCCGGTGGAGAGCAGCGGGTTGTCGCTGACCCGAAAGCTGGGGCACATGACGCCCTTGGGCTTTTCCTCGCAATGGCGGCTGTTGATGCATACGGCGACGGCCTTGGCGAAATCGCCGCCTGTTTTGGGGATGTCCGCATAGGCATCGCCCACGCCGGCGTTTTCGTAGCTGGACCAGTCGAGCAGATTTTTCATGGGCGGGGTTGTCATTCGCCGTGGCCGGAAAGCAGGTTGTCGATCTCGCACATGAGGTATTCGTTGTCGCCGACGTTGCGCGCCACTTCGATGATGTCTGCGTAGCTGTGGTTGTGCAGGTCGAAGCTGAGCTTGTCGACGCGGCTCTTGTCGTAGAGCAGCTCCAGCAGCAGGATCACCCGCGGCGGATGGTCGCCGGTATCCGCAGCGATCCGAATCTTGGATACGACGCGCAGGTGCGCATCGATCTGGTTGATGAAATGCAGGGCGGAGAGTTCGTCGATCTCCTGCTGAGTGAACATGTGCATGGGTGTCTCGGAATTCCTGACGATATCGGCCGCGCCACGGCCAGCGGACGGGCAGCATCGCGCCGCGCCGTTGCCTGGGAACGGCCGGCGGCGATGGTCGGCTGCGGGCACGATGCGCCTAGACCGCCTGCAGCAGGCGGGGCTCGGTGTTGATCGCGCCGGCGCGGCCCCAGGCGGTGATCGCCTCGACGAACCAGCGCGAGTCGGTGGGGTGCGGGCGCAGCACGTCGCACTCGGCATACAGGCTGCCGTCGGCGTTGACCACCAGCTCGCCGCAGCGGTAGCCCTCGGCGTTACGCCACTCCATTACCAGCGCCATCGAGCCGTCGGCCGGGTCGCGGCGCAGGGAGGGGGTGCCGGCCTCCCAGGCCGGGGCGAAGAAACCCAGCGATCCCAGGCGGCCGGCGGCGCGTTCCAGCTCCCGCAACACCTCGATGCCGAGGGGGCGCAGCGCTTCCAGCCGCCGATCGAGCTCGCTGAGCATCACCAGATCTCCGAGGGCACCAGCAGCCGTTCGACCGGCTTGCCACCGAGCAGGTGGCTGTCGATGATCTCGGCCACGTCTTCCTTCTTCAGCCCGCCGTACATCATGCCCTCGGGATAGACCAGCAGGTTGGGGCCGGAATCGCACGGGCCGAGGCAGCCGGTGCCGGTCACCTGAATCCCCTGGGCCGCCAGCTCGCGGCTCTGCGACTGGGACAACAGTTCGTCGAACACGGCCTGGCAGCCCTTGGCGCCGCAGGAGCCGCGGGGATGGCCCGGTGGACGGGACTGTACGCAGACGAATACGTGTTTGGCGGGTCTTGGCATGGCACTCACTCCGGAACGGGATGGATTTCGCAGGCAAACTCGATGGCAATCGGAGAGCAAGCGACGTGCCACAGCTAAGCGATTGATTTTCGGTGGAGCGGGCGGAGCGGGTCTGTAGCAAACGGAACAATCGACCCGGCGAGCGGGGTAAACGGACCAACGCGGATGGCGTTGTGGGCGGGGGCCCTGAAAGGGGCGCCGAGCATCGGTCGATGCTCGGCGCCAGGGTGTGGCGCAGAACTAGAAGCTTGCGGTGACCGTCAGATAGAGGCTTCTCGGCGCACCGGGGTTGGCGATGATGTACCCGGTGGAGGTGGTGCCGAAGTACCCGCCGCTGGAGATGTATTCCGTGGAATTGTATTTCTTGTCCAGCAGATTCAGGACGCGGAGGGAAACGGTCGCGTACTTGAGCCCGGGAATCAGGTGATTGAAAACCCGGGTGTCATCGGAAATCGACAGATTCACGAGGTTATAGGCCGGGGTTTGCTGGTTCGTCGGCGCGCCGTTGTTGTTGTCCCACAAATAACTGTGGCCCGTGTACTGATCCCACAGCGTGGTGGTGATCGCCGAGGTCGAGAGATACCACTTGTAGCTGGCGCCGGCGTTGAACGTGGTCGAGGGCGAATTCGAGACCGGGTAGCCGTTGTAATAGGTATTGTTGGTGGTCGAGAAGAACGAATCCCAGTTGCTCTTGAGCCAGCCGAAATTGGCAAAACCGGACCAGTGCGTATCGAGGTCGCCGGAAAATTGCGCATCCACGCCCTGCAGGGTCGCGGCACCGTAGCCGAAGGTGGTGACCGGGCTGCCGGCGATGTTACGCGGGATGGTCTGATGATCCATCTTGGTGTGGAAATATTCGAGCGACGCCGTCATCCGCTTGAGCCCGAGAACGTGCTCGCCCGCAAAACGCCAGCCCAGGTCGTACGTCGCCGCCCTGACGGGCTGCAGGGTGCTGATGTCGATCGGGTAATTGTCGTAATTTCCCGCCGTGGGGTTCTGGTAGGCAATGCCGTAATTGGCGAATACCGCCATGCCCTTCGAAAGCTTCCAGTTGATGCCGATGGAGGGTTCGGTCTTGAGGAAATTGCTGGAAGCGTTCGGGTTGGTGTCGTAGCTGAAGTTGGGGTCGGTGGGCACGCCGTTCGGATAGAGGTGGAGCGTTTCGGTGTAGCTGTTGTTCACCCAGTCCGTCTGGAAGCCGTTCACGCTGATGCCCGGCACGATCTTGAGCGAGGGCGTGAGCTTGATGGCATCCTGAATGAATGCGGAGGAATAGGTGCTGTAGGTCGTGTTGAAATAAACCGCGGCGGGATTGTAATTGTGATAACCCAGGGTTGGCGCGTACCCCAGATAATTGCTGCGAGCCTTGGCCATGATCAGCCAGCCGCCGAAGCTGACCAGGTTGGTGTCGCCGATGGCTTGATCGAAAACGACCTTGTCTCCCAGGTTGTAGGAATGTTCGTGGTAGTTCTCGACGTTCGTTGTCGAGCCGGCATCGTAGCCCGTGTTCACGCGGTGGTGATAAATGTTGCCGTTGCGGAACCAGATGCTGTTCGAGAGCCTGAGCGTCGGCGACAGATCCAGATGCAGATGCGACCACGCCATGTAGTCCTTGACGTAGTTGTGCTTCCACCAGACCGATTGCGGCAGCGCCGAATAGAATCCGGTCGTCTGCTGGCTGTACAGGGGGCCGCTCCCGTTCAAGCCGTCGACATGAATCTCGCTATTGGGCACGAGTGGGATCATGTTGGGACGGAGTTCGTCGTTGTTGATCGCGTAGGCGCCCGCGCTGAACGATCCGCCGGCAAAGGTTTTTTTGGTCTTCACATAGAGCTGATAGGTGTTGGACGGCCAGACGTCCGACGTCTTGCGGATCGAATGACTGCCGGCATGGGCGAGCCCGATCACGGTTGACCAGCCGTCGATTTCACCTGTGTTGTGCACGGCGGAAATCACATTGGTGTCGAAGCTGCCGCCTGACAGGCTGATCTGGGTATTGGCGTGTGCGGTCGGCTGAACGGGAATGAAATTGATGGTGCCGCCCAGGCTGTCGTACCAGTGGGTGTCGGGATTGCCTGGACCTTGTATGACATTGGTGCCCGCCATCAGGCTGCCAATGGGCACTTCAGGAGAGTGCCAGCCGGTGCCCTGGTTGAGGCTGTTCAGCGGGATGCCGTCGAGTTCGGTGGTGATGGCGTTGGTTTCCAGATCGCCGGGGATGCTGTTCCAACCGACTTTCAAGCCGCGCATCGAGATTGTGGAGCGGGAGGAAACGCTGCTGGCGTTATAACTGCTGATTTCGACGTTGGGCAGGATGCTGAGCGCCTGCATGCCGCCGGCATCGGGACCGAACAGGGAAATGCTGCTCTTGGATACGGTTTTGACCGTTTGCGTTGTGGCCAGCTTCTTTTTCTCGGTCATGACCGAGCTGTCCGAAGATCGCTCTTGAGAATTCTTCTTCACGTTGGCGTTGACGGTGCCGAGATTCATGACGCCGGCAGCGTGTGCGGCCAACGGGCAAATCAATGCGGATGCAATCGCGGCCGCGACTGCACTTCGTTTCAACGATTTCACCGGAGCTCTCCTAATATTTTTGATGTTGTTGCATGAAGACTGGCCGTTCGGAATTTAAAGGCTGACTTCAGTGTGCATCCGGGGTTAGCGGATGTCCGCGCATGGTGGACTCGGCTCCGTGAATAATTGGTAGCAGGGAAGTGAACTAATTATTTATTGACATTAACATTTGGTAATTCATAACAATTAGTTATTGATATTGAGTCGATAAGTAATTAGCAGTTGGGTTTGATGTGCAAGCGAAATTAATCACTAATTATCCGGCAATGAGCTGCGCGGCAAGTAGACGGTATGAGTCTCGGGCGCATGCGCGCTGACCTGCAGCGCTTCCTCGACGCCCAGACCGGGATCTACGACGCGGCGCTGGCCGAGCTGCGGCACGGCCGGAAGACGGGACACTGGATGTGGTTCGTGTTCCCTCAGGTCGTGGGGCTGGGTGCGAGCGTGACGAGCGTGCGCTATGCCATCCGCGATCTTGCCGAGGCCGAGGCGTAGCTGGCTCATCCGCTGCTCGGGGTACGGCTGGTCGACTGTACCGAGGCCGTGCTGGGACATGCGGGTATTGCGGCCGAGGCTGTTTTCGGCTACCCCGACGTGCTCAAGTTCCGCTCCTGCATGACCCTGTTCGAGTGCGTCGCCGCGCCGGGGAACGTGTTCTCCCGGGCGCTGGAGAACTTCTACGCCGGGCAGCGCGACGAGCGCACGCTGGCGTTGCTCGGCGGCGAGCGGGAACGCTAGCCGCGATCAGTCGCCGGCCGTATCGGCCTCGCGCCGGTAGTCGCCGTAGGGCTTGTCGGCTGCCTGCATGCATTGCGCCTGTTGCTCCTGGGAGGGCATGTTCAGGCAGCGGTTGCGCTGGTAGGCCTGCCCGCTGCCGTAGAGCTGCTCGGGCGTGCAGGCGGAGCACAGGGCGAGCAGCGCGATGGCGAGGGCGGCGGTCAGGGATTTGTGTATGGTGAGTTTCCAGCGGGAGTGTCGGTGTGGGCCGGGGGGAAAGGCCGCGTTCCGCTAGCGGACTTTACGCCCGGGCGCGGTGCTTGGCGAATGCCGCCCCGCGCTACCGCGCGCGCCGCATCCGCGACATACTAATCCGGCGATAAGACAAGGGAATGCCGCACCGTCATGAAGCCGAATGCCCGCCTCTCGTCCACGGCCGATGCCGTTCTCGGCTCGCCGGCGTGCGATCTGGCGCGGTCGCGCGTGATGGGCGCCGATTCCGGAGGGGGCGGACCCGAACTGCCGCCGCTGCATGTGCGCCGCTACGGCGAGGCGGGTCCGGTGGTGTTCGTCCTGCACGGCGGCCCGGCCGCGGCCGGGAACGCGGCGCCGATCGCCCGCGGCCTGTCGGAGTCGTTCCGCGCGATCGAGCCGTTCCAGCGCGGCAGCGGGGACGAGCCGCTGACGGTGGCGCGGCACGTGGCGGATCTGGACGCGCTGGTGCGTGCGACGGATTCGCCGGGCAGGCCGGTCGTGGTCGGGGAGTCCTGGGGCGCGATGCTCGCGCTCGCCTATGCGGCCGCCCATCCCGAGGCATTGAGTGCGGTGGTGCTCGTGGGCTGCGGCACCTTCGACCCGGCTTCCCGCGCACGCATGCACGAGCTCATCGCGCAGCGTCGCGCGGCAGCGCGCGATGCGTACGATTACGATGCCGAGCCGGCCGAAGATCTGGCGCTGCCCTTCGACGAGCGGGCGCACAGCGAGACCTGGAACGATATGCTGGAGGCGCAGGCGCGCGGCGTCTACCCGGCTGCGTTCGCCGCCATCGATCTGCCGGTACTGATGATCCACGGGGCGTACGATCCCCATCCGGGCCAAATGATCCACCGGGTGCTCGCGCAGTACATGCCCAGGATCGAATATCACGAACTGACGGACTGCGGGCATAGTCCGTGGCTCGAAAGACACGCCAGGGCGGCGTTTTTCGCGAAACTGTCGGTGTGGTTGGGCGAACAGTTCGGCATTCCGGTGATCGAGCGGTAGCCGATCGATGATTTCGGCCTGCGCGCGCATTCCGCGAAATGCGCCGGTCAGAGAGTCGGTGCAAAATCCAGGGAAGCGGAGGCCCCGGGACACGACATGAACGACCGAATCCAGTATCTCGACCAGTTCTGGCTCAGAATCGAACAGGCAGTTCCCGCGGTCATCGCGGGTATCCTGATTTTTCTGGTGTTTCTGACGGCGGCCATTATAGCCAGAAGGCTGTTGAGGCGACTCGCCGGGCGGGTCAAGGCCGACAAGCGTCCCCTGGCCGGGCTGGCCGGCGAAACGGTGTACTACACGGGGCTGGTGATCGGTTCGATTACCGGACTCGGAACCATGGGGATCGATGTCTCCGCCCTGATCGCCGGTCTTGGGCTGAGCGGATTCGCGCTGGGGTTTGCCCTGCGCGATGCGGTATCCAACTTGATTGCCGGTATTTTGATCCTGGTGTACCAACCCTATCGATATGGCGACAAGATATCCGTGGCCGGCAACAGCGGTGTGGTTTCGGATATCAATTTCCGCTACACGGTGCTGGTGGGCGAGGATGGCAGCACGATACACGTCCCCAACGGCACCATGTTCAGCAACAGCGTCGTGGTGGCGCCGCACACCGATAAATAGAATGCATATTTATCGGCATGAAAGGCAGCGCATGAAGGTGCCAGGTCGATAGATCGATATTCGCGGACGTTCGGTCGATTTCATGGAAAACATTCAGCTCGTGCATGACGATCACCACGGGGAACTGCGCCGTTTCCCTCTGAGCCTCCTCGTCCATGATATGGCGGCGCCGGAAAACGTGGGCAGTCTGTTCCGGCTGGCCGACGCGCTCGGCGTCGAGAAACTGTACCTGACCGGCACCACGCCATTGCCGCCGAACAGGAAAATCAGAAAAACCTCCCGCGCCGCCGAAAAATACGTGCCCCACGAGTACGCGACCGACCCGCTCGCCGTGGTGGGAAAGTTGCAGGCAGATGGCTATCGCGTCGTCAGCCTGGATCTGACTACTGCGAGTCTGGACCTGGCCGTGCTGCCCGTTTCCAGCGGAGACAGGATATGCCTGGTGCTGGGTTCTGAAAATGCGGGAGTCAGTCAGGCGCTTTTGGATGCCTCCGATTTTTCCGTGCACATCCCCATGCGTGGCCTAAATTCGTCCATGAACGTGGCGATGGCCTGTGCAATCGCGGCGTACGAAATCATCGGGATGTGTGCGGACGAAACGGGAATGGATTCGGGTAAGTAACGCTGCCGGGTTCGCATTGAGCATGATTTTCCTTATGGGGTGAAACGTCGCTTGGTCTGATGCCGGCAGGTATTGAACCTGCGTGATCCACTTCCGTGCGTGCAATATCTGGCAGTGGTATTCGCAGGCATGCGCAAGATATCCTTGTCCGCCTCGCCCCCTGTGAGTGATCGCTATGAAGGTGCTGTTCTGGCTGGTCGTGGTCCTGATCACTTACGGGTCGATTTACCCACTGAATTTTGTCTCCGGCAATCCGCATCACCTGGACCTGCACGGCTTTCTCCTGACCATTTTCCAGTACTCGGGTAACGGCGATACGCTGGGCAACTTTCTTCTGTTTCTACCCATGACGCTATTTGGGCGGCTGGCCTGGCCGCGTATGAATGCTTGGGTATTGATGTGGTGGGCCCTGGTGCTGGCGGTGGGGCTGCAGATCCTGCAGTTGTGGCTGCCAAGCCGTGTGCCCAGCCTGCAGGATGCTTTTGTAAACGAAGTAGGCGCAGCAGCCGGTTTTTTGCTGGTGCGCATCCCGGGGTGGTTTTCGGCGCGTTTTCGCCTGGCGCTGAGCCATCAGGCGCGATACCCGCTGCTATTGGTCATGCTGTGGTTCGGCTATCGTCTGATGCCGTTCGTGCCTGCAATTGACTGGCAGTCCTGGAAAGACAGCCTGAAACCCTTGCTGCTGCATCCGACCTTGCCCTGGGTTCAAGTATTGCTGGCCATTTTTTCATGGACCATGGTGGCGGCCCTGTGGGAGAAAATCTGGCCGGGGCGACATGCACGCTCCCTGCTGGCCGCGCTCATTCTGGCGAGCTTTGCGGCGGAAGTGGTGATCGTTAACAACGTGCTCACCGCCACCAATGTGCTTGGCGGTGTTGTCGGTTATTTCCTGTGGCCATGGCTGAAGCGCCTTCCTGGGCGCGACGGGTTGCTGGCCGGGCTGCTCCTTTTTTCATTCGTTCTGGAAGAGCTGACCCCCTTTCAATTGCGTACCGAGGGCATAGCGTTTCACTGGGTGCCATTCTGGGGTTATCTGCATGGCAACATGTTTATCAATCTCGAAGCATTTCAGCAGAAACTATTCGTTTATGGGTGCCTGATCTGGCTGCTTGTCCAGGCTGGTACGCGTCTGTCAGCTGCAATCGCGATGACCACCCTGTCCATTTTTCTGCTGGTTGCCGCGCAGAGCCTGTTCGTCGGCCATACAGGAGATATCACGGGCGTGTTGATGGTGCTCGGCATGGGGTGGATGAAATATCTGTTCGACAAGCAGGCGTCAAGCAAGTCGTGGTCTCCAAGGCCAGAGCCAAGGGGCAATGGATGATGCGGAGTCCGCTTGGTTGATGCGGCAAGAACCTTCGATGACGCGGGCAGTCCATGGGCCATGCAGACCGAATCCTTGATCGTGCGTCCCGCACGCGAAAGCGACGTGCCTTCGATGCATGAGATCTATCGCCACTACGTCGAGACGACGATCGTTTCCTTCGAGGAAACAGCGCCTGACCTCGATGACTTCGCCGCCAGGCTTTGCAAATACCGCAACGGATGGGCCTGCGTGGTGGCGGAACTGGGCGGCAAGGTGCTCGGCTATGCCTATGGCGGCCCGCATCGAGAAAGAGCCGCTTACCGATGGTCCGTCGAGATGACGATCTATGTCGCGCCGGGCTTGCAGCGACAGGGCGTCGGCCGGGGGCTTTACCGTGTATTGCTGCCGATGCTGGCCGACGCCGGCTATTGCAACGCCTACGCCGGCATAGCCTTGCCCAACCCCGGGAGTGTCGGGCTGCACAGGGCCGTGGGCTTTACACCCATCGGCACCTTCCCTCGGGAGGGCCACAAATTCGGCCGTTGGCACGATGTCATGTGGTTCCACCTGCCGCTACGCGAGAGCCCTCCGGACTGAGCGGTGAACCATCGCTCTGTCTTTCCGATGCGACTTCCAGTTGACTGCCTATCGTGAAAATCGCGCGCGCGACAGGTGCGGCATATCGTCGCAGTTCGTCGTAATTATGGGTAAATAATGCGGCATATCGTCGCAGTTAAAGCCTGCCGCCTTCACTGCCGAGTGCGATTCGCTTAGGGTGCCACGTCCCCGGCCTGGGAATATCCGGCCATCAATCTATTTTGACGCCTGCGGAAATTATTTTTCTGTGTGGGAGGCCTGTTTTTCTCAAAAACAGTATGTCGCTCGGATTTTTTCGTTTTCATCATGCGTTCGGGTGTCTGGACTGGGTCGCGGGAAAATCCTGTATCAATGCTAGCGGGTCACGAGGGAGAAGATGGGAAATTACTCGAAGAAATCAGCAGGAAAAATTCGGCAGTCTCGTTCGCAAATTCCGGCGGCCGGGAAGGTTCTGGCGACCTCGCTGGTCGTTTCAGCGGCGGCCCTATCCGGTCGTGCCATGGCGGCAACACCCTACATATCGATACCGACCGTGACGGTCAACCAGTTCGATCTGACGAACCCGATCCTGGGTGCGCAGACGCTGGGCCCATCCCAGGTTGCAAAGTACGGCCTGAAAACCAGCAATACCGCGGATATTCTCGACGGCATTCTCGGCGGCAGCGTGTTCAAGACCGGCGGCGTATCCGGGTTTCCCGTCGTTCACGGCCTGATGGACGACCAGCTGCACGTGTCCTACGGCGGGATGCAGCTCAATTCGGCCTGCCCGAACCACATGAATCCGATCCTTTCCTATCTCTTCCCGAGCCAGGTCGGTGCGGTCACGGCCTACACCGGCATCGTGCCGGTCAGCGTGGACGGCAACAGTATCGGCGCCTCGGTCGTGGTACATCCGGCGCCGCCCAAGTTCGCCATGCCGGGCAAGACGCGGGTCAGCGGCAGCGTCGGCGGCTACTACCGCAGCAACGGTTCCGCCACGGGCGGACATCTGGCTGCGAGCATAGCCAATGATGCCTTCAGCATGAAATACAGCGGCGACGTTTCGCACGCTTCCGACTACAAGGCAGGGGGCGATTTCCATCCGTCGGGTCCGGCGGCGATGGGACGCAGTTCGATCGGCGGCGACGTGGTCGGCTCGTCCGCCTACAGCACCAGCAATCAGCAGATTCAGTTCGCCTACCGCCATGGGAGCCAACTGGCCGACCTGTCGGTGAACCTGCAGGACATTCCGTACGAGTACTATCCCAATCAGCGCATGGACATGGTGGAGAACAAGAGCACCTTGATCCATTTCAATTACCGCGACCGCTTCGACTGGGGCAACGTCAAGCTGCACCTGTACCATCAGGATATCCATCACACCATGGATTTCGGCAGCGACAAGCAGTACATGTACGGCACCACCTCAGGCATGCCGATGAAGTCGCACGGCCATATCGACGGTGCCAAGCTCGACGGCACGATTCATCTCGACAGCGCCAACCTGCTGCGTACCGGCCTGCTGTTCCATTCGTTCCGCCTCAACGACTACTGGCCGCCTTCGGGTACCGGCATGATGGCGCCGAACACCTTCGACAACATCAACGACGGTCATAGCAACCGCTACGACGCCTACGTCGAATGGCGCGGCCAGTGGTCGTCGCAGTGGAGCACGCTGATGGGCGTGCGCAGCGACACCGTCGAGCAGAATGCCGGCGAAGTGCATGGCTATAACATGATGTACAACATGCAGGCGGCGGCGTTCAATGCGCAACCGCACAAGAAGACCGACCGCAACTGGGACTGGAGCCTGCAGGCAAAATTCCAGCCGACCGCGATGCAGAAATACACCTTCGGTGTGATGCGCCAGGAGCGCTCGCCCAATCTGTATCAGCGCTATACCTGGTCCTCGATGCCGATGGTCGCGGTGATGAACAACCTGGTCGGCGACGGCAACGGCTACGTGGGCAACCTGAACCTCAAGCCCGAAGTCGCCTATACCGCTGTCCTCAGCGGCGAATGGGCCAGCATCAACCACGGACTGTGGAAAATCCGCGCCGATGCCTACCTGACCCAGATTCACGACTACATCGGCGAGCAGTGCGCGCCCGGCACCACCTGCCAGGCCGGCAAATTCAACGTGCTGCAATACGTCAACCAGCAGGCGCGCATGTCGGGTGCGGACGCGTCCGGCAAGGTGCTGCTGGCGCAGACGCGGACCGCGGGCGAATTTTTCCTGAACGGAAAGCTGAGCTACATCCATGCGCGCAATACCGAGACGCACGACGGCCTGTTCGGCATCGCGCCCTGGCAGGGCAAGGTCGAGCTTGCCCAGAACACGGCACACTGGGACAACGCGGTCGATGTGCAGTTCGTCGGCGCG
Organism: Acidihalobacter aeolianus; assembly: GCF_001753165.1. Classification (GTDB taxonomy): domain Bacteria; phylum Pseudomonadota; class Gammaproteobacteria; order DSM-5130; family Acidihalobacteraceae; genus Acidihalobacter; species Acidihalobacter aeolianus. Next base: position 505,674 of record NZ_CP017448.1, read on the forward strand.
AAAACGAACGTGTCCTCGATTCAGAGCGAACCGCAGACCAAGGGCTACACGATCGTCAATTTGCACGCCGCCTACAAAACCGGCAATGTGACGATCCGGGCGGGAATCGATAACGTTTTCAATCGTCTCTACTACAATCCACAAAACGGCGTGTATGTGGGTCAGGGCATGACCATGATGCTCAACGGCATCCCGGCGGGAATCACGGTCCCAGGCCCCGGTCGGTCGTTCAATATCGGCTTCGACGCACATTTCGCGTAACGCCTTCACGCGGGACCGCAAACGCGGTCCCGCGGGATGGAGGGGAGCAACCTGGCAGGACCGTCGGCCGCGGTCCTGCTTTTTTTTATGGGTATCCAAAATTAGTGGTTGAAGATGACAGGATCTTTCAACGTAAAGTGGTGCCGTATTTGGTTGAAGCGGCCAAGCTATGAATGGGTGATTGAGTTATGGACGGCTGCTTTTCATTTGGATGAGTGCGTACTTTCGACCCTGGTCGGCCAGTCGCGGATCGATGACGTGCTGTCTGTTCCAGCCCCGACAGCGGCCGTTCAACGCCTAAGCTCACCGGCGGTAATGGAGCGCAGCGGAATTGCCGTCCGGTGCAGCGCCTTGTGTACGCCCGACATGGGCATGAACTGATGGGGTGAAAGTCCCCTGTAGGAGTACCTGTATAGTCCATGCGGACGAATGTAACTACTAGCCGACGGCAAGGGCAAACCCGCGAGGGGATGTCTGAAGGAAGCCCGAGCGCAAAGGTGCGAGCCGACGGACAGAAATCGCATAGAAGGCTCAGTCCCCGGGCGAGTCAGCACAAGATGACGAAGCCCGCCAGGTGCAGGGGATAGGGTAAATGCGGCGGTTGTGCACCGAAAGTTCATGTCCTTATTCGGGGAGATCTGCCCGGCTTGCGGCCGTGTTGGGTTATGGGAGCCGGACTGAGGCCCACGGCGAAAGTCGTGGAACCGCCACCGGACCCTACTGTCCATCTGCTGCAGCGCGTCTTGCGGTAACGCAGGACGTGACCGGGCAGAAGTCAGCAGAGGCCATAGTAGGCGGCCGGGGACGGAATCCCCGCCGGTGAAGGGCCGAACATGAGAAACCAAGGAGGAGCTGTGAGTCACTCGCCACCATCGCCGAACCCGACCGGGGGAGATGCGTCGCGGCGTGGTCTCACGCAGCCAGCCTTGCACGAGGAGTTGATGGCGCGGGTCCTGGACAGTGCGAACGTGCGACGCGCATGGAAGCGGGTAAAGACCAACAAGGGTGCTCCCGGCATCGACGGGATGCGCATCGAGGACTTTCCCGAGTTCGCCCGGACGAACTGGCCACAAATCCGCCAGCAGCTTGCCAATGGTATCTATCAACCCCAGCCGGTGCGTCGGGTCTCGATCCCGAAGCCGAACGGGGGCGAGAGGTTGCTGGGGATCCCGACCGTAATCGACCGGGTGATCCAGCAGGCCATCGCGCAAGTACTCACGCCGATCTTCGATCCCGAGTTCTCGGAATCGAGCTTCGGCTTCCGACCGGGGCGCTCCGCCCACGGAGCAATCAGACAGGTACAAGGCCACATCAAGGCCGACTACCGCATCGCCGTCGACCTGGACTTGGCGAAATTCTTCGACAACGTCCGGCACGATATCCTTATGGTCAGAGTGGCCAGAAAGGTGCGCGACAAGCGGCTGCTGGCCCTGATCGGTCGCTACCTGCGGGCGGGTGTCCTGGTCGGGGAGTCCATCCAGGCAACGGAAATCGGCACGCCGCAGGGCGGGCCGCTCTCTCCGCTGCTGGCCAATATCCTTTTGGACGACCTTGACCGAGAACTGGACGGACGTGGCCACCGGTTTGCCCGCTACGCGGACGACCTGGTGATCCTCGTCAAGACTTTCAGAGCCGGAGAACGGGTGAAGGCGAGCGTGACCCGTTTCCTCACCCGAAAGTTGGCACTGGTGGTCAATGAGCAGAAGAGCCGGGTAGTGAAGACCAACGACTGCACGTTTCTCGGGTTTACGTTTCGGGGAACGAAGCTGCGCTGGTCCGACCGCGCCTTCGAGGACTTCAGGCACCACGTCCGGCGATTGACCGGTCGTTCCTGGGGCGTCTCGATGGCATACCGATTCATGAAGCTCGCCCGGTACGTGCGAGGCTGGATGGGTTACTTCGGCATCTCGGATTACTACCGACCGCTCCCCGAGATCGACCATTGGCTGCGCCGCCGGGTGCGCATGTGCTACTGGAAACAGTGGCGCTATGTGCGCACCAAGGTCCGCCACCTGGTGGCCTTGGGGACGTTCAAACGCCAAGCGATCCTGACGGCGCTCAGCAGCAAGAGCTACTGGCATCTATCCCGCACGCTGGCGACACAATCCGGAATGACGAATGAGTGGCTGAAACGCCAAGGGCTGATCGGTATCCGCGATCTGTGGATGAAAGCCCATGGCTATGCTTGATCTCCCTGTGTGCTTCTTTCTTATGAACCGCCTAGTGCGGACCCGCATGCTAGGTGGTGTGGGGAGGGCGGGCTAAACACCCGCCCTTACCCGATTAGCCGTTTTATACATAGCCTGGTATTCGACGGTGCTTGTTTGCCATTCTTATGTATTCGATTCGTGGTCGCTGATTAGCGTCAAGCGGTAGATGAATTTTTTTGTCCAAAAATGACTTAAACTCCTTAATCCCACCATCCAGTTTATGTTGTTTTAGCTCATCTGCCTTTTCCGCATTTAGCCTCATCACATAGTTTTCATCGAGATAAATCAAGCAATTGTCGTATGCTCTATGAAATGTCGGAGATAGAGACATCCCATTTGTAACATGATCACTGCTATCTCCTGAAGGCACAGGTAGAATGTGAGCAGCATCCACAAGGCGCAATTGGAGTCTTGTAACTGCACATCTGTTGTCATAGGCACTTAATACAATTTTTCTGAAGTTTGCGTCACGCGAGTACCTGCTGACATTTTCCACAATGAGTTTTCTTTTTGCCGTAAGTGATGAAATATCCTGCTCAGGGATCTCTTGTAACTCGACAGCCTTTGTTAGCAATTCTGTAAGATTGCTTTCAGCGCCATATAGATGCAACGGCTCGGCGTTCAGGCAATATGTTAGAAACTGATCTGGCCGAACCCCAATTGCTATTTCGTCATTATCTTTAGTGACGAATGAGAGACCATTTTGTAACGCCGAATGTATCGCGGAGATTCCTATTTGAACTGAGGGAGACCCCGCAGTAAATGTGCTGTGTTTCTTTAAATCAAAGCCTGCAAACATCTTTAAATCTGGGTTATAGCCCATGAGTACAGTCAATCCGCTTGGGTTCTTCTGTAATGGTGAAGACACAGATGTCATTTGTATTCTGTACTCATCGGGCAATGAAACCCGACCGCCGTGGGTGAGCGTCCACATGTAAACCCAAAGGCTGTATGTGTTTCCTAAAAAGCTAACGATAAACTTGCGAGGATGTGTTCTAACAGTCTCAGAGACATAAGCAGCCACGCCGCCAGATTGCTGAATCGCGTCAATTAGTTCGTTGACAATCAGTGTAGGGCTAACGGCTGGCATCTTTTTCTTCCTTTGTGCTTTGTTTGGCGGGACGGGCCTTTCCCCCGTCAACTGGTAACGGCTCTTCATTATCAACGCCATTCCATAATGCACCAGGATGAGAAAGATTGTATGTAGGAATTTTTCTTTCTAACGACTTGACCGGGAATCTCAACCTTCCGCCCTCAATGTATTCTTTCTCTAACTCAACGCAAACCCATTTTCGTTCAAGCCTTTCGGCGGCCTCCCCCGTAACACAAGACCCACCAAATGGATCAAATACAAGATCACCTTTGTCTGACAACATGCGTATGAAATATTCCGGCAAATCAACAGGGAATCTTGCTGGGTGTGGCTTAATTCCATTTTCTTTGCACTTGGTCAGATATGCGGAGTTGCTTTCAGTATTGGCAATTGCAATTAAATTTGGAGGAATAGAAGCGCCATTATCTTTGGAAAATTTATCGCTAATATCGTGTCCGCTCGGGCGCATCTGGGCTTTGTACCCATTCTTTAGCAATCCCTTCATCGACTCACTATAAGGAACCAAAATCCTACGATTGCTTGCTTTCGGCCACGGTGTCTTTGATAGCCACCATACGCAATTTATGGCATCTTTGACCCTGATTCGCCTAATATTTACCCATTCTGCGGGGGTGGGTAATTTAGATGGGTTCCACCAGAAAAAATCTTGCGCCAGGTGAAATCCATACTCGCGACAAAGCATGATCATTAGCTCATAATGATATAGTGATCTGGTTGGTTGCCCCGGTATCCACGCGCCACCAATATCTATTACGAGTGACCCGTCTTCTCGAAGGATTCTATGAAACTGTTCCGCAAAAGGGCGGAACCAATCCAAATATTCATGTGCATCTGCGTTGCCGTAGTCCTTCTTTCTCACGAGCCCAAATGGCGGAGATGTCATTATGAGATTAACTTCGCCGTCTCGCAGTGTAGGCATATACGCTAACGAGTCTGCGTGATAGATACTTCCAAATTGCGTTTTATAGAATTTCTTCATGGGTTCCTGATCTGTTTAGTTTTGTACGGCTAACAGTAAATATAGAGACCGATGGGTCCGGACATTCTTTAATATGGAGACGCGAGCGAATCGACTATAACCATTAGATTTCGTTACATCATGTTACCTCACATTTTTGTCTCTATATGCATGCATGAATACAGGGACACGCGGATGCACCCATGACTCCCATGCGCTATTGTTCGGTTTTTATCTACAGGAGCGATTCTCATGGGGTCAAATCCCACACCGTCTGTTTGATTTGGTCTCCATCGTTTGCCGCCGTCGGCATTACAACCCACTGTATCCACTGAGCTACCACTACCAAATCCATTTTAGAACTGTATTGGGCTGGGATTCAGCACAAAGCAGCCTTTCATATGCCTGTTTCGGCAGACACCTGACCGGCCGGATGTGGTCGAAAGCACCAACCAGTTCAGACAAGCATCCACATAACGGACACTACCAGAATCAGCTATCTCCATCACAGACGTAGTCAACCACATAGTTAGAGATAGGGCCCGGTGATAACAGTTGGTGTTTCAATCAGATAATTTGGATACCCTTTTTTATCTGCGATACAGGACTGGGCGAAATGAGGCGCTCCCGGGGTAAGCTGTGAGGCCGCCCCAAGACCGGAGAGCACGATGCCGCGCAAGCCCGCACACCTGCCGATGGCGGCCCTGGAAATCCCGCCCCGCAGCACGCCTTCGAACTACCCCGAACCCTTCGCCTCGCGCATGGCGGGGCGCGAAAAACGCGCGCTGGGCGACTTCTTCGGGCTGACGAATTTCGGCGTCAACCTGACGCGCCTGCAGCCGGGGGCGGTTTCCGCGCTGCGGCATGCGCACACGCGCCAGGACGAATTCCTCTATATCCTCGAAGGCACGCCGACCCTGCATACGGACGAAGGCAGCTTCCCGCTGTGGCCGGGTCAGTGCGTGGGTTTTCCCGCCGGCGGCGGCAACGCCAATCATCTGGTCAACGAGTCGGGCGCGGACGTGCTGTACCTGGAGGTCGGCGACCGCACCCCGGGCGATGCCGCGAGCTATCCGGACGACGACATCCTGGCGCAGGCGGTCGAGGGCGGCTGGGCGTTCACGCACAAGGACGGCACGCCGTATCCCTGAGCGGTCAGCGGTCCGGCAGCCTGCGCGCGAAGCGCAGGATCGCCACCAGCACCGGCACCAGCCCGATCAGCGGGACGAGGGCATAGGGCAGCGACCAGGGGCTGCGCGGGGTCGGCGCCCATGGCCCGGCCAGCAGCGCGAACAGCAGCAGGAAGACGCCGAAGGCCAGGATCAGGCGCCCGCCGTAGGCATTGATCGCGTACCAGTTCCGCCGGGAGGCGAAGGCCTTGCGGATGCGGACGCCGTAGAAGTGGTTCATCGGCACCTTGCGCAGGATCAGCGGGATGGACAGCACGATGAACGCCAGACCCATTCCGGCATGGACGTAACGGATCGGCAGGATCATGTGCGCATCCTCGGTCGAGATGCCGCCGATTATCCGGCTGCCGGTGCAGCGCCACAATCCTGCTGCGGCCGTGCTCATGGTGAGCCCATGGATTCGACAGGGCGGCGGTCCTACACTCAGGCAATGATGGGTCGCCGCATCCGACCGAGGCGGTCAGCGGGAGCGTCAAGTCATGAAAATCTACGGCGATGCCGGTTCCGGCAACTGCTACAAGATCAAGCTGTTGTGCGGTCTGCTGGACATTCCCCACGAATGGGTGGCGGTGGACATCATGGCCGGAGGGACGGACACTGGGGCATTTCTGCGCATGAATCCCAACGGCAAGATCCCGGTGGCGGAATTCGACGACGGAAGATATCTCGCCGAGTCGAATGCGATCGTGAACTACCTGGCGCGCGGCAGCGCCCTGCTCCCCGATGATCCCTGGCGGCTCGCAAAGGTGCAGGAATGACAGTTTTTCGAGCAGTACAGCCACGAACCCTATATTGCCGTCGCCCGCTTCATCGCCCGCTACCTCGGCCTGCCGGAGGCGCGCAGGGCGGAATACGAGGCCAAGCAGGCCGGCGGCCGCAAGGCGCTCGGGATCATGGAACGGCAGCTCGCGGAGACGCCCTACCTGACCGGGGACGACCTCGCCACGGCCGACATCAGCCTGTATGCCTACACCCACGTGGCGCATGAGGGCGGTTTCGATCTCGCGGCGTTCCCGGCGGCCGGTCGGCCGTCGTCCCTGTTGCAAATCCGAGTGCGTGGGTGGGATTTGGCGTGGCGTTTGCATACGTCAACGCCATCGTTCGCGGCGCGTGAACGACAGACCGCCACACCGGCGACATCGACCAGCAGCCCAGGGAGGATCCCGCATGACCTATTCCATCGTCGCCCGCGATCCTGACACCGGCCATTTCGGCCTGGCCGTGGCCAGCCGTTTCTTCGCCGCCGGCGCACTCGTGCCGCACATCCGCGGGGGCGTCGGCGCGATCGCCACGCAGGCCATGGTCAGCCCGCTGTACGGCGTCGACGGCATGCGCCTGCTCGCCGAGGGCATCGCGCCGGAGGAGATCGTGCGCCGGCTGACCGAGGCCGATGAGGGACGCGCGTTTCGCCAGCTGCATCTCATCGACGCACACGGCAACAACGCCGCCTACACCGGTTCCGAGTGTACGGACTGGGCCGGCCACCGGGTGGCCGAGAACGTGTCCGTGGCCGGCAACATCCTGGCCGGTCCGGAGGTGGTCGACGACATGCTGAGCGCCTACCAGGCCGCGCTGGACCTGCCGCTGGCGGATCGCTTGCTGCTGGCCCTGGAGGCGGCCGAGGCCGCGGGCGGCGACAGCCGCGGTCAACAGTCCGCGGCGCTCGAAATCTATCGCGACCAGGACTACCCCTGGCTGAGCATCCGCACCGACGACCACGGCGACCCGCTGCGCGAACTGCGCCGGCTCTACGAGGTGGCGCACGAGGGCTATATCCATTTCGCGGACATGTTGCCGACGCGCGCAAATCCGCATGGCGTGACCGATCGCGGCGAATTCCGCCGCCGCATCGACCAACTCGAAGCCGAATATGCGGCGAACGGCCGGGTTTCGGTCTCGTTCGCCACGAACCGGGAGACCGGCGAGGGCTGATCCGGGACCTCGGCAAGACATTCATCACTCGGCGACAAAGGGGGAAGCCGATGCAAGCAACGACTCCAGCCACACATGGGCCCGACGGACGGCCGCGCGCCCGCGGCCTGGGCCTGCCGCTGCCGGGCGAACCCGGACCGGCCAACGCCATTACCGATGTGCCCGGCGTCGCAGTCGGCTACGCCACGCTGATCGAGGGCGAGGCGGTGCGCACGGGCGTGACCGCCATCCTGCCGCGCGCGCCGGAGGCGCTGCTGAATCCGGTGTGGTCGGGCACGTTCAGCATGAACGGCAACGGCGAGATGACCGGCACGCACTGGATTCGCGAGGCGGGCTGGTTCACCGGGCCGATTACCCTCACCAACACACTGTCGGTCGGCCTCGCGCATCACGCCACGGCACGCTGGATGGCCGAGCGCTTCCCGGCGATCGGCGAGGAGGTCTGGATCCTGCCGGTGGCGGCGGAAACCTTCGACGGCTACCTCAACGACATCGCCGGTTTCCACGTCACCGAGGCGCATGTGCGTGCGGCCATCGACGGTGCCCGGGGCGGCGCCCTCGCCGAGGGCGCGGTGGGCGGCGGTACGGGCATGATCGCCTACGAGTTCAAGGGCGGCACCGGCACCGCCTCGCGGCGCGTGGCGGCGGGCGGCGGACACTACACACTCGGCGCGCTGGTGCAGGCGAACCACGGTCTGCGTCCCTGGTTCAACGTGCAGGGCGTGCCCGTCGGCCGGGCCATGCCGGGCGCGCCGATCTGGAACGCCGAGCGCGGTTCTATCATCGTGGTGCTGGCGACGGACGCGCCGCTGCTGCCGAACCAGCTCGAACGTCTGGCGCGGCGCGCGGCCATCGGCATCGGCCGCGGCGGCACGCCTTCGGGCAACAACTCCGGCGACATCTTCATCGCCTTCAGCACCGCCAATGACCCCGGTCCGCTGCCGGAACCGCCGCGGCTGAACCTCGAAGCGCTCGGCAGCGACGAACTCGACGCCCTGTTCATGGCGGCGGTGGAAAGCGTGGAGGAGGCCGTGCTGAACGCGATGCTCGCGGCGGACACGATGACCGGGCGCAAGGGCCGCCGCGTCGAGGCGCTGGATTCTCGGCGCTTGATAACGCTGTTCGAGTCGGGCGGCGCCTAGTCTAGGAATCGTTCAGCGGCTGCCGGTCGCCAGCCTGATCCCCAATCCGATCAGCGCCACGCCGGCCAGCCGCGTGGCGAGGACGCGCGCGAAGGGCGCGGTCCGGAGGCGCCGCGCGACGGCGTTGCCAAGCGTCACCAGACCCGTCTGATAGAGGAAGCTAAGCAGGGTGACGTGCAGCATCATCGCGGCCAGCGTCGCATGCGAGGCGCCGGGGCTCAGGAACAACGGAAAAAAGGCCACGAAAAACAGCATCACCTTGGGGTTGGTGAGGCTCACGGCCAGCGCCTGGCGGAAATAGCGCCAGGCGGGCTGTCTGGGTTCGTCCCAAGCGGGCGCGCCGTGTACCGGCCGGCGCAGGAGCTGGAAGCCCATCCACATCAGATAGCCGGCGCCGAACCATTGCATCGCGTGGAACAGGGCCGGATTGGCGTGCATCAGCGCGGCGAGGCCGGCGACGGCGGCGAGCATGTAGACGAGATCGCCGCACAGCGTGCCGAGCACCGCACCGAGGCCCGCGCCGATGCCGTTGCGCGCGGTGGCGTTGAGGTTCGCGATGGTGCCGGCGCCCGGAATGAGCTGGAATACGAGGATCGCGGCGATGAAGCTTTCGTAGTGCTGAATGCCGAACACGACCAGTCTCCGGGATTGCACAAACCGGGCAAGGCATTCTCGCGCAGCCTGTGGCATGCGGTCCACACTGCCGGGCCGTGGGCTGCGCATGGACAGAATGATCATCGGCCAAGCCGTATATGGGAGGGTGAATGCAGAAACGAGTTTATGGTGAATTGCTAGGCTTGTTCGGCTGGCTGCTAAGTACCTTCGTCGCGGCCGGAGTCGGCGCCGTGGCCTCGTTGGGTGCGTCGGCATTTTACACGCAGTTGATCCGCCCGGTTTGGGCGCCACCGGCCGTGCTGTTCGGACCCGTATGGACAGTGCTTTATACGATGATGGGGGTGTCTGCCTGGCTGATCTGGGGTCTGCATACGCAGCGAACACGCACCGCGCTGAATCTGTTCTGGGCTCAGCTTGTCGTCAATGCGCTCTGGTCCTGGTTGTTCTTCGTCTGGCACTTGGGGGCTTGGGCCTTCGTCGAGATGCTGATCCTGCTGGCACTGATCGTTGCCACAACCGTGGCCTTCTGGCGCTTTAGCCGAACCGCGGCGCTGCTTCTGATGCCTTATCTGGCCTGGGTCTCTTTCGCCACGGCGCTGACGTGGTTCGTGTGGCAGCACAATCCCGCGCTGCTCGGTTGACTGAGGCCCACTGATTTGGGACTCACAGAGGCAAGCTGATGCGAAGTGGATCGGATAGACGCGTATTCGTCGCCGGCGCCGCCGGCGCGATCGGCTGGCCACTGTGCCGGCTGCTGGTCGCGGACGGCTGGACCGTCTTCGGCACCACTCGATCTACCGAGCGGGCCGTGCGGCTGCGCGGCATCGGCGTCGAGCCGGTTGTGGTCGATGTGTACGACGCGGATGCGCTGCGCGAGGCGGTGGCGGCGGCGCGGCCCGATGCGGTCGTGCACCAGCTCACCGACCTGCCGCCGGGCCTCGATCCGCAGCGGATGGCCGAGGCGCGCGTGCGCAACGCGCGTATCCGCGACGTCGGTACGCGGCATCTGATCGCCGCCGCGCAGGCGGCGGGTGCGCGACGGATGGTGGTGCAGAGCATCGCCTTCGTCTACGCGCCGGGCCCGCAGCCGCACCATGAGGACGACCCGCTGGAGCCGGAGGCGCTGGCGGCCTTCGAACGGCAGGTGCTCGATGCGCCGCTGGAAGGCTTGATCCTGCGCTACGGGCGTCTTTACGGCCCCGGCACGGGCTTCGACGCGCCGCAGGATGCGCCGGCGCCGGTGCATGTGGAGGCTGCCGCGGATGCGGCGCGGCGGGCGCTGACGCAGGGCGCGCCGGGCGTCTACAACGTGGCCGAGGACGACGGTGCGGTCGACAGCGGCAAGGCGCGCACTGCGCTGGGCTGGGACCCCGCCTTCCGTCTGGCGGACTGAGCCGTTAGCGCGCCGGCCGCGCCGCCGTTTCCCAGGCGAGCAGCGCGCGCTTGCGTTCGAGGCCCCAGCGGTAGCCGCCCAGGCCGCCGCTTTCGCGAATCACCCGATGACAGGGAATCAGCAGGGCGACGGGATTCGCGCCCACCGCCTGTCCCACCGCGCGGGCGGCCCCGGGCCGGCCGATGGCCTCGGCGAGGCCGGCGTAGCTCGTCAGGCGACCCGGCGGAATGGCGAGCAGGGCATGCCAGACCCGGGTCTGGAAGTTCGTCCCGGTGACGTGCAGCGACAGCGGCCGATCCAAGGCCGCCGTCGGGTCGAACAACGCCGCGACCGGTTGCGCCGTGCGTGCCGGATCGGGTGCGATATCCGCGAGCGACCAGCGCGCGCGCAGGCCGTCGAGCCCGGCATCCGGTGCATGCGGGTCGACAAAGGTCAGATCGCAGATGCCCTTTTCGGTCATGGCGACGAACACCGGGCCGAAGGGCGTTTCATGCACGCCGTAGCCGATGCGCAGGTCGCGACCGCGCGACTTGAACTGCCCCGGCGTGACCGCCTCCAGGTGCACGAAATGCTCGTGCAGGCGCGAGCCGCTGCTCAGCCCCACCGCATCCGAGACCTCCAGCAGGGAAACCGGCTTGCTCAGCAGCGCCTTGGCGTGCTCCAGCGTCAGCGCCTCCAGGAAGCGCTTCGGCGTGATTCCGGCCCAGCGGGTGAACAGGCGCTGGAAATGGAACGGGCTCAAATGTACCTGCCGGGCGATGGCCTCCAGCCCCGGCTGTTCGTCCGCGTGCGCGCAGATGTATTCGATGGCCGTGGCGATGCGCGCATAGTCCGACCTTCGCCCGGTCGCGCGCGGCGAGGACGGGGGGGCGACATCGGTCGGGGCGGCTCGGCGCATGCGACAGACTCGTGCGGGAATCGACAGTTGCACGATAACGGGCCTGCCGGCGCGCCACAATCCGCTTCTTGCGCTGACGCAGCGCGCACGCAGATCGTGCCTCAGGGGATGCGCCGCCAGGCCCAGAGCGCCACGGCGATCTGCAGTGATCCGCCGAGCGACATGGCGAGGGTCAGTCCGCGGACGTCGGGGTGGAACACGGCGTAGAGCGTACCCAGAACGGCGACGCCAAGGGTGGCACCAGCCATCCGCGCGACGTTGACGAGGGCGGCCGCGCTGCCGGAGTGGCGTGGCTCGACCGCGCCGACGGCCGCGCCCATGAGCGGTCCGGTCGCCAGCCCCATGCCGAGACCGGCCAGCACCAGCCCTGCCTGCGAAGCCGCAAGCGTACCGTCGGCGACGCTGCCGGCGACCACGAGCAGGCCGACCCCGATCATGCCCAAACCGCCGCCGATTACACTGCCCAGCCCCAGCCTGCGCGTGAGATGTCCCGAAAACGGTGAGCTGAGGGCAAACACGAGCGCCATCGGCATCAGCGCGAAACCGGCGCCGGCAGGCCCCAGCGTACCAGCGGCCTGCCAAGTCAGCGGGAGCAGAAACACGGCGCCGTACATGCCGAAGGTCATGATGGCCGTGGCCGCCATCGCGCCCTGAAAGACCGGCTGGCGAAATAACGGCAACGGCACCATGGCGTCATTGCCATGACGGCTTTCGACCCGCACGAACAGCGTGCCCGCAATCGCCGCGATCGCCAGCGCCATGGCGGACAGGATCGGCGCGCGCTGCAGCTCGATGCCGGCCAACGCCAGTGCGCCCAGGCTCAGGGCGCCGAACACCTGGCCGCCCACGTCGAAATGGCGACCCTCGCGATGTGCCGACTCGGGGATCGTACCCAGAGCCAGTGCGGCGGCCAGGAGCGCGAACGGCAGAGCCAGGACAAACACGCTGCGCCAGCCGAAGGCATCGATGAGCAGCCCGCCGGTTACCGGCCCGATGGCGAAGGCGAGCCCGTTGCAGGCCGCCCAGATGCCGAGCACCCGCGCCCGTCGCTCGGCATCCGGCCACAGCACGCGTATGAGTGCGAGCGAAGTCGGCATCAGGCATGCGGCCCCCAGGCCGGCCAGCACGCGACCCGCCAGCAGCGTATCGATGCCGGGTGCCAGCGCGCAGATCCCCGAGGCAACGGCGAACACGGCTGCGCCGGCGACGAACACCCGGCGACGGTCGAACAGATCGGCTAGCAGGCCGCCGCTGAGCAGCAGGGCGGCGTAGACGAGGTTGTAGGCGTCGACCACCCACTGCAGGGTGGCGACCGGGACGCGGAAATAGCGCCCGATGGGCTGTACCGCAAGGTTCGTGACGGAGGTGTCGATCTGGACGATGAGCACGGCGCAGCAAAGCGCGGTCAGTATGGCGATTTCGCGCGCGGGCGCGGTGCGATTCGTCGAGGTATTCATGGCTGAGAGGCTGTCGTTGGACATGGTAGACCTGCATGCGCTGCGTGAGAGGGACGACTGCGGGGGGGGCGGTCCACCGCAGCCGCGAGCGAAACATTATCGGGGGGCGTGCACGCCGACCCGGTTGCCTTCCGAATCGATGAAGATGCCGATGTAGCCGATGTCTTCGCTGACCAGGGTCTTTTGCAAGACCACGCTGCCGCCCGCGGCTTCGACGCGTCCGAGCACGGCGTCGACGTCCGGTGTGGCGTCGAGGTAGATCAGCGTGCCGTCGCTGCCGGGCTTGAGGGCAGCCATCTGTGTGACCGCGCCGGAGGTGGCCGGCATCTCGTAGGGGAAGATGCCGAACCGGGCGGCCCCCATTTCCTCGCGGCGAAGCGTGGTCTGCATGACGGCTTCGTAAAAATGCACGGCGCGCTCGAAATCGGCGGCGGGTATCTCGAACCAGTTGATGACGCGTTTCATCTCCAAATCCTCCTGAGTGTCTTGCGGGTTACCGGCTCGGTTGCCGGCAAAACCAGCCTAAGCCCCCGAAGCTGCCAGCGTTTTGTCAGGAGATGGGGTGATTTTCTGCGTGTGCGCGACACTCCTGACACACTCTTGTCAGGAGGGTGGGCTAAGCTTGGGACATGAGACGTGCCGACCGACTGTTCAAGATCGTCCTGCTGCTCGGCCGCGGGCGGGTGGTGACCGCGCGCCGCATGGCGGAGGAACTGGAGGTTTCGGAGCGCACGATCTACCGCGACGTCGCCGACCTGATCTCGGCAGGCGCGCCCATCGACGGCGAGGCCGGCGTGGGCTACCGCATGCGCGCCGGCTATCAGGTGCCGCCGCTGATGTTCGACGGCGATGAACTGGAGGCGCTGGCCCTGGGGGCGGCCATGGTGCGCGCCTGGGCCGACCCCGAACTCGCGAAGGCGGCGGATCGCGTGCAGGCGAAGATCGACGCGGTGCTGCCGAATCATCTACGCGGGCGCTGGGACCGCGAAACCCTGCTCGCGCCGGACTTTTTCATCGCGCCGGAGACGGTGACCGGGATGGCGGAATTGCGCCGCGCGATCGACCGGCGACTGATGGTGCATCTCGCCTATCGGCGCGACGGCGGCGAATCGACGGAACGGGTCGTGTGGCCCCTGGGGCTGGCGTTCTGGGGGCTGAAGTGGACGCTGGGTGCCTGGTGCGAGCTGCGCGGGGATTTCCGCACCTTCCGTCTCGACCGCATTCAGGGGCTGCACGTGCTGCCCTCGCAGTTTCCCGATCTGTACGGCCGCCGCTTCGAGGATTACGTTGCCCACGCGCGCGAACGGAGTTCGCCGGGGGGTGAGGCATGCAGACGAAGTGGAGGCTAATCTGCTAGCGAATATTCGACGCTGATCGGTACGCTCCGTGTATAGGGCTGTCCCATGATGAAACGGTGTGCGTGTGCGCTAAAAATGCAGTTATTGGATTATCACATGCCGCGCTCAAGCAGAGACCGAGGTTAACGACAAGAGTTTCTCAGTCGTGCAAACCAGGCTGCTGTTGCAACGATGATGCCTGTTTATTTGTAATCCCTATTTACTGGCGTGCAGAAGCAAGGGGTAAATTAATCTGCTCTATACATTGTTATTGAGTGTTTCAGCCAGTTCATCTATCCGCTGTTGGGTTTGCTGAACCAGCGCATTGATTTCAGTGGCGGAATTTGCGGAATGTCCGGCTAATGTGCGTACCTCGTCGGCGACTACGGCGAAACCACGACCGCTTTCGCCAGCGCGTGCGGCTTCGATAGCGGCATTGAGTGCGAGCAGATTGGTTTGCGCCGAGATGCCCTGGATGGTCGAAACTATGCGGCCTATCTGATTGCTGGAGCCTTTGACTGCCTCCATTGCCGCGGTAGTTGCCAATCGCCCGGCGCGGACAGCGGAAATGTCTTCAAGATAGGCAATATATGAAATCCGATCACCCACCTGAATTTTGTTGATCATTAAGGCTGCGTGGACCTGATGTCCTTCCTTGTGTTGAAACTCTATTTCGCGGCGGTGACCAATGATTTTGTTTTCTCCGGTCTTTCGATTGGCGTCGATGTATTGATCGTGAGATAGACGCACATCCTCAGGCACGAGAAGTTTTACGTTCTGGCCCAGAACTTCATTTCGTTGGTAGCCCCACATACGTTCGGCGGCTGCGTTGAAGTAGGTCACGCAATTATGTTCATCGATGCTGACAACGGCATTGAGACTTTCCTCAAGTGTCTGATTGAGTTGCTCTCTCGCTGTACGCTCAGCCGTGATGTCCTTGATGAACGCCGTATACGTGATTGAATTTCCGATTTTGACTTTCGATAGAGAAAGCGCAGCCCATACACGGCTGCCGTCATAACGTTCAATCTCAACCTCGCGGCTGGTGCCTACGATTTTGTCTTGCCCAGTGCGCCGATTCATATTGACATAATCGTCGTGGTGAGCGCGAAATTCGCTGGGCACCAGATACATGACATTTTTTCCAATGATTTCATCCCTACCGTAACCCCACAGCCGTTCCGCAGCGGCGTTGAAGTAGGTCACGCAGTTTTGCTCATCGATGCTGACTACCGCGTCCAGTGCTTGTTCCAAAGTTTGCTGCATGCGTTCTCTGGCATTTCGCTCGGCGGTGATGTCTTTAACAAAGGCGGTATAGGTGATTGAATCACCGAGATTGATTTTCGATAGTGACAGCGCTGCCCATATCTTGCTGCCGTCGCGGCGTTCGATTTCGACCTCACGACTGGTGCCGACGATCGTGTCATGTCCTGTGCGTCGGTTTGCGTTGACGTACTCGTCGTGTCTCGACTGGATTTCTGTTGGAACCAGTATTTTGACGTTCTTGCCTAGCACGTCGTTGCGGTCATATCCCCACAAACGCTCGGCCGCAGCGTTGAAATAGGTCACGCAATTGCGCTCGTCGATGCTAACGACTGCATCCAGTGCTTGTTCCAGTGTCTGCTGAATCCTTTCTCTGGCATTGCGTTCGGTTGTGATGTCTTTCAAAAAGGCGGTATAGGTGATCGATTTGCCAAGGCGCACTTTGGATAGTGAAAGCGCCACCCAAACACGATTCCCATCGGCGCGTTCGATTTCGACTTCTCGGCTGGTGCCTACAATTTTATCTTGTCCGGTGCGCCTGTTAGCGTCTATGTATTCGTCATGATGTATGCGGAATTCAGCAGGCACCAGGATTTTCACATTCTTACCGATCACGTCGTCCCATTTGTAACCCCATAGTCGCTCTGCGGACTGGTTGTAATAGGTCACACAGTTGCGTTCATCAATGCTGATTACTGCATCTTTGGCTTGATCTAAAATCTGACGGTCGGCTGATGCGTTTTTGATATATCCAAAATAACCGAACAATGTCGTGTCCTTCTGTTTTTTATAGTGATGATGCGATGAGTAAGAACCCATTCGTATGTATCTTTGTAAGACTTCCAATGGGTAAAGCCGTGCGAAGACTTGAGGTGACTTTAATCCTTTAATGAGCAATGCAAGTTGTATGCCAAAAAAATGCGTCACTTTGCTATGTGACCATCTGATGATGGTTTGTTGAGAGATGTGGCCGCGCACCGGCTTGGTGATTGATGATCTGTTTTGGTGCGGGCATGCCCGTCGTGGCAAATATTAATGAGATATTACTAAAAGCGTGGTAACTACTCAGCTAATTCTCAGAGATCGCCAGAGCAAAAGCCGGTAGCTTGCGATCGAATACTAGGCGCAACGCCTCCGAAGCCGTGACCCCCTGCTTTCGGCAGGTCGATAGATATCCCCGTATGCGGCAAAACATCGCGGCACCCTCCAGGCTGCGGAAGCAGCCGGAGATCTTCTGCTGCACTTTGGTCATACGGATATCGTTCTCCGCCTGATTGTTCGTGAACGGCACATTGACGTCCACCATGAAACGCAGCACATCGTCTTCATAGGCCATCAGACGCTCCAGCAGATTGCGGGCCTTGCTCCGCTTGATCCGCCCCCGAGGCTTGTTGTCGGGTGGTTTTTCCGGCTCAGGGCATTCCAGTTGCCCCGCCTCGAGCACATCTCGGTAGCGCTGCCGGTAAGCATTGGCCTCGGTCAGCGGCAGGATGCCGCCAGCGTTCTCGACGGCCTGATGAATCTCTCTGAGCAGCTTGCCCATCGCTTCCGCCCATTGTTGTCCGTCCTGCTCGAATGCTCGTTCCAGTTCGCGCAGGTGGTGGGCATTGCACAGGGCATGGGTGCAGTCCCGATAACGGTAATAGGGTTTCCAATGGTCATGACACAGCACACCGCGGAACCGTGGCAGGATCCCGATCGCGTCCATCGCCTCCTGGCCTCGCTTACTGTGGACCTGATAATGCGTCCAATCAGCATTGGACAGACCATGCAGCCAATGGCGTTTGCCATCAATGTTGACCCCGGTCTCGTCGGCATGAGCGGACACGGCTTTGGCCAATGCCGTTTTGCTGATCGCCTCAAAGGCCGCCAGGCGGGTAAATGCCTCGCGATTGAAGTTCACCAGTGAACCATCGCTCAAAGGGATGCCCAACTGATCGGCAAAGTAATCCTGGATCCGCTTGTAGGGCAAGAGCTGATATTGGGACAGATAGACGGCATGGGCCTTGAGGCCGGAACCATACTGCACCTTCTTATCCACCCCTTCCGGGAATGAAGCCACAAAACGTTGGCCTGATTCATTCTCCAGGATCTGCGCCCGATACTCGGTCACGATCCGGCTGATGTCGATATCAAAAACCTGGCGAGTCTCGAAACCCGCCTCGGTATAGCAGCCTTTCGGCAAGCGACGACGATCGATCTTGAGGACCTCGATCTCATCGGGATGCTCGACCGGGCGCAAGGTCTTGCCCACGTGCCCCGGCTGGCCACCGGAAGGTCGGCTTGAGCGCACACGCTGGCTGCGTGGCCGATTGGGATCCGATGCCGGCGGCTGACTGCTGTTGCGGCTATTGAGCCCGAGACGGTTGAGTAACACGACGAACAACATGAGCATCATCTCGATACTGGCGCGGAGTGCCGGAGATAGGTCTTTCTCCTGCTCCAGTTGCGCCCTGACCTGTGCCAGGGTGATCTCGATATCGACGCCGTCGATCCGCACGCAAGACTGCTCCAAAGAAGTAATGAAGCTATTATCTCACGGGTTTTGAAGTGCCAATTTTCTCGTTTGTAAGGCGATCTGGCGGCGTAAAATAATTGACTGACGGTGGGGCAGTGCCTCGCGTGATGTCGCAAGGAAGACTACGCCTCTGTCGCTTTCGGAGACCAATAATCGCACTCGTTACAGCGCCGCCATATTTTCAAAAAAACTACCAAAAACCCTGTCAAGTACTTTTTGTAATTATTTTCACTGAGTAGTTACAAAGCGTGTTGCTTACCGTATTGCTCGGTGTTTAAGCGCCTGAGGACACGTGGGGCGTTGGGCTATGGGAGAAACATGATTCGGATTCGATGGAGGTAATCTCACATCATTGTTCGTACCCACACGTAATGCACACTACGGATGTCGGTGCGGGCTTGAACGATTTTCGATGCTTCGTTACGAAATCGATGATATCCGCCGAGTGGAAAATACGCGCGTGGCGTGACTACATGCGGCTGTTTTACCGCTCCGAACCGGAAGGCGGCAAGACAAATGAATGGGTTTTCCAGTGTGCCGAGAATTTGATCAAAATCGCCAAGAGATTGGCATTCCCTGAGGGGGGATTTGCCGGTTTGCGAGTTAAGCCGATGGACGTATCAGCAGGGAACTGAGCGAAATTTCCTTGCGCGCGGTCGACGACTCGGTTTTGTCCTGGGGGGCGCTTGCTTTGGCTGGGGACGGCTGGGCTGTGTCGCGCGAATCAGCCGATGGCCGCAGCAGTAGCGAGCCCAGCGAAATTTCCTTGAGCGGCGTCGGCGTTTCGGTCGCGTCGTTCGTCTCGCGGATTTCAACCGAGGGTAGCGCTTCTTCCGATACGTTCGTCTGGGATTCGTGCCCGCCGTAGCTCAACAGGGCGCTAAGCATCAGTTCCTCGGCCACGTCCTGCTGTGCGAGTTGCCAGGCAGGAGACGCGGGCGCGGATGTGGGCTCAATATGCGGAGAGGCGGGCGTACTGGGCGTCTTGATCGCCGTGCCGTGCCCCGTGGGGCCGACGATTCGCTCAAGGGAGTGTATGACGCCCGTGAAGATGCGTTCGTATCCGGCCGCATCGTCCGGGACGACGGCGGTATTGACCGCCTGGTCCCGCACGACGATCAGGTATTCGATCTGCGCGGACAGTTCGGCGGGCAGACAAGGGCGTAGGCTGTTCAGCTTGGCATGGAGGTCGGAACCCTTTGCGCCGAGGGTCTGACTCAAGATGCGCTCGAGATCGACACTGTGACGGATGATGACTTCAAACGGGGACATGGGGGCTCTTTGCCGACCTTATTCGTATGGTGACGGATGATCCTGTTTTATCGGACGGCAAGCCACCTGAGGCGGTTTGTGAAAATCGCCAATAGGGGTATCAGAAAACCAACGCGAGGCGGGGGTCGAACAACAAAGCCTCCCGTTTTCTAAACCAGGGTCAATCCTCACAAGTTTCTTACTGGCTTTCAAGCCCCAATGAGTGTTTCAGTGATGATTATTGTGTTTAGTACCCAGCGCCTCTGACAGAGTGCTTTTAATCGAACAGAAACGAAGGTCAAAATGACTGCAGATAACGATCTCGCGCGCGAACCCGAAGATATCGAGCCGACGCATGTCAGCCGCCAGCGACTGGCGCGGGCAATGGCCTATCTGGATGAGTCGACCAGAAATCTTTTCGAATTCCTGAATGCGCCCAGGCATGCCGTCAGCGTCAGCTTCCCGGTTCAGATGGAGGATGGCAGCGTGCGCGTCTTCAACGGGTATCGGGTGATTCACAACCGATCGCTCGGCCCCGGCAAGGGCGGCATTCGCTATCATCCCGATGTGACTCTCGACGAGGTTCGCTTCCTGGCTGCGCTGATGACCTGGAAATGCGCCCTGATCGATATTCCGTTTGGGGGTGCGAAGGGAGGCGTGGCCTGCGACACCAAGCAGTTGACCGAAAACGAGATACGCCATATCACCCGACGCTTCATCACGGAACTGGGTGACGCGATCGGGCCTTACACGGACATCCCGGCGCCGGATCTTTACACCAACGCGCAGACGATGGCGTGGATTTACGACACCTACGATACACTCCATCCGGGGCGGAACAACCTGCCGGTGGTGACTGGAAAACCTCTGGATATCGGAGGCTCGGAAGGGCGCCAGGAGGCGACGGGGCGCGGGTTGTTTTTTGCCGCCCAGCGCTTGATCTCGACCAATCTGTTGCCTGAACTCACGCGCCTGGAAGGCGTGCGAATCAATATCCAGGGATTCGGCAACGTGGGTTCGGTGGCCGCCCGCGCGTTCAGGGAGGCTGGCGCACTGATTACCGGCATCAGCGACACCCAGGGCGGGGTCTACTGCAGCGACGGTATCGATCCGGATGTCGCCTGCGCCTACAAGAACGAACACGGGACCGTGGTCGGTCTGCCCGGAACGCAGAGTCTGACGAATTCCGCATTTCTGGAACACGCGTGCGATATTCTGATCCTGGCCGCGCTGAGCAACGAAATCCGTATCGATAATGCCGGTCGGATCAAGGCCAGGTTCATCATCGAAGCGGCCAACGGCCCGATCACGCCGGCGGCGGACAGGATATTGAACGGCAGGGGCATCCGCGTTTTGCCGGATATCCTGGCCAATGCCGGCGGCGTGCTGGTCAGTTATTTCGAGTGGGTGCAGAACAACGAAAACGAGCGCTGGGAACTGGCGCAGGTCAATGCCAAGCTCAAGGCGAAAATGCAAAACGCTGTCGACGCGGTCGTCAATCGCTGGCAAAACCTTTCCACCCAGGAACTGGAGCCAGCAAGCCAGGGCGATGCCGGGCAATGGGCAGAGTCGACTCCCATCGACTTGCGCACAGCGGCGCTGGTGATTGCGATCGAACGCTTGGCCAGGGTGACCATGGAACGCGGCGTCTGGCCCTGATCGGCGGATATTCCGTGCCGACGAGCAGGAAGAATATTCGCTCAATTTCCCCTGTAATTGAGCGTATTGCCCTGCCAGTGGGGTAGTTGCCATCCGTCATGGCCCACCACCGGGTTCATCAGCTTGCGCCGGGTGATCACCCAGTTGTCCTGCTCCCATTCAACACGCAAACTCCACCCCCAACTGACGGGCGCGTAGGCGGGTACCCATAATGCCGTGCCCGGCAGACACGTCACCGCGCGCTGCATGAAATAACTGGTGTACTGCTCCAACACCGTGACGGTCCGCACTTCAACGCCCTTGGCAGGCCCTATCGGCCAATGTCGCAGCAGCGGCTGGCGAATGTGATAGTCGAAGCAGTAATCCTTTTTGAGGCCAAGGCCCTGGTAGTGGATCATCTGGCGAATGACGGATGTGTCCTCCGGGTCTTCCAGATAGAGCACCGGGTCGCCCGCATCCTCGGTATCCAGCAACGGGTATGGCTTGCCTTCGGCATCGGCGACGAAACGGTGGGAACTGACCAGGCGGATTTCACCCAACTGCGCGGCGTAGGCCCGGGTATGGTAGTTCAGGGTGAATTTCGGTGTGATCGTCAGCAGCTTGCCGTCTAACGCCTGTTCGATGGTCAGATTTTCCAAGCTGCAGTCGAGCAACTGGCATTCGTTCTCGGTCAGCGACAACTCTCCCTGACGGTCCCAGATATAGGCCGGCAAATCTGCCTGTGGCGGAAAAGGCTGCCCGCCATCGAGGCTCATGCTGAAACCTGCAATCAGCGCGTCCGGCCCGAGCTTCGATGTTTCCGTCCATGATCGCCACTGCTCCGGGGCATAGGCGATACCGCGATACAAGCTCTCCTCTTGCGCGTCGGATTCCTGCGCCGACCCGGCACTCTGCGCAGTGCCTGAGTCGTTGGGCACCAGTCGTAACGATGCGGCTGGTGCATAAGGCAGGCGCATTTTCGGCGGACCGGCCATCAGCGACACCCTGTTGCGAGGGGCATCAGACTTCAACCACCGACGGGCGATCGGGCCTCGACTGGCTGCCGACGCCCGCATCGTTCAGCATGGCCAGCAGTTCGTTTCGACCGTCCTCGCCGCGACCTCTAAGCCAGCGCAGTTCCTCGGTCGTCAGCAGGGTCGCCGCCACCAGGCTCACCTTTCCCATATCCGTAACGAGCCCTTCGGCCAGCGATTCGGGAACATGGAGCAGCGCTCCCACCAGCCCGCGACCGTCCTTGATGTGTTCGATATTGAAACGGTACGACAGCACCTCCCCGTCGAGCAGCTTCCGACACAGGCGCGGATAGGCGGCCAGGGTGTGGCTCACCTCGGCGGTCATCGGAAACATCCAGGTATCCGAAATCGCCATCGGATCGTCGGGCGAGAAGGGAGCATCCGGTGATTCGACAAACACCTCCAGGCCAAGCCCCGTATCGGGTCGGTTGCGTTCGACCCAGGGGTCGGACAGGCCATCCGAAACGATGCACGAGCAATCGCCGTGCTCAAGCACCACCCAGGACGCATCCGATGGCCACGCGGGCCCGTCGCTGAGCGGCCCCATCAAAGACGTCAACGCAAACAGCTCGCTGCCGAAAACCCGCTGAACCGCCTCATGCCGGCTGAGGACCGCCATCTCTAGTCGGTCGACGTAGCGTAGATACGAAGGCGCGGTGTGTTGACTGCTCATGGTGCCTGCCCGAAGTGATTGGATGAAAGTCGTCGAGAAGGCATGAGCCGATGACCATGCCTCGTGCTTACAACAAGGAAGCAAAATCATGACCAGAAGGCTGGTGGGGCGTGTGGTAGAAGAAACGGTTTATTTGTCATTCACTTGGAATGAAGGCGCGGGTTTCGGTATGCGTTTGGGAGGGTTGAGAAGACGACAAATGGGGCAAGTCAGACAAAGGATCGGCAGATGGGATGAGAGAGTGGGTTTGATACATTAGTTTAAAGTTTGGCTTAGTTGTTGTGCTCCCCCCGGCCCTTGTGTGCGACGCGCCTTTACAGAAAACTCTTGTGGGTAACGGTTTTATCGTCCATTTTAATATCGTGGCACTCAAGACTACTGAGCAGTCAAAACGCGTAGACGCGCCTTGACCGTGTCTTTTATGACGGAGTGGATTTCCTCGGGGAAATCTTCCGATAATTCGTTTTCGACTTTTTCCAACGCCGTTTTGGCGCTAACAATGATCTCTTCGATAACATCTTGAACAATCTTTTTCGACAAACCCGCCATATCGCCGGATTGCAAAAAATGGCGGTACTGGATTTCTTTGATTTTGTAGTGATTGCGGGTACCTAAAGCCATGGCAAGACGCATCTGCTTGATCTCGATCTGCCGGGATATCAGGCTTGGTTGGGCAGTGAGCACATCGTAAATAGGGGTCAAACGAAAGCTGCCACCCCGACCAAGGAAGATGCTGAAATTTTTGGCGTGGCCGTCCGTGGCACCGATCAGCCAGAATAGGATTTGCGCCTTGAAGACTGTGATTTGGTCCTTCGTTGGATAATCGCTTCCCTCTAGTAGTTTGATTACGTCTGCCAGCCCTGGGCCGCCCTCACTCTGATATTTGCGAGTCGGCGGGACCGACAATGCCTGGCAGAAATCTTCCTGCGGCAGGCGGAGCAAACGACCGTCACTTGTCCACCGGCGGTCGAATCGTTCAATCACGAGCGCTTTTGTCTCTCCAAAGTTCCGCATTTCCGCTCTGTTGACCTGGAGGTCAAATGCCTCAATCAGTTTCAGGCAGTAAAACTCATTCTCAACGCTGTTCGACAGATCAACTCCGTTTGGCAGTCTCCCGATCTGTTTCTTGAGAATATGTGTGGTCGGAGTGGTGCCGTGAGGCTTAAGCCATTGACCCTTGTGCATCAGCAGAGCTGTCTTCTCCTGAGCGCCGGAGACCGAGATGCGGAACGTATCGTCGCGGTCGAGCCCAAGAGGGGCTTGAGCCAGGCCTTTGAGTAGATTTTCGATTGCGCTATCGTCTACCTGTTCCCCAGAAATGGCAGAGACACCATCGACACCACCATCGTTGTCGTTGTCGACGATGAATTGTAGGGCGCCGACGCAGTCACGACCGATTGCTGCCAGCATGCTGTAAGCATCTGTGCCAGCAGCGCCAACCTTCTCAGCGATGCGTCGGCGCAACGCATCCGCATCCGGTAGCAAATTGTCGAACACGGCGATTACCGGCTTCCCCCGATAGGCATCCTCGCGTAGAGGCAAAGACAGCGATACCGGAAGCGCTTTTTCCCAGTCGAGCCAGCTTTGGTCGTAGTTAAATCTAATCGCGCCGTCAGGTGTTTTGCTGAGATGGCCGACAAGGTGGTTGTTCAGAAGTACGCGTAGCGGCGCATGAGTAGACCGACGCGCCATCAGAAAATATCCTCGATATCGGCGGCGTCACTCTTAGTGCGTGCGCCAATCCTGAATTCCAAGTCGAGTGCAGCGAGCACGGCAAGGATTGTCTCCAGTTTGGTTGCCGGGTTACCAGTTTCGATCAGTGAGATCGTCTCCTGGCGCAGGCCAGCAAGTTGGCCGAGCCGAGTCTGCGCTAGGCCGCGCTTTTTACGCGTACGTCGGATTAAGTTGCCAATCTGTCTTGGTGTGCGGGCAAGGTCATTCATGGTCGTGTATGAGTAGTCAGCAGTTGAGTGGCTCTAGCGCCATGGCGAGTTCAAGCTTTTCACACTGCGCCATTATGCGCTAAATCCGATAATTTGGCAATATCGGATTTAGCGCATACGCGAACTTTATGCGCCAAGCAAGATAATTCGTATATATGGTAATTGGCGCATAGCGAGACAGAGCAAACAGCCTCGTTCGCCCCCCATCTGCTCGCTACGGGTACGGACATACGAACTAGTCAGCGATTGCTGGGACACCGCAGTCTGCAAACCACGATGATCTACACGCATGTGCTGGAAACGACGCGTCTGGTCCAGTCCTCTGGATAATTCTGGACTAAGTCGCCTGGTGGCTCGGTGGCGGTAGTGTATTCACCAAGCTACCACTACCAAGCTCATTTCAGAACTGCGTTGGACTGGCATGCAGAACAAAGCGGTCTTTCATGTGTCGGGTTCAGCAAATACCTGAGCGGCTGCTTCTGGGCGTTGTCCGACCGTCTTGCGACTCTTCCGGTTGGTGGCACAAATGTAATCGGGTAGCGAGTGACTTATAGCGCGCACTAGCTGTAGTCATACAGTTAAATCATGATGCCCGTTGATTCCGGCTGCTTTGACACGTAATCAAAGTCACATTCCCTGGAGCTAACTCCCGGGGCGATGCAATACCGAAATCCCAATCCCGCTACTTCGTCAGCGCCATAAATAATTCAGGGAGTTTTTCCGGCAGACGCTGAATGTTGTCGATGACGGTGTAGCGGTGGGCGAAGATGTCGGTGACGTATTCGTCGGCGCGGGGGTCGAGGCTGATGCAGTAGGTGAAGATGCCCTCGCGGTCCAGTTCCTTGACCGCCTGACGGGCGTCTTCGATGAGCAGGCGGTTGTCCTGTACGTCGACGTCGGCGGGTTCGCCGTCGGTGAGTATCAGGAGCAGCTTCTTGTCGGCCTGGCGCGCGCCGAGGTAGTGGGCGGCGTGGCGCATCGCGGCGCCCATGCGTGTGGAGTAGCCGGCGCGCAGTGCGGCGAGGCGGGCCTTGACGGTGTCGTCCCAGTGCTCGCCGAAGCCCTTGATGTGCTGGTAGCGCACGTCGTGGCGGGTGTTGGAATGGAAGCCGGCGATGGCCAGCGGATCGCCTAGGCGTTCGATGGCCCAGGCGAGCAGCGAGACGGCTTCCTGCGAGAGTTCGAGGATGGTCTGCTCGCCGCCGGCGACCTTTTCATTGAGCGATTCCGAGAGGTCGAGCAGCAGGGTGACGGCGATGTCGCGGCCCGCGGTGCGGTGGCTCATGTTGATGCGCGGATCGGGTACGGCGCCGGCGCGGAAGTCGATCAGCGAGCGGATGGCGATGTCTAGATCCAGTTCGCTGCCCTCTTCCTGGTAGCGGATGCGTACCTTGTCCTGCGGTTTGAGCAGGTCCAGCACCCGCTTCAGGCGCCGGGCGAGCAGGGCGTGCTTTTGCAGCAGGCGCTCGATGACGCCGGCGTCGCCGGACGGGTGCAGCGCCTCGTACACGCAGGCCCAGTCCGGGCGGTAGGTGCGGCTGACGTAGTCCCATTCGGGATAGTGCCGCGGCGGCAGACCGCGGATTTCCTCGACTTCGGCCTGCTTGCGTTCTTCGCTGAAGGTTTCCTCCTCGTCGCCCTCTTCGATGAAGCGCCACAGATGGCGGTTGTCGTCGCGGTATTCGATCACGGTGTCGTCGAAATGCACCTTGGCGAATTGGTCGCTCTGGCGCCGGGTCTTGGTGACGTAGGCGAGAGCCAGCGAGGCGATTTCGGCGGTCGAGGATTCGCCCTCGGCGAGCGCCGCGTGGAAGCGTGCGGCGAAGTCGTTGAGGTCGGCGTCGAGATAGCCGTGATCGGGGTCGAGCAGCGCGCGCGACAGCATCGCGAGGCGATGGCGCAGGCAGGAAGTGGTTTCCGGGTCGCAGGCGCCCTCGACGGGCCGCGGGTGCAGCGCGAGGAACAGGCGCCGCAGGCCGGGATACTCGCGGATCAGCAGCGTCTCGATGCGGCAGTCCTCGAAGAACTCCACCGCCATGCGCTGGAACGGGCTCCAGTTGTCGGCGATCTGCGGCGACGACCAGCGCCGATGACCGACCATATGGGCGAGCATGGCGCGGTAGCGGTCGATCCCCCGGATGCCGCCGGTGTCGTGCTGCACGTCGGGCAGGCGGATGCCGAGGTGGTCGTAGTAGGGCACCGGCTTGCGCAGTTCGTCGAAGGCGGTGGAATAGGGGATCAGCAGATCGCTGTCGTGCCACAGGCCGCGCAGGTAAAGGTCCAGGCGCCGTTCGACGTCGGCCAGCAGGGTGCCGTCGCGTTCGCGCTGCAGCACGGCGCGCGCATCGGCGGACTGCAGCGCGAAATAGTCCTGCTGTCGGTCCGGGTGCGTGGCGTAGTTGCGGATGCCGTAATCGACCCAGCGCGCGAGTCCGGCCGGGCTGAGTTGGGCGAGCAGGGCGGGCGCCTGGGCGAGTAGGTCCGGCAGGCCGGGACTGGAATAGGTGGTGTGGTGGCCGTGGATGGAGCCGGTGGTGCGCTCCATGAGGTCCAGCACGATGTCGAGGTGGTGTTGCAGCGCCTCGATGGACTGCAACCGTCGCGCGACTGCCGCCAGCGTCTGCAGAAAGGGGGCGATGGCCTGGCCGTTGGGCGATTTCTGCATCCGCCCGACCAGTGCCATCACTGCCGGCAGCGCCGCCTCGCCGACGTGCTGCGCGGTTTCGGGCCAGGCTTCGAGAAAGGCCAGCAGAGGTTCGACGCCGCGGCCCAGCTTGCCGATGCTGCGCCCGGCCTCCAGATAGGCGTCGACGCCGGCTGGCGTGAGCGTCGTGAGAGCCTGCTGCAGACAGCCCTCGAATACCTCGTCGACCTGGGGAAAGCGCGTGTCGAGGCGCGCGCGGTAGGCCTCCGTCGGCGACTGCTGTTGTGCGCTGTCGCGGTCCACGGCCGGGCCTTAGCCGAAGATCGCGTCGATGGCGTTGTCCAGGGTGTCGCGGATGTCGGCGTCGTCGGTGATCGGCCGCACCAGCGCCATGCGGCAGGCGTCGGCGGCATCGACGCCGTCGTTGATCAGCTTGGCGGCGTAGACCAGCAGGCGCGTGGAAATGCCCTCGTCGAGGCCGTGCCCCTTGAGGTTGCGCGCGGCCAGGCCGACCTTCACCAGCCTGCCGGCCAGTTCCGCGGCGATGCCGGCCTCTCGGGCCAGGATGGCGGTTTCCAGATCGGCATCGGGGTAGTCGAAATCGAATGCGGCGAAGCGCTGCTTGGTGGACTGCTTGAGGTCCTTCATCAGCGACTGGTAGCCGGGGTTGTAGGAGATCACCAGCTGGAAGTCGGGGTGCGCCACGATCAGTTCGCCCTTCTTGTCGAGCGGCAGGGTGCGGCGGTGGTCGGTGAGCGGGTGGATCACCACGGTGGTGTCCTGCCGGGCCTCGACGACTTCGTCGAGGTAGCAGATCGCGCCGATGCGAGCGGCGGTGGTGAGCGGGCCGTCGATCCAGCGGGTGCCGTCCGCTTCCAGAAGATAGCGGCCGACCAGGTCGGACGCGGTCATGTCCTCGTTGCAGGCGACGGTAATCAGCGGCCGGTCGAGCTTCCACGCCATGTATTCGATGAAGCGCGACTTGCCGCAGCCGGTGGGACCCTTGACCATGACCGGCAATCGGTTGCGGTAGGCCGCTTCGTAAAGCTGCACTTCACGGCCCTGGGGCTGGTAATAGGGCTCCTGCCGGACCAGATACTGTTGCACGTCGATCGTCATGACCGCCCTCCATCGAAAAGCCGGTCGCCCCGGCCTGCGGGGCTTCCGGGGAAACGCCCCGGCGGACCGGGGGCGTGTCGCGTTTGGCGCGCGGCTTACTTGTGCACGCCGAGCTTGTCGCGCCAGCCGGGGTACAGCTGGTCGGCGTCGCCTGGGAAGGACTCGAAGGCGCGGGCGAACTCGTTGTGTTCCTTGGCCCACTCGATCGGGTCGGCGCCGGCCTTCCAGCACTCGTAGGCCTGGCGCAGCGACTTGGCGCCAGCCGCCGGGGAGTCGATGTGGCCGTAGGAGCCGCCGCCGGCGGTGTTGATCACGTTGCCGTGACCCAGGTTCTCGAAGAAGCCGGGCAGGCGCAGCGCGTTCATGCCGCCGGAGATGATCGGTGTGGTGGGCTTCATGCCATACCATTTCTGGTAGTAGACCGGACCCTGGCACTCGTCGCGCTCGATCATGTAGGCGATGATCTTGTCGTCGGCGTCGCCTTCCATCTTGCCGTAGCCCATGGTGCCGACGTGGATGCCGGAGGCGCCCTGCAGGCGGGACATCTTGGCCAGCACGAAGGCGGAATAGCCGCGGTTCGAGCTGGGCGAGGTCACCGCACCGTGACCGGCACGGTGGTAGTGCAGGTACTGGTTGGGATACTGGCGACGGGCGGTGGTCACCATGCCGGGACCGCCGACGTAGCCGTCGACCAGGAAGGCCAGCTTGTCGGCGTCGGGACCGAAGACCTCCAGCGCGAAATCGGCGCGGGCCATCATTTCGTAGTGATCGTCGGCCGTGATGTTCATGGAGAACAGCTTGGCCTCGCCGGTTTCGTCCTGCGCGCGCTTCATCGCGTCATAGACCAGGGGGATGGTCTTCTTGACCGGGGCGAACACCTGGTTGCCCTGCGGCTCGTCGTTCTTGATGAAGTCGCCGCCGAGCCAGAACTGGTACGCCGCCTGGGCGAAGGGCTCGGGACGCAGGCCCAGTTTGGGCTTGATGATGGTGCCGGCGATGTAGCCGCCATCCTTCATCGGACGGCCGAGGATGCGCCACAGGTTGGTGATGTCGGTGGACGGGCCGTCGAACATCTGAATGGCGCGTTCGGGCACGTAAAAGTCGATCATCTTGCCGTATTCGACGTCGCCCATGCCCTGGTTGTTGCCGATCGCCAGGGTCAGGAAGGAGACGATCATGAAGCGGCCGTCGGTGACGTTGCGGTCGAACAGGTCGATCGGATAGGCGATGCGCATATCCTCGGCGGCTTCGTCGATGTGGTAGACCAGCGCGTCGACGCCCTTGGTGAACTCGTCGGTGGTGGACACCTCGACGTTGGTGCCGGTGGACGATTCGGCCGCGAAGTGGGCGGCGGTTGCCAGGTAGCCGTAGCCCGCCTTGGGCTTCATCTTGTAGGCCACCAGGATGTGCTTTCCGCCAGCGATTAGGTCCTCTTCCTTGAGGTCCAGATTGGCGTAGCGGTTGGATTGGTCGTTAGCCATGTCGTTCCTCCAAATTTATCGTAGCGGCGTCAACGCTTTAGGGCGACGCAACGGGAAGACACTATAATTAACGCGGGCTATAAGATATATTCAGACTTATTTGGATAACCCCAAAATATCACTGATGATCAAAATTACTCTGCGCCAACTCGAAATCCTCCAGGCCGTGGCCCGTTGCGGCAGTTTTTCCCGCGCGAGCGAGGCGGTTCACCTGACCCAGCCGGCCGTGTCGATGCAGATCAAGCAGATGGAAGGTTTTCTCGGCACGGCCCTGTTCGAGTACACCGGCAAGAAGATCCAGCTCACCGAGGCCGGCTACGAAACCCTGCGCAGCGCCGAGGCGGTGATGCGCGAACTGGCCAATCTGGAACAGTCGCTGGCCGACCTGAAGGGCTTGAAGGGCGGCACGCTCACGGTCTCCGCAGCCAGCACGGCGAGCGTGTTCGCCGCGCGGCTGATGGCGATGTTCCGCGATCTGCATCCCGACGTGCAGCTGAGCTTGAACGTGGTCAACCGCGAAACCATCCTGCGGCACCTGAGCGAGAACACCAGCGATCTCGCGCTGATGGGCACCCCTCCGGAAGGGTTGGCGCTGAGCGCACGGGCGTTCATGGAAAACCCGTTGGTCATCGTGGCCGCGCCCAATCATCCGCTGGCGCAGGTGTCGGATATTCCGGTGAACCGCCTGATCAAGGAGCCACTGGTAGTACGCGAACAGGGCTCGGGCACGCGCGGGGCACTGGAAAATTTCTTTATCGAACAGCGGCTGCCATTCCGGCCGGCGATGGAAATGAACAAGAACGAGGCCATCAAGCAGGCTGTGGAAGCGGGTCTGGGCGTGGGGCTGGTGTCCCTGCACACCGTGCAGGCCGAGCTGGCGAGCGGCCTGCTGTGCGTGCTGGACATCGACGGGTTCCCGCTCAAGCGGCAGTGGTATCTCGTGCAGCGGGAAGGCAAGCGGCTGAGCGCCGCGGCGCAGGCGTTTTCGGAACTGGTGCTGGAGCAGGCGGAGCGGGCGTGGATCGCGCCCTTGCGCAAGGGGGGCATGGCGCAGACGGCCTGAGCACGGACGGGCTCCGTCTACGGTTTGGCTGGGAGGGGGCATGTGGCGGGAAAAACTGTTCGGACTCTTGCTGGGCGCGGCCGCAGGCTTGCTGGTCGACGCCAGCCTCATCCTCCTTGCCTATGTCCTGCTCGCGTTCATGGTACCGGTGGTGCTGGTGCCCCCCGCTGGTCGGCGCGGGTATCGGGCTGCGTCTGGCCCGCACCGGCCGGCTGCCGCGCTGGCCCTGGCCGGTGGCGGTACTGTCCGGCCTCGCCGCCTGCTATCTCGCGGTGATGTTGCCCTACGGCCTGACCGTCTCTCTTCATGGAACTTGAAGACAACCCATATCACCACTTGTTCCCTAATTTACTGACTTGTCAGTAAGCAGGAACATCGTGTGTATTTTAGGGTGCCGATCCCTTCAGATACTGTGACTCTCGGTGCACCTCCGTGATCCGAGCGGGGAACCCGGCAACGCCAGCGTGTTCATCCTGCGGTTGACCTTTGCCCTCGGCTGAACCAGCGGAACGGCTTCCGTTCGCCTGCCACGAGGCTTCAAGAAACGCCCGCGAAGGCCGATCAATATTATGATGACGCTCATCGGGCTGGCGCCTGGGTGCCCCCTCTCGGGGTGGCTGCGCGTCAGACCCGACGTACCATGGAGATCATTACAACTAATAAACAGGAAGGAATCGACTATGAACCTGGGCCTTCGCACCATCACCGCTCGCATCGTGGCCAGCATCACCGTGGCCGCCGTCTTCGCCGTCGCGGCCGTGCTCACGCCGGTCTGGTTCGGCAGCGTCATCCGCTCCGATACACAGCTCAGCCAGCAGGAGAACTCCCTGCTCAATGCCCTGCAGCGCATGAGCGGCGCAACCCTGCGGGCCGGCATCGCCATCCGCGACAATGTGCTCAACATGAACCTCACCACCATCGGCGGCGTCTCGCCGGACGTGACGCAGAAACTGATGACCAACAGCCTCAACGGCCAATACGTGAACGCGGCCACGAAATACCTCGCCGAGGCGGACGCGAATTATCAGCAGGCCATCAAACTCGCCGCCAACGATCCCCAGCTCGCGAGCAAGATTCAGCATGTCGGCCAGATCTGGAAGCGCAGCGAATCGGACTATGCGTCCGTGGTGCATCATCTCAAAACGCTACAGTTTGCCGGTGCCATGAATGTACTCGTGACGCGCGCCTACCCGCTGTCCGAACAGATCGGCAGCGAATTGCTCACGCTCACGCAGTTGGCACAGCAGCAAGCCGAAGCGGCCAATCGACGGGTGCATGACGATCTACGACTTTCGAGCATCTTTAGCCTGAGTCTGCTCGCGCTCGCCCTGATCATCGGCACCGTGCTGGTCGGCATGGCGGTCATGAGCATGCGCACGCGGATGCGCCTCACGGTCGAGACCATGCAGGACATTGCCCAGGGCGAGGGTGATTTGACGCGCAGAATGACCTCGCGAGGACGGGATGAACTGGACCATTTAGCAGATGCGTTCAACAAGTTCGTCGAGCGGATCCAGCAGGTGGTAGGACAGGTGGCGGGTTCGACGGCGCAGCTGGCGGCGGCCTCGGAGCAGCTGTCGGCGACGAGCGAGGAGACCAGCAACCACGTACGTAACCAGCAGAGCGAGACCGACCAGGTGGCGGCGGCCATCAACGAGATGTCGGCGACGGTGCAGGAGGTGGCCAAGAACGCCAACGACGCCGCGCGCGCGGCGCAGGAGGCGGACGGGGCCACGCGCCAGGGGCGGCAGGTGGTCGAAAGCACCATCAGTTCGATCAGCCAGCTGGCCGACGAGGTCGAACAGGCGGCGCAGGTGATCCATGCGCTGGAGAACGACAGCGCGCAGATCGGCCGGGTACTGGAGGTGATCAACGGGATCTCCGAGCAGACCAACCTGCTGGCGCTCAACGCCGCGATCGAGGCGGCGCGGGCGGGCGAGCAGGGGCGCGGATTTGCGGTGGTGGCGGACGAGGTGCGGACGCTGGCGCGGCGGACGCAGGATTCCACGGAGGAGATCCGGGGGATGATCGAGCGGCTGCAGGGCGGTTCGAAGAGCGCGGTGGCGGCGATGACCTCGGGTCGCGAACGGGCGCAGGCGAGCGTGACGCAGGCGCAGGAAGCGGGGACGTCGCTGAACACGATTGCGCAGGCGGTGACGCAGATCAACGACATGAACGCGCTGATTGCGAGCGCGGCGGAGGAGCAATCCTCGGTGGCGGAGGAGATCAACCGCAACGTCAGCAACATCAGTCACGCCACGGAACAGACGGCAGCGGGTGCCCAGCAGACGGCGACGGCGAGTGAAGATCTGGCCAGACTCTCAGCAGAGCTACAAGTGCTGGTCAATCAGTTCAAGGTGCAATGATTAGGACGCCGCGTT
Organism: Acidihalobacter aeolianus; assembly: GCF_001753165.1. GTDB lineage: Bacteria > Pseudomonadota > Gammaproteobacteria > DSM-5130 > Acidihalobacteraceae > Acidihalobacter > Acidihalobacter aeolianus. The sequence continues at coordinate 539,189 of NZ_CP017448.1, forward strand.
TCGTCCTATCTTGAGCTATACATACCGCCCGCCATCGTGGCCATAATGACGGTCGCGATGAAAGGAAAATACGGATTCAGCACCCTTGAAACACGGCTTTCCGCTCTATATGTAGAGGGGCATGTAGGGGGCAACGGATTCTTGCCAATGCGTCGCTCAGGTACTTCGACTTAGACAGCATGCCATGTCAGACAATATCCATCAGCGCCATAGCCCACCTGCCGGCGACACCCAGCGTTTCTGGGGTGTGATGACCTTCTACGAACGCTTCGAGCAAGTCGTGGCGCTGATTTTGACCACCGTCATTGCGGTCATCATCGTGATTGCGCTGTGGAATCTGATACGCCAGGTATTCTCCATGCTGGTAACGGGAACCCTGAATCCGCTGGATCACAGTACGTTCGAGACCGTGTTCGGCATGATCATGACGCTCCTGATTGCGCTGGAGTTCAAGCATTCCATATTGCGGGTACTGGAAAGACAGGAACATATCATTCAAGTCCGAACGGTGATCTTGATTGCGCTACTGGCGCTGGCGCGCAAATTCATCGTTCTGGATATGGGGAGCATCAATGCCGCGGCACTGGGCGCGCTCGGTTTTGCGTCACTAGCGCTCGGCGTCGTGTATTGGCTGCTCCGCGAGCGTCATGACCGCGCACAGGCGCAAGCAAAAAAGCGTACCCAAGGATCTGGAGACATCGGATAACCCACCTTTCTCGCGCGCACATCACCGGGATCGACCTTTTTATCCTGAGACAATCTACCCGATCCTGAGCGGAGACCGTATCCGTTCTATATAATCTGGCCGCGGCTATGCCGGAGGGTCAATCATCCAGTTGCCGCCGACGCGGGCCTCGGTTGCGAATGCTAATGTGGACTCAAGGTAAGCAAGGTAAGCAAGGTAAGCAAGGTAAGCAAGGTAAGCAAGGTAAGGGTTGGCTACGCAGGGCGGGCTTTCTCTTTTTGCTCTTTTTGCTGGCTCTTTTTTACGGTGTGCAGTCATGGCGCGATACCCGTTGGCATGTCGAACAAGCCCTGCGGGCGAGCGTACGGCGTGGTGCAGAGGCCGAGGCCTCTTCCTTGACGCACTGGTCGGCTGCCCTGCGGGCTATGGGCAATTTTCTGGCACTGGGAAACGATCTCCGCCCCGCGCAAGTGGATACGCGCATCATCCTGTTCCAGTCAGCCTATCCCGACAGTGTATTGCCGATCTTCGTCCTCCAGGCCCAAGATGGGCGCTTGCTGGGCGCGTCACCGATTGTCGGCCGCGCGCAAAGCCCCTACTTGCGTATCGCGCACCGTCTATGCCCGCTCAATCGTAACGCGTCGGTCACGCTGGCGGCGCCCGTCCACTTACCGCATGAACTCGTATCCGCCGGTCAGGACCAGGCGTTGCCTGCCTGTGCACGCATACGCGATGCCGGCGGCGATCCGATCCTGGATGTGTATGCCTTGCTACCATGGCCTCCGACTGCGCTGGCGACCCATCGTGATCTTATTGCCGGCCATCAGCCGATCTACCGGCTGAACTGGCGCGGACCGGGTGCGAGGCAAGTCTCGCATAGCGAGCAGGCCGAGGGCGAAGGCGCCCGCCGTGAAGCAGGCCAACCCGAGTTTCCATTACGCCGGCATGCGTCGACCGGCATTCGTATCTGGACACAGCAGGGTCGCTTGTACGCACAAACCTCTGTCGCGGGATTTCCCTTGAGCGTGACCGCCAGCCTGCCACGCGCGGTGATCTGGCGCGAATGGCTGCTGCAGGGCGGCGCTGGCGAAGGGGTGGTCTTGCTGTCCCTGCTTACGCTTGTGCTGGGTATGAGCGCCAGGCGCTCTACCCGTATCGCGAAGTCCGAATCGCAATTGCGCACCTATTACGGCGCACTCAAGGATATCAATCAGGCTCTGGTTGCCTTGCCCGAACCAGAAAAGCTGTATGCCAAGGTCTGTGCGCAATTGGCGGAAAGTGCTGACTTGCCGTTGGTATGGATCGGCCTGATCCAGGATTCGCGGGTACATGTGCAAAGGGCCGCGGGCCCTGCCCGGGGCTACGTCGATGGTCTCGAGATTGATCTCGCTCCGGACAGCCCATCCAGTCGAGGGCCGGCTGGCGAGGCGCTACGCAAGGGAGAGACCGTGGCCGTGGCGGATCTGTGGGACGATGCCGGTTTTGCGTTGTGGCTTGAGCGCGCCACACGATACGGGCTGCGAAGTGCCGTGATGACGCCTTTTACAACCAAGGCGGGGCAGCGCGGTATTCTGGCCGCTTACGCGCAAAGACGACATTACTTTACCCCAGCCCTGGTCGAGTTGATGGAGGAGCTGGCCCGCGATGTCGCATTGGGGCTCAACCAGTACGAGCATGTGCGGGAGATCACGCGCCTGAGCCAGCAGGATTCACTGACCGGGCTGCCGAACCGAAGCTACTTCATGCGTATGCTCGAACAGGCCCTGGCGCGTGCCGGTCGTGCCGAACGGTTAACCGCCGTAGGGATACTCGACCTCGATTATTTCAAACAAATCAATGACAACCTCGGGCATCAGGTCGGCGACCAGGTACTCCAGATACTCGCAAGGCAACTCAAGGAAGCCGTGCGCCAGGGAGACACCGTTGCCCGGCTGGGCGGGGACGAATTCGGCATACTTTTGGAGGGCGTTTCTGGCACGGTGGAACTTGAAGGTATTGCACATCGACTGCTCGAATCGGTACGCCAGCCGATACGTATCGAGGGTATCGGGCATGAACTGAACACGGATGCGAGCCTCGGATTCACGCTCTATCCGCTCGACGACAGCAGTCCCACGGAGTTGCTTCGTCATGCCGATGCGGCGCTTTATGCCTCCAAGGGAGCTGGAAGACGTCGCTGGCAGCTATTCAGTCACCTCATGGCAGACGATGCCCGGCTCGAATATCAAGTCTATCGCGAGCTGCCGAACGCGCTCGCCAGCCAGGCGTTGTTTCTCCACTATCAACCGCAAATCGACTTGGCGACGGGCGCGGTGATCGGGGTCGAGGCATTGGTTCGCTGGCGGCATAACGGTGACGGTTTCTGGATGCCCAACAGCTTTATCCCCATCATTGAACGGGATGCCGCCCTTTCGCGTCAGCTGGGTCGATTTCTACTGCACAGCGCGGCCACGGCCATCGCGCGTTGGCGGTCCGATCATTACGCCTTCGGTCGTGTGAGCATCAATATCTGTGCCCGGCATTTACAGCACTCGGCCTTCCTGGACGATCTGGATGAAACCCTGGATCGTTACCCGGGAACGGCCGCCTATCTGACCCTGGAGTTGACAGAAACCCAGGCATTGGCCGATCTGGACAAAAGCGCGCGCGTGCTGGGTGAGGTCAGAAAACGCGGCATACACGTCTCGCTGGACGATTTCGGCAGCGGATACGCCTCGCTGCAGCACGTGCGCGAATTGCCGCTGGATGTGATCAAGCTGGACCTGCAGTTCGTGCAAAATCTGGAGCACGATACCGAAGCGTTCGCGGTCGGCTATGCCGCGCTGACACTGGCCGAAATCCATGGCGCGAAAGTGGTCGCGGAAGGCGTTGAGGAGGCGCGTGTCGTCAGCCTGTGGCGCCGACTCGGCGGTGAGGTGATCCAGGGATACTTCTTTGCCAAACCGATGGGCGAACGTGACTGGCTTGACTGGCTCGCTCGCTACCGCCCAGCCGCGCGCTACGCTGAAATTCCACGCTGGCGTCCCACATTGGATGCGCTGGTTTTATTGCGGACTTTGCCCTATCACAATCAATTGATGATGCGGTTCCGCAAACAGGCATGCGCGGATCATAAACTATCGAAGAATGACCTTGCCGAACTGGCGGCGAGTTTGAGCGCGCCATGTCCCCTCGGCACATGGCTGAAAAGCGAGCAGGCCGCTTCACTTGACACGGCTAGACTCCAGCAATCGCATCGATTGCTCCATCGGCAGTTGCTGGATTGGCTGGCGACGCTCTCGACGGGTTCCCCGAACAGTACATCAGTGGAGATTGACGCTGTTTGGACCGCTTTCGTAGACGCACTGGATGAGGTCATTGAACAGATGGATGCTCGCTTGCGACAGGAGGCGTAACAATCAGAGGCGGCCGGCCATGATACAGCGTTGAGCTTATAGATCACTCGTTGTCAGTTCCTCGAATATCCAGTCAGCGCGCTGTGCGGCTGTCCGCACTTTCTCGTAAGCCAAGCGGGCTTCATCGCTCCACTTCCCATGCTCGCGGGCAATTTCTCGGTAAGCGGACTCTCTTTCCCGCAAGATTGACTCCGCCCGCCTAAGTTGTTCCAGTAATCTTCCCCGAGGTGACGCCGCCATTCCCTGTCATCAAATCATGTCTGAGTGCGCCACATTAATCAGTTTATAACGCTGAGCGTTGCAAAAAAAAACCCGCCAACAGGCGGGCAAAAACCAATGCAGTGACCGGGGTTGGAGGGAGGGCCACCGCAGCGGGATCTTCCCATGCTTCGGAGTGGCACACAATCATGTGCTCACTATCTTCTCGGGCGCTGGGAAACAGGGTTGCCGCGTACCTGGTCAGTGGACAACAATCTTGCCCCACATGCCGAAGGAGGCGTGCAACGGGAACATGCAAAAACTAACAGGGATTCGCATATCAACATTGATCCTCTTGCTTCAATAAGGCGAATTCTAGACTCCCGTCAACACTATTTTCCGGATACCCGAAAAATCGAGGTGACCTACCACCCCGCATGGGCCTACGCGCCCTGGGTCATGCTGTTCGCGGGGCTCGCCGGACTTATCTATCTCGGGTATCGCGCCAGGCGTCGGAACGGCTAATCGCCTGTCGATGGCGCGGCGCGAAACGCGGCGCTGGAAATTCCCGCAGGCCGATGATGGAATGCTGCAGGCGTGGCGCGCGTGCATGCCGCAAGGGCATGACGACGCGAGTGTCGCGTTTGTTCGCAACCCAAGGAGACGGTATGCCGGTACTGGTGCGGCCAATCGGAATGCAGGACGTGGCGGGTTTTCACGAATGCGTCGACTCCGTGGCGCGCGAGCGGCGGTTTCTGGCATCGACCGAAGCGCCTCCCCTCGAACGCAGTACCGACTTCGTTGCGCATAATCTCGCCAACCACAACGCGCACTACGTGGCCGTAGCGGACGGCCGGGTGGTGGGCTGGTGCGATGCCGTGCCGATCACGCGCCCGCCGGCGTGCGCCCACCGCGCGACGCTAGGGATGGGCGTGAGCACCCGCTACCGCGGTCAGGGGATCGGCGAACGTTTGATCCGGGCCACGGTCGAGCATGCCTGGGGCGCCGGGCTGCTGCGCATCGATCTCGACGTGCGCACGGACAACGAACCTGCCATCCGACTCTACGAGAAAATCGGTTTTCGCCGGGAAGGCGTGCGTCGCTGTGGTCTGTTCGTGGGCGGCCAGCCCGTCGATCTGATGTATATGGGGCTGTTGCATCCCTCGCTGGGGTGAAAAGCTTTGCCGTTTCTACCAGGTCGCCGGCAATCAGCAGGCGACACTCCTGAAGCGATGCACCAGCGAATCCAGCTCATTGGCAAGGCCGATGAGCTGGTCGGACAGGCGGCGCGATGTATTCGCGGATTCGTTGATACTTTCGGCACCGTCCCGGATGTGCACGATATTCGAGTTAATTTCCTCTGCGACCGAGCTTTGCTGTTCCGTGGCGGTTGCGATCTGCATGCTCATGCTGTTGATCAGCTCCACGGCTTCGGAAATGGCGGTCAAGGCTGCGGTGACGTCGCCCACGCGTTGCACGCCTTCATCCGACCGTGCCCGGCTGGCCCGCATGTTTTCCGCGCTGCTACTGAGCATGTTCTTGAATTGCTCAAGCTGCTTGCGAATGTCCGTGGTGGCCTGTTTGGTTTTGTTCGCCAGCTCGCTCACTTCGCTGGCCACGACGGCAAAGCCGCGTCCGTGCTCCCCGGCGCGAGCGGCCTCAATGGAGGCGTTGAGGGCGAGGAGGTTGGTCTGCTCCGAAATCTGGGTGATCAGATCGGTTACCTTGTAGATGCTTTCACTGCTGGCCAGCAGTTGTTCCATCGTAGTGGCCGCCAACGCGATTTGTTCGGCGATTTGTTCAATCACGCCCGTGAAATCATTGGCAACGCGCGCACCCTTGTCCGTTTCGTCACTGGATTTGTTCGCAGCCTCGGCAGCCGCGTTGGTATTGCGCGCCACCTCGATGACCGTCGCCGCCATTTCGTTCATGGCGGCTGCGACCTGGTCGGTCTTGTCGTATTGTTGGTCGATTTGAATGATGACCTGTCCCAGTTCCCGCGCGGAAGCGTCTGCGGCCATGCGCAATTTTCCCGCCTCTTCGCCCAACCGGCCGAGGACGGTGCGCTGACTGGCCTGCAGGAACCGTATCGCCAGTTCGATGCGGCCGGGCTCGCCCTTCTTGCCGCTGTACACCGCCTGCATGATCGTATTGTCGACGACCTCCTTGCGCACGAGCGCATCGACTTCGCGCATCGGACGCGAGAAAAGCCAGGCGATTGTGACGCCCGCCAGGCCGAGCAGAATATCGGCGATACCCAATTCGCTGCGAGCAAGTGGCAGTAGCGTCAGCAAGGTCATCAACGCGGCGGTCATTCCGCCTGTGAGCAGCATCCGGTTCATCACGCCATCCCACCAGCGCGACTTGCTCAGCTTGGCGGCGATTCTGCCGGACTTGGCGGAATCTAGGCCCCGGCCATCCTGCGTGGCGGCGGGGCCGAGCGATTGATAGAGTTTTTCGGCGCGGCTTCGGTCGGCTTGTCGTGGCCTGACCCGAACGGATTCGTAACCGATGCAGGCGCCATTTTCGTAGACCGGGGTGACATAGGCGTCGACCCAATAAAACCCACCGTCCTTGCTACGGTTTTTGACTATCCCCATCCAGGGCTTGCCTTGCTTGAGCGAGGTCCATAAATCGGCAAAGGCAGCCTGGGGCATATCGGGGTGACGTACGATGTTGTGGCTTTTCCCTATCAATTCGTCGATCGCGTAGCCGGCTATCTTTGCAAAGGATTCGTTGCTGTAGCGAATTACACCAGCAAGGTCAGTGGACGAAATAAGTTGTTCGTCGGACTTGAAGGTGTGTTCTGTCTGGTTGATAGGGAAGTTCTTCTTCACGGACATCGACTCCTTAGGAACTTGCGGTGTAATTCATTCTGGGTCACGTACTATATCGGATATAACCACAAAAATATTAGAAAAACTATTCGTGGTAGAAGGGGATAGGGGGGGTATGATGTGCGCTGCGCACGACGCGGATGTGTGTCATCGGCTTCACTGCCAGGCAGTGTGCGTGACATGGTGATGAGGATTGGGCCATGGCTGCCGGCATCATAAAGACTTGCCATCGGAGTCATTGAAATTATCGAGCTGCAGATATTTGTATGCGGTTGTGAATACGCTTGGGAATGGATGTAGAGGATCAGATGATATCTGTCTGGAATGAGCTTCGCGTGGCTCGAACGGAACGGCCGCATCCAGAACTTGAATATCACCCTGCGTTCTACGGCGAGGAACAGGGGCGGCAGCTACTGCAGTCTCTGTGCACCCAGGTGACATGGCAGACCGACCATTTCATGGCCTTTGGCCGACGCATCGAAATTCCCCGCCTGCAGGCCTGGTATGCGGATCCCGGCATTCGCTACAGCTACAGCAACAACCTGCTGCAGACTCTCGCGTGGCTGCCCGAGTTGACGGCGCTGCGCGAGCAGATCGAGCTGGCTTGCGGTCATCGCTTCAATTCGGTGCTGCTCACCTATTATCGTGACGGCCGCGATTCGGTGAGCTGGCACACGGACGACGAACAGGAGCTAGGCTCGGAACCGTGGATAGCCTCCTTGAGCCTGGGGGCTTCGCGGGTCATGCAGTACCGCAACAAGCATCAGTCCGAAACCGGAGCGCTGTCCTTGCATCATGGCGACTTGCTGTTGATGCGGCCCGGTTTCCAGCAGCACTGGCTGCATCAGGTCGCGGCGCAGCCCGAAGTCGACGAGCCGCGCATCAATCTCACCTACCGTCTGGTGGCCATGGATGATTCTGGCTAAGCCGGCGCCGAAACATGCGGGCGGTTGTGGTTCAATGGGCGGAATGCGATTTGCGAACCAAAGCCCCGGTATGGCCTCTCCTCGCCAGACATGAATGATGCAGGTTTCGTATCATGCAGCGTGATCAATCAGACCCACCCCAGACAACCCCAGTCAATCCAGAAGGTGCCGGCATGCGTGATCTGAAGATACTGATCTACCAGGGCAATGCGGACACGCCCGAAACGACGGTGCGGGTTCCGGGCAATGTCCTCAAGTTCGCGGTACGCCTGCTGCCCAAGCGTGCCGTGGCCAGGCTGCACGAAAATGGCATCGATCTGGACGAACTGGTGCGCCTGGCAGCCGAGGAAGAGGCGGTCGGCACGCTGATCGAGATCGAAGACCATAACGACGGCGAACGCATCGTCATCCGCCTGGACTGACGCCGGGGCCGATCGATTCTCGATCGGAAGCAGCCTCCTGCATGCCCGGCTCAGGGGCGACGCCTTATCATTGATATGTAATTGCACCAGGGACCGCGTCCGGTTGCGGGCCGATATTCATGTGATAACGGAACGGTGCGCATTTCGTTGAAGGGAAGTCAGCAAAGGAGGGCGGTGCCGTGGCGACGATTTCTACTTTTTTACAGGGCGTTCTGGGGGTTCTCGGGCTGGCTTCGCCAGCCAGTCATGTGCCGCAGCACATCGTGGTCGTCATCGAGGAAAACCATGGCTATAGCCAGGTTGTGGGCAATTCGGATATGCCTTATCTGAACAAGATCCTTATCGATGGCGGTTTGCTGTTGACGAATTCCCATGGCGTCGAACATCCCAGCCAGCCGAACTATCTCGATTTGTTTTCCGGGGATCATCAGGGGGTAACGACCGATGCCCCTGTTCCCGGTGCCAGTGAGAACGCGGCGCAACAGACCCCGCTGACGGCAGGCAATCTCGCGGCTGCCCTGATCCATAAAGGCTATAGCTTTTCCGCCTACTCCCAGTCGCTCCCGGCTCCCGGTTCGCTGGCCTATTTCTCCGATGGCAAAACGGCGTATGACAGCATGCCGTCCGCAAATCCGGGGGCCTTCATTTATGCGCGCAAGCATAATCCCTGGACCAACTGGCAGGCGCCTTCGGGTTATGCGCGCCAGGGTAATGAGAGTAATACGCTGCCGGCCAGCATCAATCAGCCCATGTCGGCCTTCCCGGCTGCGGATTTTGCCGCCCTGCCCACGGTTTCGTACGTCATTCCCAACCAGTGCAACGATATGCACGGTGGCGTTTCCGGCAGCAAGACCACAGAGAACTGTCCGTACGCATCCAGTTCAGGCGATGCCAATGATCGGCAACTTGCGAAAAATGCCGATCACTTCCTGCGTACGAGACTGGGGGCCTATGCCGCCTGGGCAAAGGCGCACGACAGCCTGCTGATCGTGACCTGGGACGAGGATTTTCATTCGGATGCCGATAATCACATCGCCACGGTGATTTATGGCGCCGGAATCAAGCCAGGCTCGAAATCGTCTCAGCACGTCAACCACTACAACATCCTGGCAACCATCGCGACCGACTATCACCTCGATCTTGCCGGCCTGGGGCACGCGGCCGAGGCCAAGCCCGTCATATTTGCCGGGCCCGAGGTGAAGACGCCGTAAGCCTATGCCCGACCACGCCGGACAACCGGCGTTGACGGGGTCTTGAACGGAATCGTCAGTCGTCCTCGCCGTGATAGCGCGGCGGCCGTCGGTCGTGGCCGTACCCGTACCCGTAGCCGTAATAGCCGTCATCCGGGTAGTAGAAGCAGCCGCTCAGTGCGCTGCCGAGCAGGGCGATGGCGAGGGCGGCCAGGACGTATTCGACGAGTTTGCGGTGCATGCGTACCTCCATGTGCGGGCGCGCGGGGAGTGCCGCGCCTGCTGCATGACACGACGACGATCGGCGATGGGTTCCCCGGGTTCTCGGCTATCATAACGAGGTTTGGGCACACCCCGGGACGGACATGTACAGCGACGAGGACATTGCGTCGGCGGTCAGGGCAGGCGTCCTGACCGAGCATCAGGCCGAGGCGTTCAGGCAGCACGTGGCCGATCAGCGTCGGACGCCGGCCGTCGACGAGGAACGCTTCCGTCTGGTGACCGGCTTCAACGACATTTTCGTCGTGGTGGCCAGTCTCCTGCTGCTGGCCTCGGTGACCTGGATCGGCTATGCGCAGCATCACTGGCTCGCCGGGGTGCTGTTGGCGGCCGCGTCCTGGGGCCTGGCGGAGTTCTTCGTCCGTCGCCGGCGCATGGCGCTCCCGGCCATCGTCCTGCTGCTGGGTTTCGTGGGCGGGGTGGGATTTGCCGCCTATGCCTGGCTGGGCAGCACGCTGGCCGCCTTCGGCTACGCCAGCGCCATGGCGTGCGTGGCGGCCTGGCTGCATTGGCTGCGTTTCCACGTCCCGATCACGGTGGCCGCCGGTGCCGGTGCGCTGCTGGGCGTGGCCGGCGTGGTGCTGTTCAAGAGCGTGCCGTGGACGCATGAACATCCCGGCCTCGTCGAATTCTCGGCCGGTCTGATCGCCTTCGCGCTGGCCATGCTCTGGGACGCCAGCGATCCGGCCCGGGTCACGCGACGTGCCGACGTGGCCTTCTGGCTACATCTGCTGGCCGCGCCGCTGCTGGTGCGTCCCGTGTTCGCGGCCCTGGGCGAGTACGGCAGCCAGAGCTCTCCGATATTGGGGCTGGCGGCGATCGCCCTGTATGCGGCCATCGCCGCCGTATCGCTGGCCATCGACCGCCGCGCGTTGATGGCCTCGGCGCTGGTCTACGTGCTGATCAATTTCAGCGCCCTGCTGAAGATGTACGGGGTGGTCAGTCTGGGGTTCGCGATCACCTCGCTGGTGATCGGCTCGCTGCTGCTCCTGCTTTCGGCGTTCTGGCATCCCTGTCGCAGCTGGATGCTGAGTGTCTTCCCCGAAGCGGCCCTGCACCGCCTTCCTCCGTTGAGGTGAACGCGTGAGCGTCAACCACGCCAGCGTGCTCCTGCTGCCCGGCATCGGCGATTCCGGTCCGGGGCACTGGCACAGCCTGTGGGAGGCGGAGCAGCCCGGCTTCGTGCGCGTGCGCCAGGACGACTGGGAAGCGCCGCGCTGCGCGGACTGGTGCGCGACGCTCGAGGCGGCGGTCGCCGCGCACGGCGAGGATGTCGTGCTGGCGGCGCACAGCCTTGGCTGTCTGCTGGTGGCGCACTGGGCCGCGACCACCACGCGCCGGGTGAGGGGTGCGCTGATCGTCGCCCAGCCCGACCCTGGCGGACCGATTTTCCCAGCCGAGGCCACCGGATTCGCGCCGGTGCCGTTGCGGCCATTGCCGTTTCCGAGCATCGTCGTCGCGAGCACGAACGACCCCTACGCCGGTTTCGCCTTTGCCGAAGACTGTGCGCGTGCCTGGGGCAGCCGCCTGGTTTCGGCCGGCGACTGCGGGCACATCAACTACGCGAGCGGGCTCGGCGCATGGCCGCCAGGGCTCGCGTTGCTGCGCGAACTGCTCGGTTGAGCGTGGGCGATCTCGGAATGGCATAATCCCCCTCCTGATCGGGGGGTAGAACGATGCAGGAAGAGACGCGTGCGAAATTCAAGCAGTGGGGCAAGCGCTTCGGCTGGGCGGCGCTGGGCTTCTATGTGGTGAAAGGGCTGTTCTGGCTGGCGGTCGGGCTCGGCGCCTGGTCGCTGGTCAAGTAGCGTCCGGCGGCCAGGGCCCTGCGACCGGCAAGGCCTCTCCGTCCCCCGGCCAGGGCGGCAGCGTGACCGCCAGCACCGCAAGCGGAGCGTCCGGCGCGGCGCGAAACTGGAACCGGGTGCCCAGCGGCAGGCTGACGCACAGCCCCGGGCGCAGCGCCACGATCTCCTCGCGATCCTCCTGCCGGCGCCACAGTTCGCCGCGGCCTTCGAGCACGTACCAGATTTCTTCCGCGCTGCGGTGGAAAACCGCCGAGCTCGTGCCTCCGGCCGGCAGTTCGAAGCGCGCCATGCTGCCGCCGTCGAGGCCCAGCAGTACGCGTACCCGCGAGCCGTCCGGCGCCGTTTCCGTGCGTCCGCGCTCCGCGTGCAGGGTCTCGAAGGCGCGCACCGGGCGGCCCTACTTGGTGCCGAACAGCCGGTCGCCGGCGTCGCCCAGGCCGGGGCGGATGTAGGCGTGGTCGTCGAGCTGACGGTCCAATGCGGCGGCATAGACGGGCACGTCGGGGTGCGTCTCGCGCAGCACGGCCACGCCTTCGGGCGAGGTCACCAGCGCCATGAAGCGGATGTGGCTGTCGGGCACGCCGTGGCGGTTGAGCACGTCGATGGCGTGGGCCGCCGAATGGCCGGTCGCCAGCATCGGGTCGACCAGGATGAACAGCCGGCCTTCGGGTTCGGGCAGCTTGACCAGATACTCCACCGGGCGCTTGGTTTCGGGGTCTCGGTAAAGACCAATGTGACCCTCGCGGGCCGAGGGCATCAGCTCGTGCAGGCCGCTGGTCATGCCCAGCCCCGCGCGCAGGATAGCAACGATAGCCACTTTCTTCCCCTGGATCACGGGTGCAGACATGGTCTCAAGAGGTGTCTCGATGGCTTGATATTCCAATGGCAGCGTGCGGGTGATTTCGTAGCCCATCAGCAGTGAAATCTCCTTGAGCAACTGGCGGAACTGGATGGTCGGCGTGTCCGCCCGTCGGGCGATCGTCAGCTTGTGCTGGATCAGGGGGTGATCGAGCAGGTGCAGATTGGGGAATTCGTGGGCGCTCACGGCGTCTTTCCTCGGTCGGCGCGGGCGCCCCGTACGGGCACCCTCTCGATCCCGCATGGTAATCGCTGCCGCCGTGAGAGGGGAATGACGCACCGCGGAAATCATAATTATTCGTTCTTGCCGGGCGCGATAGGGTGGGCTATAAGGCGATTCCTTCATGGCTCCGCTTCACGAACTCCGGAGTTTCGCCCATGCACGATACGGTCATCTCGATCATCCACCGCTACTACCAGGCCTTCAACGCGGGCGACCGCGAGGTCTTTCTCGGCCTGCTGGCCGAGGACGTGGTGCACGACATCAATCAGGGCGCGCGCGAGGTCGGCCGCGAAGCCTTCACCCGCTTCATGGCGCACATGGACCGCTGCTACCGCGAGGAGATCGCGGATCTCGAGGTGATGGTCAACGAGCGCGGCACGCGGGCGGCGGCCGAATTCACCGTGATCGGTACCTACATCGCCACCGACGAGGGCCTGCCCGAGGCCAGCGGCCAGACCTACCGCCTGCCGGCCGGCGCCTTCTTCGAGATCGCCGACGCCCGCATCACGCGGGTGAGCAACTACTACAACCTGAACGACTGGCTGGCCCAGGTCGGCGCGCGCGGATGAACGGCGGGTTGCGGGTGGAGGTCTGTACCGGCGACGCGCTGGCCGCGCGGGTGCCCGAACTCGCCCGCCTGCGCATCGAGGTGTTCCGCGACTTCCCCTATCTCTACGAGGGCGACCTCGACTACGAGGCGCGCTACCTCGAAACCTATATCCGCGCGCCCGGCAGCGTCGTCGTGCTCGCGCTCGACGGTGACCGCGCGGTGGGCGCTTCCACCGCGGTGCCGCTGGTGCACGAGACCGAGGAGGTGCGCCGGCCCTTCGCGGATGCGGGATTCGATGTCGAACTGGGCTGCATCGGCGTGAACGTGTGCTACGACGTCGAGTTCCCGCTGCTCTCGCGCCGGCATGTCGAGGCTGGCGCCGAACTGCTGCTCGCGCCGAGTTGTACCGACACCCTGGCCGGCTACCATCGCGTGCGCATCGGCTGCCAGGCGCGCGCGATGGAGAACCAGTGCTACGTGGTGCAGGCGCCGACGGTGGGCGAGGCGCCGTGGTCGGAGGCGGTGGACGTGAACGTCGGCGCGGCCGGCGTGTACGCGCCACCGGACCGCGGCCTGCCCGACGACGGCGTGGTGGCCGTGGGGCGCCTGAATGCGCCCGGCTGGATGTTCGCCGAGGTCGACCCGGCGCGCATCGCGGACGTGCGCCGCGAGGGGCAGGTGTTCAACCACCGCGACTGGGACGGGCAGGTCCGCCCGGAGATCGGCGCGGCCGAGCGCGTGACGCTGCGCTGAGCCGGGGTCAGGCCTGCCAGCGTTCGGCGGGCACCTCGGGCAGCGCGCCGAGCGCCGGGCGCGCGAAGTAGTAGCCCTGGAACAGCCGGATGCCGGCGTCGCGCAGCCAGGCGAATTCCTCCGCCGTTTCCACGCCCTCCGCGAGGATGCCGATGCCGAGATCGCGGCACACCTGCACGATGCCGCGGGTGATCGCCTGCTTGGCCGGGCGCGCGTCGATGCCGGCGATGAGCTGGCGGTCGAGCTTGATGTAGTCCGGCTGGTATTCGGCGAGCAGGTTGAGCCCCGCGTAGCCCGCGCCGAAGTCGTCGATGGCGGTGCGAAAGCCCAGCTTGCGGTAGCACTGGACGATGTCGACCAGATGCTGCGTGTCCTCGATCCGCTCGGCCTCGGTCACCTCGAACACGATGCGCTCGGCCGGGAAGCCGTAGGTCTCCGCCGCCTGCAGGGTGGTGCGGATGCACAGTTCCGGGCGGTAGACCGCGTTGGGGTAGAAGTTGATGTTGAGATCGCAGTCCAGCCCGAGCGCTACCGCCGTCTGCACCGCCTTGACCCGGCAGGCTTGGTCGAAGCGGTAGCGGTTGGCGTCGGTGACGCGCCCGAGTATCTCGCCGGCGGACTCGCCGGCGAGGCCCCGCACCAAGGCCTCGTGGGCGACGATCCGGCCGGCGTCGAGATCGAGGATCGGCTGGAAGGCGAAGGTGAAGTCGAAGTCCAGGCCCTCGGCCTCGGCGCACTGGGCGCAGGTCAGGGGGATGTAGTGCCGTTCGTCCATGCCGCAGGCTCCGCGTGTGATGGTGTCAGTCTAGCGGACCGTCGCGGCCGCGCACACCCGTGCGGCCGGTTCAGGTGAGGTTGAGTCCGCCGTCGGCGAGCAGGATCTCGCCGGTCAGATAGTGCGATGCGACCAGCAGGGCCACGGCGTCGGCCACGTCTTCCGGCGTCGCGGCGCGCCGCATGGGCGCCTGTTCGCGCCAGAGGCGCTGCGCATCCGCCCAGTCCGCGGTCACCGGGGTGTCCACCAGCCCCGGGGCGACGGCATTGACCCGGATGTCGGGCGCCAGTGCGCATGCCAGCAGCCGGGTGGTGTGGTTCAGCGCCGCCTTGGCGGCCGCGTAGGGAATCGAGGCGCCCTTGGGGCGCACGCCGGCATGCGAGCTGATGTTGACGACGCAGGCCGGGCGTCCGGGGAGGGCGGCCGCGCGCAGCGCCGTCTCGGCGGCCGCCACCGGACGGAAGGGCGCGACCACGTTGATGTCGTGCAGCCTTTGCCAGTCGCCCGGCGTGGCGGCCAGGAGGTCGTCGTGCGGGATGACCTGACTGAGGCCGGCATTGTTGACGAGCACGTCGAGGCGGCCCCAGCGGCCGACCGCCTCGTGCACGAGCCGGAAGCGTTCGTCGTCCTCGGCGAGGTCCGCCTGGACGTAGGCGGCCAGACCGAGTTCGTCCGCGAGTGCCCGACCCGCCTCGACGGACGTGCGCGAGTGCAGCACGACGGCATAACCGTCCGCCGACAGGCGCCGGGCGATGGCGCGGCCAATGCCCGAGGTGGAGCCGGTCACCAGGGCGACGGGCGGCTGAGGGTCGTGGGCGGGCATGTCGGGGCCTGTTTGCCGGGGCGGATTCGTACGTGTGCCGTTGCGTTCAGACGGCGGCGGCCGGGGTCGGAGACAGCGTGTCGCCCACCGCGATCTCCCCGCCGGCGAGGACCTCGGCGTAGATGCCCAGGTAGTTGTGCTCGAAGTGGCGCATCAGTTCGCGCGGCACGTCGACGTCGCGCTGTGCGGTGGCCGGGTTGACCGCCGTGGCAGCGCAGCGGGTGATGGGCGAGACCACGTGCAGCTGCGTGTCGCCGAGGCGGAGATGGCCCTCGATCCAGTCGAGTTCCTCCCAGGCCGGCAGACCGGAGAAGTAGACGTTGGCGCGAAAGCGCAGCGGGTCGAGCGTGCTGCCGACGCGCTCGGACAGGGCGTCGATGCTGGCTAGATTGATCAGCGAGACGTATTGCCCGGTCTGCGCGTTGGGCCGGCGACGGGCGTCGCCGAAGGCGTGGCCGGGGGCTTCGACCAGCCGCGGGGGCAGGCCGGGCGCACCGTCGAGAAAGCCGGCGAAGAAGTCTTCGACCGCGGCCCGCCCAGCGGCCGTCTCGAAATCGGCGCTGAGCAGCGGTTCACCGCGCCGCGTTATCTCGAAGCGTCCGCTGGCGGCGTCGAAGCGGGTGTCCAGCTCGGCCAGCCGTTCGTCGCGCATCAGCATGAAGAAGTTCGTCTTGGACAGGTGCACGGGCTGTGCCGGGTCGAAGAGTGCGTCGCTGCGCGCGAGGGCGAAGCGGCGGTCCTGCGGCAGACAGCGCCCGGTCTCGAGGGCGACGGCGTCGAGCGGTTCCGGGCTCAGGCCCTTGATCGGGTAGCGGTACAGGCGTTCGACGCGCGGCATCAGGCGTTTTCCTGCTCGGCGCTTTCGCCGCCGGTCGCTTCGAAACGGCCCTCCGCGCGGTTCTTGCGCACCCGTCCGGCCGCGAACACGCGCCCGCTCATGGCGATGTAGACGCCGGGTTCCAGGCACTGCACGGCGGCGACCGCGAGGCCGAGGTTGAAGGCGGCGTCGCTGTCGCGAAAGCGCGCCGGCTGCATCGCTCCGGTGAAGACGATGGTCTTGCCGGGGATGTCGCGCAGCACCTCGGCGGTGAGCGTCATGGTGTCGGTGCCGTGGGTGATAAGGATGTGGCGGTGCGGGCTCGCCTCGACGCGGGCGCGGATCAGCGCGCGGTCCTCGTCGGTCAGTTCCAGGCTGTCCTTGCGCACCAGACTCTCGACGGCGTAGGCGAAGTCCACGCGTCCCTCTTCGAGGATGTCGGGCGCCGCGGGATCGCCGATGCGGTAGTCCGAGAGGGCATCGTAATAGACCTTGTCCACGGTGCCGCCGGTGGTGAATATCTGCAGATGCATGCGCTGGGTTTCCGTTCGCGAGCCGACATCCGACATTACCGAATGCTCATCCGCTTGGGAACGTGCGCGGTCACATTTCCCAACAAAAATGCCGCCCGGGGCTATTCCACGAGGGCTGCCGCAAGGGTACTCTTAGCGTCCCGCTTCCCCGGCCGGGCCGAACTTTGCGTGCGGAGGCGGGCTTATCCCACAATAGTCCCCACGAAGGCCGGCGCATCGCGCACGCGGCCTTCGCCCACATGACGAATCGGGTGTTCTTCCATGCAAGACCTCTATGCTTCCTGGCACACGCTGCAGTTCGGCGGGCCGCTGATCTATCCCTTGTTGGTGCTGGCCGTGCTGATGGTGGCCATCCTGCTGGACAAGACCTACGTGTACTGGCGTTTCACGCGGCCCTCGTCCGCGCTGATGCGGCTGATCGACAACCTCGGCGAAAGCTGGACCGACCTCGAACGCCAGGTGTCGGTGAGCAATCCGCATCATCACTTCGTGCGCTTCGTGCGCGTGATCCTGCAGAACCGCGAACGTCCGGCATGGTGGGCGGAGTCGCGCGCCAGCGACGAGGTACAGTCGATCGAACAGTCCCTGTCGCGCGGGTTGTGGGTACTGGAGACCATCGTCACCGCGGCACCGCTGCTGGGTCTGCTGGGCACGATTTACGGCATGATCCACGCCTTCAACCTGTTCGGCGCGCACGGTCTGGTCGACCCCAAGGGCGTGACTTCGGGCGTCGCCGAGGCGCTGATCGCCACCGCCGTCGGCCTGGTGATCGCCGTGGTCGCGCTGTTCGGCTACAACTACTTCTCGCGCCTGCAGTCGCGCACGCTGGACGAGATGGAGCGCATCGGCACGCGCCTGCTGGATCGTGCCCGCCTCGACGCCGAAACCCGCGGAGCCGCCAATGAAGTTGCGTAGATCGCGCGCCGCCCGGCGGGGGCGCATCGAGATCATCCCGATGATCGACGTGATGTTCTTCCTGCTGGCGACCTTCATGCTCGCCTCGCTGTCGATGCAGAACCTGCACTCGCTGCCGGTCAACCTGCCCAAGGGCACGGCGCAGAAAACCGCGCCGGTGGCGCCGATCACGCTCACGGTGACCCATGACGACAAGATCTACCTCGATCAGACGGAGGTCGCCCTGGATAACCTGACGGCCAAGCTACGTGCGATGCTGCAGCAGCACCACGCCACCTCGGTGATCGTGGCCGCGGACGAGAACGCGCGCGAGGGCGTGGTCGTGCGCGCCATGCTGGAAGCGCGTCACGCCGGGGTCGAGCACTTCCTCATCGCGGTCCAGAAAAAATGAGCGCCGACACCGCCTGGGGCTATACGCCGCCGGACGATCCGCAACGTCGCCTGTTCTGGATCGTGCCGCTGGCGGTGCTGCTGGTGCTGCTGTTCATTCTCGGCATCGGCCACTGGCTGGTGGCCGCCGCGCCGAGCAAGCCGCCACCGCCTCCGGTGGATGCGCGCATCTACGAGCTGCCCGCCTCGAAGGCCTCGATGTTCACGCCGCCGCACCGCCCGACGGCGCCGCCCACGCATGCCGCCCCGCACGCGACACCGAGCCCGCCGACCCATACGGCGAAGGCGCCCTCGCGATCCGCCGCGCCGCACGCGGCACAACCGCCGAGCGAGTCCGCCGGCCAGCCGGAGCCGCGCGTCTCGCTGCCCGCCAAGCCCGCGCAGGGCAAGGCCGGGAAAACGCAGCCGCAGCCCGCCACGCCGGCGAACAAGCCGTTCAACATGGCCAAGCTGAACGCGTCGATCAACGCCGCGGTGGCCTCGACCATCACCCGTTCGGAGCTGCCGCAGATCCACGATCCGCATACCCTGGTGGCGCGGTTCTATCTCGCCTCGGTGCTGCGCAAGCTGCAGTACGTGGGCGACATGAACTATCCGGGCGATATGGTGGGCAACGCGCGCGTGCTGGTGGTGATCGGCAGCCACGGCGAACTGGTCGGCTACAAGCTGCTCGATTCCTCGGGGAATCCCGCGCTGGACAAGGTGGCAGGGAGCATCGTGCACATGTCGGCGCCGTTCGCGCCGTTCCCGAACAAGATGAGTCGCGAGACCCATCGCATCAAGCTCGTCATCACCATGCGCTTCGAGGGCTATCGCAACCTCAACCCAGAGTAGTAGGATGCTAATCATATGGGTGCAACTTATCGTCGTTAGTATGGTCATATGGATTCCGAGAGCGGCGCCCGAGTCATTCCCATGCATCAGAGCACAGCGCGTGCCCTGAGCCTTTGCCATGCAAAGGCCCAAACCGGATGCCGTACCGGGCCGTACCGGCAGCCAAATCATTGCGACCGAAACGCAGTAACCACACGCCGGGTGGCTTTGACTCGGTACCCGGCAAGCGGTACAGTCAGACCGGTCGGTATGTTTCCTGGAGCGAGAGTGCAGTCGTGCCTGACATCTATCGAGTGACGCTAAAATCCCTGGGGCTGCTAACCCTGGGCGTGGGCCTGTCGGCTTGCAGCTTCGAGCCGCCGATACATTTGCCGGCCAGCCCTGACAAGGCGGGTTACACAGCCGCTCCCGCACCCGATGAAACCGCAGCCAGCCCGGGCAAGGGCGGCGGCGCGCAGATGCTCGATTACGGCAAGAACCTGCATCAGGCCTGGTGGAAGCTGTATCACTCGCCTCGCCTGGACGCACTGGTCGCGCTGGCGATGAAGCACAATCCGACCCTGGAATATGCGCGTGCGCAGCTGCACCAGGCCGAGGCGGTGGCCTCGATCAATGCCAGCGTGTTCTATCCGCAGGTGAGCGCCAATCTCGGCGCCCAGCGCGCGAAGACCTCGGTGCAGACCGGCGGCGGCAAATCCTCGTCCTATACCTACAGCCTGTTCACCGGCGGAGTGGGCGTCAGCTATTACCCGGACATCTTCGGCGTCAATCGACTGGTCTACAAGAGTAGCGAGGCGCAGGTCGAATACCAGCGCTACCAGCTCGAGGCGGCCGGTCTGACGCTGAGCGGTAACGTCGTTTCCGCCGCCATCGGCGAGGCCGCGGTGCGCGCGCAGATCGATGCGACCCAACAGATCATCCAACAGGAGCGCAAGCTGCTCGAACTCACGCGCACGCAGTACCATGCAGGCTCGGTCAGCGAACTCAACGTGATCAACCAGCAGGCACAGCTAGCCAGCAGCGAGACCTTGCTGCCGCCATTGCGCCAGCAGCTCGCCGTGTATCGCCACGAGATGGCGATCCTGGTCGGTAGCTACCCGAGCGAATGGCACGACAAGCCGTTTACGCTGGAGGAGCTGCACCTGCCCAAGCACATCCCGGTCAGCCTGCCTTCGGCGCTGGTCAAGCAGCGCCCGGACGTGCAAGCCGCCGAACGCCAGATCCGCTATGCGGCGGCGCTGGTCGGCGAGTCGCGCGCCGAATTCTTCCCAACGTTGCAGCTTACCGGCAGCTTCGGCTACGCCAGCAACGCCACGCGCACCCTGTTCAGCCCGGCGAGTACGGTCTGGAGCCTGGCGGCATCGCTGCTCCAGCCCATCTTCGAGGGTGGCCGGCTGGATGCGCAGGAGCGTGAGGCGAAGGCAGTGTTCGACGCCGAGTTCGCCAATTACCGCAGCACCGTGCTCGGCGCCTTCCAGCAGGTGGCCAACGCCTTGCGTGCGGTGCAGAACGATGCCGATGCGCTGGCCGCGGAGACCACGTCGCTGGACGCCTCGCGGCAGGCGCTGGACCTGGCCGAATACGAGTACCGCACCGGGGCGACGGACTATCTGTCGCTGCTGACCGCGGAAGTGCAATACAACGATGCCAAGATCGCCTACCTCAAGGCGCAGGCGCAGCGCTATCAGGACACCGCCGCGCTGCTGCTTGCCCTCGGTGGCGGCTGGTGGAATCAGCCGGTCAAGGGAGTGCCGGCTGCGCTGTCTCCGGTAGCCGGCGGGCAGGCCTCTTGAACCCCCAAACCAACCATTTCCAATATCCCGTGAACGTCAATACCTCTGAGAGCGAGGGGGATCTGTTATGAAGAAGCGCCTGGCCATCGTCATTGTCGTGCTTGTCGTGCTGTTCGGCGGCATTTTCGGCTGGAAGGCCTTCGTGGCCCACAAAATGGCCCAGTTCATGGCACATATGAAGATGCCGCCGGCCGCGGTCAGCACGGCCACCGCGAAGGCGGAAACCTGGCACGCCAAGACCTTTGCGGTGGGTACGCTCAGCGCCGTGCAGGGCACCAACCTGATGGCGCAGATCGCCGGCGACGTTACCCACATCGACTTCCACTCCGGAGAATACGTGCACGCCGGGCAGAGGCTGCTGACCATCGACGACAGCACCCAGCGCGCGCAGCTCGACCATGACATCGCGCAGTTGAAGCTGGCTCAGGTCAACCTGACCCGTACCCGCAAGCTGCTTGCGCATCATGCCGCCAGCCAGGCGCAGCTCGATACCGATGCGGCCACGCTCAAGAGTGCCGAAGCCGCCGTGGCCAGCGACCGCGCAACGCTCGCCAAGCTGAACATCCACGCGCCATTCAGCGGCCATCTTGGCGTGCGCCAGGTCAGTATCGGGCAGTACGTCTCGGTGAACACGCCGCTGGTCGATCTGCAGTCGTGGGATCCACTGTACGTCAACTTCACCGTGCCGCAGAGCGAGATCTCGCAGGTCGAGGTGGGCACAGCGGTCGAGGTCACGGTCAACGCCTTCCCCGGCAAGGTGTTCAAGGGGGTTGTGCATGCGCTGGGTTCTTCGGTAGATCCGTCGACCCGCCAGCTCAACGTGCAGGCGGTGATCCACAACACACATGACGAACTGCGCCCCGGCATGTTCGCGCGCGTCAACGTGATCGGCAAGCACCCGGTGCCGGTGGTGGTCGTGCCGACCACGGCGCTCGCCTACAACACGTACGGCGATTACGTCTACGTGGTCGAAGACAAGCAGCAGGGCGGCAAGACCGAGAAGGTCGCGGTGCAGCGCAAGGTCGATACCGGCATGCAGCAGGGCGAACTGGTGCAGATCGTTTCCGGGCTCAAGGCGGGAGACGTCGTGGTGACTGCGGGACAAGTCAAGCTGCACAATGGCGCGACCGTTTCCATCAACAATTCGGTAAAACCCTGAGGCTGGTGCCGTCATGAAATTCACCGACATCTTCGTCCGCAGGCCGGTTCTTGCGACGGCACTCAGCCTGGTCATCCTGCTGTTGGGCCTGCAGGCCTATACGCAGATGACCGTGCGCGAGTACCCCAAGCTGACCAATTCCATGGTGACGATCACCACCACCTACCCGGGCGCCAGCCCGAGTACGGTGCAGGGTTTCATCACCACCCGCCTGGAACGCGTGATCGCGAGCGCGCCCGGCATCGACTACATGACCTCGATCAGCTCGGAAAGCGCCTCCGTCATCACCGCGTACATGAAGCTGAACTACAGCCCCAATGCGGCGGTGGCCAACATCCAGTCCAAGGTGCAGCAGGTGGTCAATCAGCTGCCGGCCGGTTCGCAGCTGCCGATCGTCAACGTCACCGTCGGCGACCCGACGGCGCTGATGTACATCGCCTTCTACGGCGATAAATACAGCCAGCAGCAGATCACCGACTACCTCCTGCGCGTGGTGCAGCCGCAGCTGGCCTCCGTGGCCGGTGTGAGTCAGGCTCAGATCCTGCCGGCGGGGCATGGTAACGGCAACACCTTCGCCATGCGTGTGTGGCTCAATCCGCGCGAGATGGCGGCGCTTGGCGTGACGGCCGCGGACGTGACCAAGGCGCTGACCGCCAACGACTACATCTCGGCGGTGGGGCGTACCCACGGCAAGAATGTGGCGACCATGATCACCGCGACCACGAGCCTGCACAACGTCGGCGAGTTCCGCGATCTCGTGGTCAAGCAGACCGGCAACACGCTGGTGCGCCTCAAGGACGTGGCCAAGGTCCAGCTCGGTGCCGAGAACTACGATTCCGACGCCTATTTCGACGGCAAGACCGGTGCCTTCGTCGGTATCCAGCCCTCACCCTCGGCGAATTCGCTGGACGTCGCGCGGGGCGTCAAGCAGAAGCTCAAGGAAATCGTCGCGCAGCTGCCGCCGGGCATGCACGCGGCTATTCCCTACGACGCCACTACCTACATCTCCAAGTCCATCGACGAGGTGCTGACGACCGTGGCCATTACCCTGGGCGTGGTGGTGCTGGTCATCTTCCTGTCGCTGGGGTCGGTGCGCGCCGTGACGATCCCGGTGGTGGCCATTCCGCTGGCGATCATCGGCGGCGGCTTCATCATGTGGCTGATGGGTTTCTCCGTGAACCTGCTCACACTGCTCGCCATCGTGCTTGCCATCGGTCTGGTGGTCGACGACGCAATTATCGTGGTCGAGAACGTGCACCGGCATATCGAGGAGGGCAAGGCGCCGTTCGAGGCCGCGCTGATGACCGGCCGAGAGTTGGGTGGTCCGATCGTGGTCATGTCCACCACCCTGATCGCGGTGTTCGCGCCGATCGGCTTCATGGGCGGCTTCACCGGCAGTCTGTTCTCCGAGTTTGCCTTCACTCTGGTCGCGACCGTGCTGATCTCGATGATCATCGCGCTGACGCTGTCACCGATGCTCAGCGGCAAGGTGCTTCGGCATAGCAAGGAGCACGGGTTGGTGCATTTCATCGACGCGCGCTTCAACAGCTTCCGCCGTGTTTATGACCGCATGCTGCACGGGAGCATGAACTACGTGCCGGTGACCCTGGTGTTCGCCGCAGCGATCCTGAGCAGTATCTACTTCCTGTTCACGACCACGCCCAAGGAACTCGCCCCGAAAGAGGATCAGGGCGTGATCTTCGCTATGGGCACGGCACAGCCGACGGCCACAGCGAGCTACCTCAAGCGCTACGGCATGATGATCCTGCACGACTTCGCCTCGCTGCCGCAGTTCTCCAAGAGCTTCATGGTGACCGGCTTCGTGCCGGGCGGCGGCGGCACCAACGGCCTGTTCGCCGGCATGCTGCTCAAGCCCTGGAGCCAACGCAGCGAAACGGCGATGCAGATCGAGCCCAAGGTTCAGCAGATGCTCGGCGGCATCCCCGGGCTGCAGATCGCGGCCTTCCAGAAGCCGGCCCTGCCCGGTTCCGCCGGCGGTCTTCCCGTGCAGTTCGTGATCCAGTCGAGTTCCGGATACCACAAGATCAACACGGTGGCCAACGAGTTGATCGGGCGTGCCTACAGCAGCGGGCTGTTCATGTACGTGACCAAGGATCTCAAGATCGACAATCCCGAGATCGTGCTCAAGATCCATCGCAACATCGCCGCCAGCCTGGGACTGACCATGCAGGCGATCACCGAGGATCTGCAGCCCTTGCTCGGCGGCAACCTGGTGAACCGCTTCGACATGCAGGGGCGCAGCTACGAGGTGATCCCGCAGGTGCCTGACAAGTTCCGCGCGAATCCCAACCTGCTCAAGCAGTATTACCTCAAGACCGCTTCGGGCAAGCTCGTGCCAGCGTCGACGGTGGTCTCGATCGAGCGCAGCGTGCAGCCCGAGTATCTGCCGCAGTTCCAGCAGCAGAACTCGGCCACGATCCAGGCCATCCCGCGTCCGGGCGTGACCCAGGGCGAGGCGCTGAGCTTCCTGCGCACCACGGCCAAGCAGATATTCCCGGCCGGGTTCAGCGTGAACTACGCGAGTGAATCGCGTCAGTTCATGCAGGAGAAAGGCGGCCTGATGGTGACCTTCGCCTTGGCCGTGCTGCTGATCTTCCTGCTGCTCGCGGCGCAGTTCGAGAGCTTCCGCGATCCGCTGATCGTGCTGGTCACGGTGCCGATGTCGATCAGCGGCGCGCTCATCTTCATGAGCCTGGGGCTGGCCACGATCAACATCTACACCGAGGTGGGCCTCATCACCCTGATCGGCCTGATCGCCAAGCAGGGCATCCTGATCGTGCAGTTCGCCAACGAGATCCAGCGCCACGAGGGGCTGAGCAAGCGCGAGGCGGTGGAAAAGGCCTCCAGCATCCGTCTCCGTCCGATCCTGATGACGACGGCGGCCATGGTGTTCGGCGTGGTTCCACTGTTACTAGCCACCGGCCCCGGCGCGGTTAGCCGCTTCGACATGGGTTTGGTGATCGCCGCCGGCCTGTCGATCGGCTCGCTGTTCTCGCTGTTCGTGGTCCCGGCCATGTACGTGCTGCTGGCCAAGGATCTGCACCACGAGTACCTCGCCAATATGGAGGCGAAGCAAGGCGGAGGCGGCGAACCTGAACCCTCGGCTTCGGCCTGAAACGACTGAAATGGCCGCCTCCGGGCGGCCATTTTTTTGGGTGTGTGGGGCAGTTGGTGTCAACCGTGGCACGACCCGGAATAGTGCCGCATCCCCGTGTACCCGCCCAAGGGCTCGGTTTCATGTGGGCACGCTGTCGCGTATCGCGCAGCGATTACCGTGCTGTCCGTGTGGACTGTGCAATATTGAGCGCGATGGCTTCGGCCACTTCAATGCCGTCGATCGCGGCGGAGAGAATGCCGCCGGCATAACCTGCGCCTTCGCCGGCTGGGTAGAGTCCTGGTGTGTTGATGCTTTGATAATCAGTGCCACGGCGGATGCGGATGGGCGATGAGGTGCGTGTCTCCACACCGGTTAGCACCGCGTCGTGCTGCGCGAAGCCATGGATCTGCCGGGCGAACGCAGGGATCGCCTCGCGTATCGCCTCGATGGCGTAGTCAGGTAGGGCGCTGGATAGGTCGCACGGCCGCACCCCCGGCGTGTAAGAGGGGATGACGGTACCAAGCCCGGTCGACGCGACGCCGGCCAGAAAATCGCCGACCATTTGGGCCGGTGCATGGTAGTTGCGCCCGCCGAGCTCATACGCACGACTCTCCCACTGACGCTGAAATGCGATGCCGGCCAGCGCGTCTCCAGGGTAATCCGCCGGGCTGATGCCCACCACGATGCCGCTGTTGGCATTGCGCTCGTTGCGGGAATACTGACTCATCCCGTTGGTGACGACGCGTTCCGGTTCCGAGGTCGCCGCGACCACCGTGCCGCCCGGACACATGCAGAAGCTATACACCGAACGTCCGTTGCTGGCGTGGTAAGCCAATTTGTAATCGGCTGCGCCCAGCGCCGGATGGCCGGCATTTGGGCCGAGCCGACACGCATCGATCAACGATTGTGGATGTTCGATGCGGAAGCCGGCGGAAAACGGCTTCGCCTCCAGGTGTACGCCACGTGTGTGCAGCATCTGGAAGGTGTCGCGCGCGCTGTGGCCTACCGCGAGAACGACATGATCACTGCGCAGGTGGTCACCATTCGCCAAGTGTACGCCGCGCAATTGTCCATTCTCGATGAGCAGATCGTCGACCTTGTGCCCAAAACGGATCTCGCCGCCCAGCGACTCGATGGTGGCGCGCATCTTCTCGATCATGCTGACCAGCCGGAAGGTGCCGATATGCGGTTTGCTTACATAAAGGATTTCCGTCGGCGCGCCGGCCTTGACGAATTCCGTCAGCACCTTGCGTCCGTAATGCTTCGGGTCCTTGATCTGGCTGTGCAGTTTGCCGTCGGAGAACGTACCGGCGCCGCCTTCGCCGAACTGCACGTTGGATTCCGGATCAAGTACACCTTGCCGCCAAAGTCCGAAGGTGTCTCGCGTGCGCTCGCGCACGGGCTTGCCGCGTTCCAGGATGATCGGACAAAAACCCATCTGCGCCAGGATCAACCCGGCGAACAACCCGCACGGCCCCATACCGATCACGACCGGGCGAGTTGGCAGATCGGCGGTGGCGTGGGTGACGAAGCGATAGGTCGTATCCGGCGCCAGCCCGACATGCGGATCGTCCGCAACACGCGCGAGCACGGCTGCCTCGTCGCGCAGCACAACATCCACGGTGTAGACGAAAAGAATGCGCGCATGCTTACGGGCATCGATACCGCGACGGAAGATCGTGCAGTCCACCACCGCATCCGCGGCGATCCCGAGCCGAGTGGCGATGGCCTGCTGGAGGGCTGCTTCGGCGTGGTCTAGGGGGAGTCTGATTTCAGTCAGTCGCAGCATGGCATCGGGGCGCCGCGGAGAAGGTGCGCGAAGTTTACCGGCATGTCCCGGCCGGGGATACTGGAAGGCGTGTCACTAGCCTCATGCGCTCTCATGGTGAGGGATGGAGAATGTCGGAGGGCCGGGCTTGGTGCCGTGGCGTCAGGCGCACATTCCGCTTCTTCCTCCTTAAATTCAATTCAATGCCGTCCCCGCCACGATAGTTCCGCCAGGCCATAGCCGTATTCAGGTCCTCCAGTACCTCACGGTTGCCTTTGATCCAGGCCCGCCGGTCGGGTGGCAGGGCACGCAACTGCAGGTCGAGGCGCGCGTCGGGCGCCGTCGGGTTCAGGTGCATCAGTGTTTCGGCGAAATCCCTGGCCAGCAGAACTGGATGACCACCGTGGCCCTTGTGCCGGGGTGCGGCGACCGCGATGCCGGGTTGCAGCGCTCGGATCAATGCATTCAGCAGCCGGGGCGGCCGGGCGGGCACGTCGATGGGCAGGATGAGCACATCGTCGCGTAGCGGGGCGAGTCCGGTCTGCAGCGAGACGAAGGGTCCGAGGGCGTGGCGTCGGTTCAGGCGCAGGGAAACGCGGCGATGCAGGCAGGCGAGCACGCGCCGCGGTCTTGCGCCCAGCACCAGGCGTACCTCGCCGCAGCCGGCGGCGCGCAGCGCGTCGATCTGGCGGTCCAGCCAGATGACGCCGCCGGGCAGGCGGCGGCAGGCCTTGTGACGGCGGCCGGAGCGGCTCGACCGGCCGCCGGCGAGCAGGATCGCCGTCGGCATGCGTGCCTTAGCCTGCGCGAGGTAGCAGGCTGACGTGGGCGGCGACCACGCGCCAGCCCTCGGGTGTGCGCATCCAGGTCTGGCTCTGGCGCCCCTGCACCTCGCCGCGGCGGAACTCGGTGTTCGCGGTGGCGAAGTCCTCGCCGTAGGTGGTGATCACGGTGTTGACCAGTTCGCGGGCCAGGTTCTGCGCCGGCCGCGAGGCGCGGAAGGCGGCGATAGCCGCGTAGCCGTAGAGGTTCTCGCCGACGCCGTAGCGCAGCGTGTGCGGGCTGTCCCAGAACAGTTCGTCGAGCACGGCGACGTCGTTGCCGACCAGGGCGGCTTCGTAGCGCGCGAAGGCGGCCTCGACCTCGGCCACCACGGCAGGCAGATTGATGGGCTGCATGGCTTACTCCTTGTGCGCAGCGGGCAGAGGCGCCTCGAAACCGTGACGTTCCAGCCAGGCGGCGACACGCAGTGCGTCGGCCTCGCGCCAGGGCGCGGCCACGACCTGCACGCCGATGGGCAGCGTGCCCGGCGTGTGCACCGGCACCACCACCACCGGCAGGCCGACGAACGAGAGCGGCTGGGTGTACAGGCCGAGATGCGGGCGCACCATCATTTCCTGGCCGTCGAGAGTCATGTGGCGCTGGCCGATGGGCGGTGCGTGCATCGGCGTGGCCGGCGCGAGGAGGACGTCGTAACGCTCGAACACGCGGTCCACTTCGCGGCGATACCAGCTGCGGAAACGCTGCGCCTGCAGCGTCCAGGTGGCTGGCAGCAGGGCGCCGGCGAGCATGCGGTCGCGCACGTCGGGATCGTAGTCCGCGGCGCGCGTGCGCAGGCGCTCCAGGTGCAGGTTGCTGCTCTCGGCATTGGTGATCAGGTAGGCCGCGGCGCGTGCGCGCGGGGTTTCCGGCAGTTCGACCAGGTGGCGGGCGCCCAGGGTGCGGGCCACGCGATCCACCGCTTCGATGGCCTGTTCGCTGCCCTGCTGGCGGAAGTAGCCGCCGAGCACCGCGACGCGCAGATCGTCGATCTCGCCCTCCAGGCGCCCGGCGATCGGCTCCGCGGCGTCCGCATGGCACACCGGGTCGCGCGTGTCCGGGCCCTGCATCGCGTCGAACGCGAGCGCGAGGTCGGTGACGCTGCGCGCCAGCGGCCCGACGTGATCCAGGCTCGGGCAGAAGGGGTAGCAGCCGGCTCGCGACATGCGTCCGAAGGTGGGCTTCAGGCCGAAGATGCCGCACAGCGACGACGGCACGCGGATCGAGCCGTTGGTGTCCGAGCCCAGGGCGAGCGGCACCAGGGCGCCGCCGACCGCCGCGCCGCTGCCGCCGCTGGAGCCGCCGGTCATGTGCGCGGGGTCGTGCGGATTGTGCGACGGGCCGACATGTGCGTTCTCGCCGGTGAAGTCGTAGGCGTACTCGCCCATGTTCAGTGCGCCGAGCAGGATTGCCCCGGCACGGTGCAGACGTTCGATGACGGTGGCGTCGCGGGTGGCCGGCGGATCGTCGCGGTTGATCTTGGAGCCGGCCAGGGTCACTTCGCCGGCGATGTCGAACAGGTTCTTGACCGCGTAGGGCACGCCCGCCAGCGGGCCCAGGGTCTCGCCGCGCGCGCGCGCCGCGTCCACCGCCTCGGCCTCGGCCACCGCGCGCTTCGAGGTGACCAGGGTGAAGGCGTTGAGCTGGGTGTCGAGGCGCGAGATCCGGCGCAGCGTCTGTTCCAGCACCTCACGCGCGCTGGTCCGGCCCTCGCGAATCGCGGCGGCGATGGCGGCTGCGGATTCCGGTACGCCGCTCACGGCTCGAATACCGGGGCGGGTTCTTCGGTCATCGGCAGGGGCTGGGCGTAGAGCGCCTCAGCCATGCGCGCGCTGAGCGCGAAGTAGGTCAGCACCATCTCGCGGTAGGCGGGATCGATCGGCAGATCGACGAGCGCGGCGGCCTGGTCGACGTAGGCCTCGATTTCGGCGGAGGATTTGAGGGTCATGGCGAACTCCGTATAACGGGCGAGACAGGATGGGAAGCGAACGCGCGGAGCACGTCGGCGAGTGCTGCGGTCCAGCCGACGATGGCCCCCTGCGCACGCACCATTTCGAGGGTGGCGCGCTTGAATTCGGGGAAATAGCTTTCGGTGGCCTCTTCGACCAGCAGGCATTCGTAGCCGCGGTCGTTGGCCTCGCGCAGAGTGCTCTGCACGCAGACCTCGGTGGTGACGCCGCCGACCACCAGATGGGTGATGCCGAGGCGCTCCAGGTGCGCGCCGAAATCGGTGGCGTAGAACGCGCCCTTGCCGGGCTTGTCGATCACGGTCTCGCCCGGCAGCGGACGGCACTCGGGCACGATCTCGGTGCCCGTCTCGCCGGCGACGAGCAGGCGCCCCATCGGCCCCGCGTCGCCGATGCGCAGCGGCGGTTCGCCGCGCAGCCGCTTGGCGGGCGGACAATCGGCAAGGTCCGGGCGGTGCGCCTCGCGGGTGTGCAGCACGGGCAGGCCGAGCGCGCGGAAGGTCTCCAGCAGGCGGCGGCAGGCCTCGATCGCGGGCCGCAGGCGCGAGACGTCGTTGCCCAGGCTGGCGCCGAAGCCGCCGGGCTCGACGAAGTCGCGCTGCAGATCGATCAGCAGCAGCGCAGTGCTGTCCGCCCGACAGCGGTAGGCAAAGGGACGGGCGTCGATTTCGAAGCTCATGGCCGCGCAATGTCCTCCGCGGCGGCGGTGCGCAGGGCGAGCAGCTCGGCCATGACGCTGACCGCGATCTCGGCCGGTCGCTTGCCGAGGCCGGGCAGGCCGATGGGCATGTGCAGGTCGCGCGGCGCGAGGCCCTCGCGTTCGAGCGCGTGGCGGAAACGGGCCGCCTTGGAGCGGCTGGCGATGACGCCGAGGTAGGCGAGCGGCCGGGCGGCGAAATGGGCGAGCACTTCGAAGTCCAGGGTGTGGCTGTGCGTCATGATCAGCACCACCGCGTCGGCCGGCGGCTCGGGCAGGGCGGCGGGATCGATCGTGAGGCTGACCCGCGCCGCCGGCGGGAAGGCCAGCGGGTCGGCCCATTCGGGGCGGGCGTCGAACACGCGCACCGCGTAGTCGAGGTCGGCGGCGATGCGCGCCACCGCGCGTCCCACGTGGCCGGCGCCGAACAGCCACAGGGGCGTGCGCCGGCGTGCGGGCAGCACGAACCGGCTGCCGTCGGCGAGGTAGCCGGGCGCGTCCGCGCCGGCGAGTGCGGCGCGGGTCTCGCTGCCGAGCGCGCGCCCCTCGGCGGTGATGCCGCCCGCCAGATGCAGACGACCGTCGGCGACCGCGTAGACGCGCGAGGCGCCCGGCGCGTACAGGGCGGCGAGCAGCGGCGGCACGGGCACGATGTGCGCCTGCGCGTGCCCGCCGCAGCACTGGTCAGTGCCGTGTCCCAGGGTGAAGTCGATACCGCGGGCGACCTGCGGATCGGCCCGCAGCGCGGCCTGCAGCGCGTGTTCCATGCGTCCGCCGCCGACCGTGCCGGAGAAGCGTCCGTCCGCGAGCAGGCACATCCCGTCGCCGACCGCCGCGGGCGCGGAACCGCGCACCTCGGTGATCAGCGCCTCGGCCAGCGGCCGTTCGGGGGCGGCGGCGGGATGCAGCGAGGCGCTCATGCGTCGACTCTCGCGATCATCGCCACCGGCCCGCCGCCGAGCGGTCCGTGATGCTCGGCGCGGGTGGAGACGTATACGGCGGTCTCGCCGGTGACGCCGGCAAGCAGGGCGGACACCACGCAGCGCGAATAGCGCATGTCGGAGATGTCGGCGTCGGTCCACATGGTGTGGCGGCGGCCGCGAATCCGGTGGCGCGGGTCGGCGTCGGATTTGGCGAAGATGCCGACCAGGCGCGCGGTCTGTTCCGGGGCGAGCTGACCGGGTGCCGTCAGGCCGAGGCGGGCGAGCACGTCGCGGATCGCGTCGAGGTCGATGATGTCGCGCATCACGCCATGCTCGATGACGAGATCGCCGTCCCACCACGCCGAGTTGGCGAACAGGGTGATTTCGGAGCGGGGCAGCCCAGGCTTGGCCGAGACGCTGGCGCGGGTGGAGAACAGCGACCAGTCGCGGCACACGGCGTCATCCCCGGCCGCGGCGTCATCGATCTCGCCCAGGGCGATGCCCACCCCGAGCGCGGAGGCGGCGCGCGAGCCGACCATGTCGCAGCGCAGCGGCCGGCCCTCGGCCTCGGCGGGGACCCGCTGGGTCTCGTCGTAGCCAGGAATGGCGCCCTTGATCTGTACCAGATGCACGTCGGAAGGGTCGTCGACGGCGAGTTCGCGCATCAGCTCGCGGACCACGCGCGCGGTCTCTTCCATCATCGGCCGATAGCCGATCTCGCGGGGTTCGAGGGCGCGGGTATGGCCGGTGGCGATGGCGAGGCGCTTGGGCGTCCGCGGTGCCGCCAGGGCCGCCCCGCGCCGCGAGAGGATCAGCAGGTGCGGACTCACGACGCCCTCGGTGCCGCCTGAGAAGGACAGCACGATGCGCTCCTCGATGGCCTCCGGCGCGCATTCGAGGCGCGGCGCGAGCAGGTCGCCCAGCGCCCGCGTGGCCAGTTCGCGGGTGAAGTCGTTGACCCCGCCGTTGCCCTCGGTCTTGCCGATCACGGCGAGGATTTCATCCGCGCGCAGTTCGCCGGCGTCGAGCAGGGCGGCGAGGCCCGAGACGTCGCCGGGGCCGGCGGTGGCCACACGGTGGGCGATGATCCGCATGCGTGCGTCCCGGTCTAGAACGGCACCCGCAGGACGCGGCCCGTGTGACGTTCGATGTTGATCTTGTAGACGTCGCCGGCGTCCATGTCGTCGGCGGTCTTGGCCTCGGCGAGGGCCTTGACCACTTCCTCGGAATTCATCGTCAGCACCGTCACCGGGTTCTCGAAGGCCATCGGGAAATCGTGCCAGGTCCCGGCGTGGATCATGATGCCGTGGCCGGGCGGAATGCGGAACGCGACCACGTCCTCCAGCACCGGCCGACTGGCGCCGGTGTCCTGGTTCGGCTTGCCGAGAACCATCGCGAAGGGCTGGTCGCCCAGGCCCACGAACAGCTGGGTCATGCGCAGGTGGCGTTCCAGCCAGGTGATTTCCGCGCTGCGATGGGAGATGCGCGCGGTGCGCACCACGGCGCGCTCGTGATAGACGAAATCGAGGTTCTGGCCCTCTTCCACGCTGCCCTTGTAGAAGGGGATGGGCAGGCCGGGCTTGAGCACGCTGTCGCCGATCATCAGGCCGTATTCGGCGGTGTTCTCGGGCGTGGCGTCCACCAGCGGGACGTCGACGTAGCGTTGTGCGGCGGTTTGCGACGACATGACGGGAATCCTCCTTGCGTTTTTCGTTGTCAGACGGACGGTGCGCCGGGCGGCGTGCGCAGCGCGGTCAGCAGCAGGCGTGCGGCCACCTCCAGCCGGTAGGCGGCGGTTGAGCGGATGTCGTCCAGGGGCCTGATGTCCTGGGCGAGGTGCCGGCGCAGGGTCGCGGTGTCGACCGCCTCCGGGCGCTGGCCGACCAGCCAGTCCTCGACGGCGGGCAGCGCGGCGGGAGCGGGGCCCACGCTGGCGAGGCCGAAGCGGGCGCTGTGCACGGCGCCGGCGGCATCCAGGCGCAGGCGCGCGGCCAGACTGAGCTTGGCGATGGCCTGCGCCTGCCGGGTGCCGACCTTGCGGTGGAACTCGATGGCGGGCCCCGGCTTGGGCGCCGGCAGATGGAGCGCGACGATCAGTTCGTCCGCGCGCATCCGGGTCTGCTTGTAGCCGGTATGGAACTCGCGGTAGGGCAAGCGGCGTCGGCCTTGCGGGCCGGCCAGCTCGATGAGGGCGTCATAGACCAGCAGGGCGGGCGGGTTGTCCGCGGCCGGGGAGGCGTTGGCGACGTTGCCGCCCAGGGTCGCGCGGTTCTGGATCGGCAGCGCGCCGGTCACCGCCGCGGTGGCGGCGAGCAGCGGGTAGCTCTCGCGCACCCGTCGATCGCGGGCGATGCGCCGCAGGGGCACGCAGGCGCCGATGCGCAAGCCGCCGTCGCTGGCGTAGAGCCCGGACAGTTCGCTCACGGCGGTCAGGTCGAGCCAGTTGCGCTCGTCCGCGACGGGATGAAGACGCTGCTCGACCATCAGGTCCGTGCCTCCGGCGATGATCCGCCAGGCCCCGTCGGCGTTGCCGCCGAGCAGGCGCATCGCCTCGGCGAGGGTACGCGGTCTAGCCCACACGGCTGTGCGTCTCATGAGTCTGCGCGGCGGCCTCCTCCGCGGCGGCGGCCACGGCCGCATAGATGCGCGTGTAGCCGGTGCAGCGGCACAGGTTGCCGGCGAGGCCCTCGCGGATCTCGGCGAGGTCGGGGTGAGGGTGATCGGCGAGCAGCGCCGTCGCCGCCATCAGCATGCCGGGCGTGCAGATGCCGCATTGGGTGCCGCCGTGTGCGGCGAAGGCGCGGCGCAGCGGCGACTCGGCGGGAACGCCTTCGACGGTCTGCACGCGGCAGCCGTCGAGCTGGCCCATGGGTACCAGACAGCTGTTCACCAGCACGCCGTCGACCAGCACGGCGCAGGCGCCGCATTCGCCCTCGCCGCAGCCTTCCTTGGCCCCGGTCAGGCCGAGAGTTTCGCGCAGGTAGTCGAGCAGCCGGGTGTCCGGGCGGCAGGCGGCGCTGTGCTGGGCATCGTTGACGGTCAGGCGCAGGTGCATGGGCGGCTCCGTTGACGTGTGCTCGTGATCATTTGCCCATGGCCTCCGACGCGCTCAGCGGGTAGTGCGTGGCGGGCACGCGATCGGCGCTCATCGCCTGGGCGATCTGCTTCGGGTGCGCCAGGACATAATCGACGAAGGCGTTGCCGACGCGGTAGGCGTTCTCGAAGGCGATGCGGCCTCCGGGGTAATTGTGTTCGAGCAGCCAGGCGGCAGCGGTTTCGCCGGGTGGCGGCTGGTCGAAGTCGCTGATCGTGCGCAGGCTGAGGTAATGCGAGAGCAGGCCGCGTCGCGCCATCGCGTCGGCGTCGCCGGTCTCCTCCATCGCGGTGGTTACGTAGCGCGCGGCACCGTGGGTGTAGTAGTCGACGATCTGTTGCGCGAGCCGCGACAGCTCGACGCCGGACCAGAAGTCGTCGCCGGTGACGGTCGCGCCGACGCCGACTTGGGGCTGGCGGTTGGCCTGGCCGGGATACAGCTTGCGGTTGTTCATCGCAGGGAGGTCGTCGGCCAGCGGAATCTCGCGGGTGACCTCGAAGGCCAGATTGACCAGCCAGGGGTTGAGCTTGAAGGCCTCGGTGCCGAGCGGCGGCTGGTCGTCGCCCAGCGGCAGGAAGCGCGGTTCGGGCTGACCGTGCGAAATCGCCGTGAGGTGATGGCCGAGATCCCAGGAAATCACCCAGTCGGACCAGTAGGCGCCGCCGAGGGTGTCCTGCCCCCAGGGCGGGCCGCCGGCGATGCCGGCACGCAGCACCAGGGCCTGTGTCATGTCGAGCTGGCTGCTGGCGAGCAGGGCCGAGACGGTGGTGGCGGAATTGACTTGCGCCTCACCGGTTTCGGTCACGCACACCTGGCGGGTGTCGCACCACACCGGGGCGTAGGCGCCGGCGACCTTGAGTTCGGTTGGGTCCTTCATGTGCTTGAGCCAGGGCGCGAGTTCGGGCGGGAAGGCGGCGAGCACCATCACCTTGACCGGCACCGCGGCGAAGGCGCCGGGGGCGATCAGCAACAGGCCGATAAGCATTCGGGTAAGCAGGCGTTTCATGCGACATCCTTGTGGTCGGTCGTGAGCTTTGCGAGCAGGTGTTCGGGCAGGATCGGCACGGCATCGATGTTTACGCCGAGGGCGTGGCGGACGGCATTGGCCACCGCCGGAGCGGGGCCGTCCATCGGCAGCTCGCCGATGCCCTTGGCGCCGCCGGGGCCGGGGGCGTCGGCGGTTTCCTGGAAGAAGACACGGATCGGTGGCAGGTCGGCGCTGGTCGGCAGGATGTAGTTGGTGATGCGGTCGTTGGCCATCACCCCGGCATCGTTCCACACCACGTCCTCCAGAAGCGCGAGGCCGATGCCCTGGGCGACGCCGCCCTCGATCTGACCGGCGGCGATCACCGGATGCACCGCGCGGCCGATCTCCTGCACGGCGACGAAGTCGCGCACACTCACGGCGAGGGTATCGAGATCGACCTCGACGTCGGCGACGTAGGTGGCCCAGGCGTAGCTGGCGTAGGCCGCGCCGCGGAAGTGTTGGTCGTCCCATTCGACCCCGGTAGGGGCGCGGTACTGGGCGATCTCGACGGTATTCCCGCCGGCGGCGTGCAGGCGGGCGCAGGCCGCGGCGAAGGCGGCCTCGTCGTATTGCCCGGGCAGACCGGCCTCGGCGCTCAGCCGCTCGATCATCGTGCGGGCGGCATCCTGGATCAGTCGTCCGACGACCATGCAGGTGCGCGAGGCCACCGTGGGGCCGGAATTCGGCACCACCTGGGTATCGGTCGGCGCGACGCGGACGCGGGCGATCGGCAACTGCAGCGCGTCGGCCGCGATCTGGGTGAAGGTGGTGGCCATGCCCTGGCCGATCTCGGTGCTGGAGCTCAGCAGCTCGACGAGGCCGTCCGCGGTGACGCGCAGGCCGGCCCTGGAGCGCAGGTTGACCTCGCCGTTGCCGGTGAAGCCGGAGCCGTGGCAGAAGGTGGCGAGACCGATGCCGCGGCGCGTGCGGTGGCCGGCGCGGTTCCAGGCCTCGTGCGCGGCGCGCCGCTGGGCGTAGTCGCTTTCCGCGAGCGCCTGTGCGAGCACGGCGTCGGCCACCGCGTCGTCGCCCGCGAGCTGGCCGGTGGCCGAGCGGTCGCCCGGCGCGAGCAGGTTGCGCCGGCGCAATTCGGCGGGGTCGAGCCCCAGCCGTTCGGCCAGACGGTCGAGCGCCGCTTCCAGGGCGAAGATGCTCTGCGGCGCGCCGAAGCCGCGGAAGGCGCCGAAGGGCGGGTGGTTGGAGGCCACCGCGCGGCCGCGCACGCGAACGTGCTCGCAGCGGTAGGGGCCGGGGGCGTGGATCACGCCGCGCGACAGCACCACCGGGCTGAGCGTGGTGTAGGCGCCACCGTCGAGTGCGAAGTCGAAATCGATCAGACACAGTCGGCCGTCGGCGTCGGCGCCGACGCGCACGCGGCTGCGCGAGGGGTGGCGCTTGGGCGTGGCGCGCATGTCCTCGCCGCGGTCGTAGATCATCTTCACCGGGCGCCCGCTCGCCTTGAGCGCGAGCAGAGCGACGTGGCAGGCGATCATCGAGGGGTATTCCTCCTTGCCGCCGAAACCGCCGCCGGTGGCCGTCTGCACGACGCGGATGCGCTCGGCCGGCAGGCCGGTGGCGTGCACCAGGGCGTCGAGCACGTAATAAGGGCACTGCATCGAGCCCTCGATGCGCAGTTCGCCGTCGGGCATCAGGTGCCCGATCATGCCCTGCGGCTCGATGTAGACATGCTCCTGCGCGCCGGTGCGGAAGGTGCCCTCGATCACCGCGGCGGCCTGGCGCTCGCCCTCGGCGAGGTCGCCCTTGGCCAGGGTGTAATCGGTGAAGACGTTGTCCGGCACGATGCGCCGCGACGAGACCAGTGCCTCGTCCACGTCGAACAGCGGTTCCGGTCCCGGCGTTTCGATCACTTCGATATGCGCCAGCGCCTCGGCCAGACGTGCGCGGTCGGGGTGGGCGATCAGCGCCACCGGCTCAGCGGCATGGCGGTATTCGCCGGCGGCGAGCACCGGCTGGTCTTCAGCGATGGCCTTGACGCAGTTGGCGCCGGGAATGTCGGCGGCGGTCACGATCACGAATTCGGACCAGTCGCGGTCGGGATCGAGGCAGATGCCGCCCAGCGTGCCGCCCGGATGGCAGGTGCGCAGGGTCGCGGCGTGGAGCATGTCCGGATAGACGATGTCGTCCACGTAGCGCGCGCGGCCGGCAAGCTTGTCGTCCGCATCCACGCGTATCGGGCTGGTGCCGATGGTGTCGCTCAAAGTTCCTGGTCTCCTGGCAAGTGCGCCGCCGCGCTCAATCTCATGCAACGATGTATGCAAGCAGAATGCGTGCCAGTCATGGGCTATAGATCGATGCATGCAGAGCGTGGGCCAGACCGGGTTATGGCGTGGCGGGACTGCGGAGCGCGATTTCTTTGTGCCCCAATATAGTGCATGACCTGTTCCGCAGCACTCGGATCGAGCGTTGTGCAGGGGCTCGGGCCCGGTGTTGCGCGCCCCTGAAACGGTCCGAATCTTGCTCCAATCAGGCGCCGCCGCGACCCTCGAAGCATCCCGTGCCGGTGCGGTCCTTGCTGGCATCAATCGTGAATACATGCATCGTTGTATGCATAAGTCGATGAGCAAAGTTTGCCTGATTGCATGAATTCTGACACCTCCCAGAACGTGACCGCCGTGCAGCCGCCGCGCCTCGAACTCGTGGGGCTGACCAAGCGTTTTCCAGGCGTGCTCGCCAACGACCGGGTCGACGTGAGCGTCCGCGCCGGCGAGATTCATGCCCTGCTGGGCGAGAACGGCGCCGGCAAGAGCACGCTGATGAAGATGATCTACGGCCTGCTCGCGCCCGACGAGGGTTCGATCCTGTGGGAAGGCCGCGAGACCGTGATCGATGGGCCGGTGCATGCGCGTCGCCTCGGCATGGGCATGGTGCAGCAACATTTTTCCCTGCTCGAAAGCCTCACCGTGGCCGAGAATCTGGCGCTCACGCTGAACCGGCGCGGACGCTGGGAGCCCGCGCGCGTGGCCGCACGCGTGGCCGAGGCGGAAGGCCGCTACGGTCTGGCGGTCGAGCCGCGCCGGCCGGTGCACAGCCTGTCGGTCGGGCAGCGCCAGCGGGTCGAGATCCTGCGCTGCCTGCTGCAGGAGGAACCGCTCAAGCTGCTGATCCTCGACGAGCCGACCGCGGTGCTCACGCCGCAGGAAGTGGGCGGGCTGTTCGAGGTGCTGCGCCGGCTTGCCGCGCAGGGGCTGAGCATCCTGTTCGTCAGCCACAAGCTCGACGAGGTCAAGGCGCTGTGCGAGCGCGTCACCGTGCTGCGCGGCGGCAGGGTGGTCGCGCGCCGCGACATGGCGGACGTAACGGTGGACGAGCTGGCCACGCTGATGGTCGGCGACCGCCCGCCGGCCCTGCGCGCGCGTCGCGCGGTGGCCGGCGCCGGCGAGGTCCGCCTGGCGCTGCAGGGGCTCGATCTAGCGCCAGACCATCCGCACGGCACCGCGCTGAGTCGAGCCTCCCTGGAGCTCAGGCGCGGCGAGATCCTGGGGCTGGCCGGGGTTTCGGGCAACGGCCAGCAGGAACTGCTCGCCGCGCTGGTGGGCGAGCGTCCGGTGCCGGCCGACTGTGTGCTGATCGACGGCGAACCGGTGGGCCGGATGGGCGTGGCCGAACGCCGCCGGCGCGGACTGCGCTACGTGCCGGAGGATCGTCTGGGTACCGGCGCCGTGCCCAGCCTCTCTTTGATCGACAACGCCCTGCTCACGCGCTGGCCGAAGGCGACGCGCTTCGGCTGGGTGTCGCTGGCGGCGGCGTGGCACTGGGCGCAGGCGATCTGCGAACGCTATCAGGTGCGCCAGGCCGGCGTCGGCATGCCGGCGTCCTCGCTGTCGGGCGGCAACCTGCAGAAATTCATCGTCGGCCGCGAGCTGGACGAGACCCCGGAGATCTTCGTCGTCGTGCAGCCCACCTGGGGCGTCGACGTCGCTGCGGCGCGACGCATTCAGGACGCCCTGCTCGCACTGCGCGAGCAGGGTACGGCCCTGCTGGTGATCTCCGACGACCTCGACGAACTGCTCGCCCTGGCCGACCGCGTGGCAGTGATCAGCGGCGGACGGGTGTCGTCGGCGCGGCCGGTGGCCGAAGTCGGCCGCGCGCAGCTCGGTCAGCTGATGGGCGGTCGCGGCCTGGAAGCGGAGGTGCCCGATGCTGCGGCTTAGACTGCAGGCGCGCGCGCGGCCTTCCACCCGCATGCAGTTCGCCGCGCCACTGCTTGCGGTGGGCGGCACCGCACTGGTCGCCTTCGCGGTGCTCGCGGCCTCCGGACATCCCCCGCTCGGCGGTTTCTACGCACTGTTCCTGGCGCCCTTCGGCAGCGCGTCCGGCTGGTCCGACGTGCTGGTCAAGGCGGCGCCGCTCGCGCTCATCGGCGCGGGGCTGGTGGTCGCCTATCGCGCCCGGGTGTGGAACATCGGCGCGCAGGGGCAGTACGTGATCGGCGCGGTACTCGGCAGCTCGCTGATCGTGTATCACCCCGACGCCACCAGCGCCTGGCTGCTGCCGGCGATGGTGCTGCTCGGCGCCGTCGGCGGTGCCGCCTACGGCGCGATCCCGGCGCTGCTCAACACGCGCTTCAACGCCAACGAGATCCTTACCAGCCTGATGCTGGACTACGTGGCGCTGTACCTGCTGCGCTATCTCACCTTCGGTCCCTGGCGCGATCCGCACAGCTACGGTTTTCCCGGCTCGATCTCGTTTCCGGATGCGGCCAGCCTGCCGATCATCTGGCCGCAGACGCAGTTCGACCTCGGCGCGCTGTGCGCCTTCTTCGCCGCGCCGCTGGTGTGGCTGTTGCTGCGCGGGTCGCTGTTCGGTTTCCAGGTGCGCGTCTCGGCCAGCGCGCCGGCGGCGCGCTATGCGGGCTTCAGCCGCGGCCGCACGGTGTGGCAGGCCTTCCTGCTCAGCGGCGCCTGCGCGGGGCTGGCGGGCATCCTGCAGGTGGCCGGGCCGATCGACCAGCTGCGCCCGAACATCTACTCGGACATCGGCTTCGCCGCGATCATCGTGGCCTACCTCGGCCAGCTCAATCCGCTCGGCGTGCTGCCGGCGGCGCTGCTGGTCGGCCTGTTCTACGTCGGCGCGGACAACGCCCAGATCACCATGGGCCTGCCGGTGGCGCTAACCCAGCTGCTGCAGGGCGTGCTGCTGTTCACCCTGCTCGCGGCCAACGTGCTGGTGCGCTACCGGCTGCGGCGGGTGCCGGCATGAGCCTCGACCTGTGGACCTCGATCGGGGGCAGCGTGGTGGTGGCCGCCACCCCGCTGCTGCTGGCCTCGGCCGGCGAACTGGTCACCGAGCGCGCGGGCCTGCTCAACCTCGGCGTCGAGGGCATGATGACGGTCGGCGCCGCGGCCGGCTTCATCGCCGCCTACCACACCGGCAGCTCGGTCGTCGGGTTGTTCGCCGGTGCCGCGGCGGGTCTGTTCTGTGCGCTGATCTACGCCTGGCTGACCGTGCAGCTCGCCGCCGATCAGGTGGCCACGGGGCTCGCGCTGACCATCTTCGGCCACGGCCTGAGCGCCTTCGTCGGCCAGCCTTACGCCGGCAAGTCGATCCATCCGCTCGGCGATGCGCCAGTGCCGCTGCTGCAGCACATACCCGTGCTCGGCCCGGTGCTGTTCCATCACAGCCTGCCAGTGTACTTCGCGATCCTGCTGGTGCTGGGGCTGGCCTGGTACCTGCGCGCGACGCGCGGCGGGCTGATGCTCAAGAGCGTGGGCGAGGACCCGCAGGTGGCGCGCGGTCTCGGTCTGCCGGTGATCGCGATCCGCTACGCCGCGGCGCTGTTCGGCGGCGCGATGGCGGGCCTCGGCGGCGCCTTCCTGTCCACGGTGTATACGCCGATGTGGGCGCAGGGCATGGTCGCGGGGCAAGGCTGGATCGCGGTCGGCCTGGTGGTGTTCGCCACCTGGCGTCCGCTGCGCCTGCTGCTCGGCGCCTGGCTGTTCGCCGGCGTCGGAATCGGCCAGCTGTTCTCACAGGCGGCGGGTCTGCAGGTGAACACGTATTTTCTGTCGGCATTGCCCTATCTGGCCGTGCTGACGGCGCTGGTTCTGATTTCGCGCGACCCGATGCGCATCCGGCTGCACACGCCGGCCGCGCTCGGGCGCCCGTTCAGGGCCGAGTCCTGAAGGCGGCGGGGCGGGCTTGATGCTCCCGCGGTCGGGTTCGTTCGATCTTCACACGCAAGGAGATGGCAAAGATGAGTTCACGTCGTGATTTCCTCAAGGGCATGGGTGCCCTGGCTGCGGCCGGCGCCCTAGGTGGTCTGCCGGGGCGCAGCATGGCCAGCGAGTACTACCACATTCCGCTGAAGAAGCCGCTCAAGGTCGGTTTCGTCTACGTCGATCCGATCGGCGACATCGGCTGGACCTATCAGCACGAGCTCGGCCGCAAGTACATGGACAAGATGCTCGCCGGCAAGGTCGTGTCCAACTACGTGGCCGACGTTGCCGAGGCCAAGTCGGAGCCGGTGATCCGCCGTCTGGCGCAGACTGGGCATCAGCTGATCTTCACCACCTCCTTCGGCTACATGGACCCCACGCTCAAGGTCGCCAAGGAATTCCCGCACGTGATCTTCGAGCAGGCCACCGGCTTCAAGACCGCACCGAACATGGGCAACTACAACGGCCGCTTCTACGAGGCGCAGTACCTCATCGGCCTGATCGCGGGCGCGATGACCAAGACAGACAAGGTCGGCTACATCCTGCCGTTCCCGATCCCCGAGGTGTTCCGCGTGGTCGACGCCTTCACCCTCGGCCTGCACGAAACCAACCCCAAGGCCACGGTCAAGACCGTGTGGGTGAACACCTGGTACGACCCCTCCAAGGAGCGCGAGGCCGCACTGACTCTGGCCGCCTCCGGCTGCGACGTGCTGGCCACGCACACCGACTCCCCAGCGCCGATGCAGGTGGCCGAGAGCAAGGGCATCTATGCCTTCTGCCAGGATTCCGACCAGAAGCAGTACGGCCCGCACGCACAGCTCAGCGGCGTCATCGACGACTGGGCACCCTACTACTACGAGACTGCGCGCAAGGTGCTCGAAGGCAAGTGGAAGTCCGAGGCGGTATGGGGCGGCCTCAAGTCCGGCATGGTGCAGCTCGCGCCGCTCAGCCCGGTCATTCCCAAGCCGGTGGCCGATCTCGTGTACAAGCGCAAGAAGGCCATCGAGGATGGCAGCTTCGACATCTTCAAGGGCCCGATCTACGACCAGAAGGGTATGCTGAAGGTCCCCGCCGGGAAGTCGCTGAGCGAAGACGAACTGCTCGGCCTGCAATGGTTCGTCAAGGGCGTCGAAGGCCAGACAAGCTGACCGGCACCGCCTGAA
This sequence comes from Acidihalobacter aeolianus, assembly GCF_001753165.1. Taxonomy (GTDB): domain Bacteria; phylum Pseudomonadota; class Gammaproteobacteria; order DSM-5130; family Acidihalobacteraceae; genus Acidihalobacter; species Acidihalobacter aeolianus. The sequence goes on from NZ_CP017448.1 coordinate 582,104, forward strand.
ACAAGAAGAGAGAATCGATATGGATACCGGAGTCTTGATCGAGCGCCTGCCCAAGGTGGAGCTGCACGTGCACATCGAGGGCACGCTCGAACCCGAACAGCTGTTCGCATTCGCGCGCCGCAACGGCGTCAGCGTGCGCTATCCCGACGTGGAGGCGCTGCGCGCGGCCTACCGGTTCCACGACCTGCAGTCCTTCCTCGACCTGTACTACGAGGGTTGCGCGGTGCTGCTCACCGAGCAGGACTTCTACGAGCTGACGCTCGCCTACCTCAGGCGGGTGGCGGCGCAGGGCGTGGTGCATACCGAGATCTTCTTCGATCCGCAAAGCCACACCCACCGGGGTGTGGCCTTTGCCACCGTTTTCGACGGCATCAGCCGGGCGCTGGCCGAAGGCGAACGCAGCCTCGGCATTACCTCCCGGCTGATCCTCTGTTTCCTGCGTCACCTCGACGAGGCCGACGCCTTCGACACCCTGCGCCAGGCCGAGCCCTACCTAGACCGCATCGTCGCGGTCGGCCTTGACTCCAGCGAAGTCGGGCATCCGCCGTCCAAGTTCGAGCGCGTGTTCGCCGCCGCGCGCGAACACGGCCTCCTGACCGTCGCGCATGCCGGCGAGGAGGGCCCGCCAGAGTACATCCGGGAGGCGCTGGACCTGCTCAAGGTCTCGCGCATCGACCACGGCGTGCGTTGTCTGGAGGACGACGCGCTGGTCGAACGCCTGGTCGCCGAGCGCATGCCGCTGACCGTATGCCCGCTGTCCAATGTGCGCCTCGGCGGCTTCGCCGAAATGCGCGACCACCCGCTCAAGCGGCTGCTCGACCGCGGCCTGTGCGCCACGGTCAATTCCGACGACCCGGCCTATTTCGGCGGCTACATGACCGAGAACTTCACCGCCACGCAGGCCGCGCTCGGGCTGACCGCGGACGACATCCTGACGCTGGGGCGCAACGCGATCGAGGCAGCCTTCCTCGACGCCGACGCACGCGAGCGATTGCTTGCGCGGGTGGCGCAGAGCGCCGCCTGAGGACTTCGACGATGCGCAGGGATGCGGAAGTGGACATGGCGGGGACGTTGAATCTCGCGCGCCTGCGCCGGCGCTACGCGGATGAGGACGCGACGCCCGAAGAGGTGCTGCGCGAGGTGCTGGGGCGCATCGAGGCGTGCACCGCGCAGCACGTCTGGGTGGACCTGCTGCCCCACGACGATCTGCTGCTGCGCGCCCGCGCGCTGGGTGCGATGGGCGCCGCGCAGCGCGCCGAACTGCCGCTCTTCGGCATCCCGTTCGCGGTCAAGGACAACATCGACGTCGCGAGTTATCCGACCACCGCCGGCTGCCCGGAATTCGCCTACACCGCCTCGCGCACGGCCACCGTGGTCGCGCGCCTGGAGGCGGCCGGCGCGATGCTGATCGGCAAGACCAACATGGACCAGTTCGCCACCGGCCTCGTCGGCACGCGCTCGCCCTACGGCGCCTGCGACAACGCCGTCGACCCGGCCTACGTTTCAGGCGGGTCGAGTTCCGGTTCGGCGGTCGCGGTGGCCTGCGATCTCGTCAGCTTCTCGCTCGGCACCGATACCGCCGGTTCCGGGCGCGTGCCGGCCGCGTGCAACGGCATCGTCGGTCTCAAGCCGACGCGCGGCCTGCTCAGCACCGCCGGCGTGGTGCCGGCCTGCCGCTCGCTGGACTGCGTGGCGATATTCGCCCAGTGCGTGGCCGATGCCGGCAACGTGCTGGAAATCGCCCTGGGGCCGGACCCGCGCGACCCGCTCAGCCGGGACGTGCCGCCGCTGCCGGTGCGCGCCGGCCTGCACGAGGGCGGTTTTTATTTCGGCGTGCCGGCCGTGGAGGCGCTGCGCTTCTACGGCGACGCCGAATCGCAGGCGCTGTTCGAGGCGGCCCTGCAGCGCCTGGAATCGATCGGCGGGCGCCGGGTGGAAATCGACTTCGCGCCGTTTCTGGAGGCCGGCAGCCTGCTATACGACGGCCCCTGGGTGGCCGAGCGGCTGGTCGCGGTCGGCCACTTCCTGATGCAGCAGCCGGAAGCCGTGCTGCCGCATACACGTGCGATCATCGAGGACGGCATGGCCTACGATGCCGCTGCCGTGTTCGGCGCGCAGTACCGCCTCGCCGCGCTGCGGCGCAAGGCCGAGGAGCAAATGGCACGCGTCGACGTGCTGGTCACGCCGACCATCGGTACCCACGTCCGGCGCGAGGACGTCGAGATCGAACCGCTCGCCGCGAACCGCCGGCTGGGTTACTACACACAGTTCGTGAATCTGCTGGACCAGTGTGCCATCGCCCTTCCGGCCGGCAAGCGCAGCGACGGCATGCCCTTCGGCATTTCCCTGATTGCGCCGCCGCTGGGCGATCGCGATCTGCTGACCCTGGCCCTGCGCTTTGCCGGCGAGGCGAGCGAGGGCGCGGTTGACGAGCCGGCCGACGACGATATTCAGCTGGCCGTGGTCGGCGCACACCTCAGCGGCCAGCCGCTGAACCACCAGCTGACCGTGCGCGGCGGACAGCTGATGCGCCGCTGCCGGACGGCGCACGCCTACCGGCTCTACGCCCTGCGCGGCACCACGCCGCGCAAGCCCGGCCTGGTGCGCAGCCTGCCTTCCGGTGCCGGCGACGCCATCGAGGTCGAGGTCTGGTCGCTGCCCACCGGCGAGTTCGGCGGCTTCCTGCGCGAAATTCCATCGCCGCTGTGCATCGGTTCCGTGGAGCTGGAAGACGGCGAATGGGTACAGGGCTTCCTGTGCGAGCCGCACGCCCTGGTCAACAGCGAAGACATCACCGCCCACGGCGGCTGGCGTGCGTATCTGAACGCAGTCGGAACCTGAGGCGACACCTCGTCGCCCTCAATCCCCTGGGTTGCGCTGTGCCTGAACGGTTCATCATCATCGGAGGCAGCAGATGACGAGCAAAGCTAAACAGCGTGTTCGAGAACTGCGTATCGACGAAACCCGGCTCTGGGATTCGCTGATGGAACTGGCCCGGATTGGCGCCACGCCCAAGGGCGGAGTCTGCCGGCAAGCCCTGACAGACCTCGACCGCCAGGGGCGGGATCTGGTCGTTCGATGGGCGCGCGAAGCCGGGCTGAGTGTGACCGTCGACAGGATCGGCAACGGTTTCTTGCGCAGGTCCGGGCTGGACGACAGCCTCCCGCCGATCGTTACCGGCAGTCACATCGACACCCAGCCCACCGGCGGCAAATTCGACGGTAACTATGGCGTGCTCGCCGGGCTCGAGGTGATGCGCACACTGAACGATCACGGCATCGTGACGCAGGCTCCGCTGGAAGTCGTCTGGTGGACCAACGAGGAGGGCTGTCGCTTTGTACCGGTCATGATGGGCTCCGGTGTTTTCACGGGAGCAGTCACGCTGGAGCACGCCTATGCGGCGACCGACGCAGAGGGCAAGCGGCTGGTCGACGAGCTGTCGCGCATCGGCTATCTCGGCGCACAGGAGCCAGGACATCATCCCATCGGTGCGTATTTCGAGGCGCATATCGAGCAGGGGCCGGTGCTCGAAGCGGAGGGCAAGACCATTGGTGCCGTGACCGGCGTTCTGGGCAGTCGGTGGTTCGACTGCACCGTGACCGGCATGGAGTCGCATGCCGGATCGACACCGATGTCGTCGCGCCGGGATGCGTTGCAGGTCGCCTCCGTCCTGATGCAGGAGGTGGCCGCCTGCGCGCATCGGCATGCGCCGGACGGTCGGGGTACGGTCGGCCGCGTTGAAGTGTTTCCCAACAGTCGCAACGTCATTCCCGGCAGAGTCAAATTTTCGATCGATCTGCGACATGGCGATGATGCGGGGTGTGCGGAGATGGTCGACGAAATCCGCGCCAAAGCCGCCGAGCTGATGGCGTCTACCGGCCTGGACATTCGTCTGGAAGAAGTGTCCGCCTACCCGGCTCAGGCCTTCTCTCCTCGCTGCGTGGATGCCATCACCCGCGCATCCGACGATCTGGCGTATGTAGCCATGCCCATCGTTTCGGGCGCTGGCCACGATGCGGTCCATGTTGCCCGGATTGCACCGACCGGGATGATCTTCGTGCCCTGTCGCGGCGGTATCAGTCACAACGAAATCGAACACGCGGAGCCGGCAGATCTTGCCGCCGGATGCAACGTGCTGCTGCAGGTGATGGCGGAGTTTGCCGATGTGGGCTGAGTTTTCGTGATCGAAATGAATCTATCCTTGTTCGTTGAGTTGGGATTATTTTGTAGGGGCTTCATCGGATAGGGTGGGTAACTCAGCGGCTGTCGAGGCCATTGGGGTAGAGGTCGATGCCACCGAGATGGAAGTAGATGGCGTTATGGAAACGGGCTCGATTGCGGAAGCCACAAGCGCGTTTCTTCAGGCGCTGGATGCGGCTGTTCATGCTCTCGGCATGGCCATTGTGGACCTTGAGCACCACGGCGTTGATGATGCCCCACAGATGTCTCTTGAGCGTGGCCGCGGCTTTTTTCATCGGCGCCAGACGACTGCGTACCGCCCAGGCCATCCAGCGCGCCCAGCCCTTGGCGGCCCAGGTGCGGCGGGTGTAGTGCCACAGGCCCATGGCGAACTCCTTGATCGCCCAGGCCCGGGCGGTCTTGAGCGTGCTCTCGCGCAGTGCCTGAAAGCGCCGGCGCTGCGCCCGGCTCATATTCGCCGGGTTGGTCAGCCACTGATACTTGCTGCCCTTGAGCGTTGTCTGCCCGGCACCCAGCAGCGCTCGATGCTCCTGGCGACGCACCCGGTCCACGGCCTCGCCCAGATACTTCGCGACATGAAATTTGTCGAACGCGATTTTCTCTCGCGCCCCTGGGATATGGGCCTCGGTCGCCGCGATGTAGGCCGGCCACATGTCCATGGCCACCGCCTCGAGCCCGAGCTTATGGCTCTCGGGCAGGCTCTCGTAGTAGCCGGCCAGACTCTCGGTCCTGCGCTCATCGGCCACATGCACCACCACGCCCCGGTCCTGGTCGCTGACGATCGCGACATACTCATGCCCGCGCTTGAAGGCGGTCTCATCGACGCTGATCGCCCGTGGCGGCTGCCCCTGGCGCCGCGCCAGACCTCGCTGCACGGCCCGGCGCATCACCGCGTCGATCGCGTTCCAGCTCAAGCGCAACTGCCGAGCCACCGCCTGGATGCTCGCCTCCTTAAGCCAATCGATGATCAGGGCCTCGAACAACGCCGTGAACCCCGAGCCCGGTTCCGCCCACGCTACCGCCACGGTCACCACCCCGTGTTCAGCGCACTTCACCCGCGGCACATTCTCTTCCAGTACCGTCTTGTACTGACAGGTGTCCAGGTGGCGCCAACGACGCCGGCGCTGTCATAACCAGGGCTGGGCTTGTCGCACTTCGGACAGCTCCAGCTCGTGCCGGGCTCTGGCGCGACCTGAACTCGAATCTCTTCGCTCGCCTGATCCACCGCCACCGACATCACCTGCCACGGCGAACTCAACCCCAGAATCTGGGCGTAAAGATCAATGTCTCTCATCGTTCAGAAACCTAAGCTACCCACTCGATCAGGGGAAGCGCCATTTTGTATAATAATTAAATTTAATTAATAAAGTTAATAATAATTTCTTTTTATTTAGTGTAGCAAGTAAAAATTTGGCACATTTGCTGTGCAATACATGCGTATGTGCACAACAATGTGCGCGAATTATTTCACGTTAGAAAATCAGGTTATTTAGGGTAATTCTTGAATTACATGGCTTTAACGCAATCATTTGATCCATTAATTGAATGGCATGCAATCTGCTTGGCGGGGTCGTCTGCACCAACCCTGGAGGGCAAAGACATGTCGTCTCAGAAAAGCTGGTTTGCACGCGTTACCGCACATGAAAAGGTCGAAGATTATTCGTTGCGGTATGCACCGAAAACTTTCAGGAAATGGTCTCCTGCAATTGTCGCGTCAGCCGGACTTGGCGCATCGGCAGCCTTGTTTCCCTTCGCGATCAGCGCCGTGCTGTCAAATCAGTTGGGCAGCGCGAATGCCCTGATCGGCAATCTGATCGCGGTGCTGTTCTGTGTGCTGACCGGAATTCCGATTGCCCGCGAAATCGCCAAAAACAATATCGACATGGATTTGCTCACGCGCGGCGCGGGATTCGGTTATCTGGGCTCGACCCTGACCTCATTGATCTACGCCACGTTCACATTTATCTATTTCGCGTTCGAAGGCTCGATCATGGGGCAGGGCATTACGGGCACCTTCGGCGTTCCAATTGAAATTTCATATGTCATCGTCGCGCTGGTCATCATTCCGCTAGTGACGTTCGGGATGTCCTTTCTGGCCAAGTTCCAGGCCTGGACGTGGCCTTTGTGGGCAGCCCTGCTGGCCATGCCCATCGCTGCGGTAGCTGTGGTCGGCGACCACGGCGTTGGTTCATGGTTGAGCTACAAGGGCATGGGGGCAAGCGCCGGCGCCTCGACCCATCTGATCAGCAACGTATCGATCGGGCTGGCTGCCGCGGCCCTGCTGTCTCTGCTGGCGCAGATCGGAGAACAGGCGGACTACGTACGCTTCATGCCCGACGAGGGGCGCGACAATGCGGCGGCGCACCGTTTCTGGACCTTCATGTCCGGTCCCGGCTGGGCCATCGTTTTTGCCGTCACGTACACGCTGGGTTCCTACGTGGCTTCCTACACTGCATCGCATATCGGCGCGAAAAGCAACGAGCCGTTCCAGAATTTCCTGTACGCCTACGACCTGTTCCTGCCGCACTGGCTGGGCACGACCTTCGCCTTCCTGCTGGTGGTGGTGGCGCAGGCGAAGATCAACGTCACGAACGCGTATTCAGGGTCACTGTCCTGGTCAAATTTCTTTTCGCGTGTGCTGCACAAGCATTACGGGCGCTTCACCTGGCTGCTGTTGCAGGTCTTGATCGGGCTGGCGCTCATGGAAGCGAACGTATTCAAGGAAATGGCCGCGCTGCTCGGTTTTTATTCGAACGTGGCTGTTTCGTGGATCGTCGCGGTATTTGCGGATTTAACGATCAATCGAAAAATGCTGGGTATCGGGCCGAGCTGGGTCGAATTCAAACGCGGACACCTGTACAACTTCAACCCCGTCGGATTCGGCAGCATGCTGATCGCATCAGCCATTTCCATCGGCACCTATTTCGGCATGTTGGGCGCAGAACTCAAACCGTACGCTCCGTTTGTTGCGGCCCTGGTTTCGTTTATCTGCGTGCCTCTGATTGCTGTGCTGACGAAAGGAAAATATTACATCAAGCGCATGCCGTCAGACGGTCCGGTGTCGGCGCATGTTGCGCCCAAGCACGCGTGCGCCGTGTGCAGCGATCATTTCGAATCGCCCGACCTGCTGGATTGTCCGCATCACTCCGGAACCGTGTGTTCGCTCTGCTGTACGGTCGAGTCCGCCTGTCACGACATGTGCAAATCCATTCCCATCGTCGCGGCGCCGCTGACCGCAAAACCCTGAAAATTCCTGAATGCACCGGGCCCCCCGGTCGCACCCGAAATTTTTTCACTGAAGGAAATTGGAGGACTGCAAGATGGCGCTTACGCTACCCACGCTGGTCGAGCTCGATGAGATTTGCGACAAGCTGAGAATCAGTCTGTCGTCGGAAGATCTGATCGCATACCAGGGCATGATGCAGGGCTATGTCGATGCGTATAACACGGTCGATGCCATTCCCGGAAAAAAACCCGAGACGTATTACCCGCGCGGGGGCTGGCACCGGCCCGCAGCGGAAGAAAACAAATTCAACGAATGGTATGTGCGCTGCGCCATCGACGGCGAGGCGGACGGTCCGCTGAAGGGTTGGGATATTGCGGTCAAAGACAATGTGATGGTGGCCGGCATCCCGATGATGAACGGCGCGTCGACGATGGAGGGCTATACGCCCAATGTTGACGCGACGGTCGTCACCCGCTTGCTGAAAAGCGGTGCGCGCGTGGTCGGCAAGGCCAACTGCGAATATTTCTGCCTGTCCGGTGGCAGCCATACCTGCGCGAACGGTCCGGTGCGCAATCCCATCAATCCGGAACGCATGGCGGGCGGTTCGTCGTCCGGCAGCGCGGTGGCCGTCGCCACGGGGGAATGCCGCGGTGCCCTGGGCGGCGATCAGGGCGGATCGATCCGCATGCCGGCCTCGTTCTGCGGCATCGTCGGCATGAAGCCCACGTTCGGCCTCGTGCCCTACACGGGGATCATGCCCATCGAGATCACCGTGGATCACGTCGGCCCGATGACGCGCACCGTGGCCGACAACGCGAAGATGCTCAAGGCCCTCGCCGGCAAGGACGGCTTCGACCCTCGGCAGGTGTATGCCGACGAGCAGGTGCAGGACTATGAGGCACTGCTCGACAAGGGCGTCGCCGGGCTTAGGATCGGTATCCTGCAGGAAGGCTTCGGCTGGGCGGAGTCCGACCCGAAGGTCGATGCGAGGGTGATGGCCGTGGCTCGGAAGCTGGCGGAACTCGGCGCGGAGGTTTCCCAGGTCTCGGTCCCGCTGCACAAGCTCGGCTCAACCCTGTGGGCACCCGTCGGCATCCAGGGGCTGTACGCCACTATGTTGGTTGGCGACGGTTACGGCATCAGCCGCGAGGACTACTACGCGACCGATCTGATGAAATTCCACGCGCGCTGGCGAGATCAGGCGGACGAGATGTCGGCGACGACCAAGCTGCTGATGCTGTTCGGGGAGTATGTCAACGCGCGACACGGCAGCTACCACTACGGCAAGGCGATCAACGCGGTGAAGACCCTGCGCGCGGCTTACGACGAAGCGCTCACGCAGTTCGACATGCTGCTGATGCCGACCACGCCGATGACCGCAACCGAGTTCCCGGCCGACGACGATGTATCGCAGGTCAAGGGAGCCTTCGAGATGCTGGCCAACACCAGCCCCTTCGACCTCACGCATCATCCCGCCATCGCCATGCCCTGTGGCGACGTAGACGGGCTGCCGGCCAGCGTCATGCTCGTTGGGCGTCATTTCGACGAGGCGCGGTTGTACCAGGCTGCCGCCGCGCTGGAGGCGAGTCTTTGAGCTGATCTTAAGCGGCGCAACCTGATCCGGCGCATGCCGCGCCGGCCTACGCGGTTTAGAATGGCCCACGGGTGCCCTATGTGCCCCGGCATGTTTCGGCATGCCGGGGTTTTTCGTTTACCCGCCGGAATGCCGCGCCCCGTACCGGCCGGCGCAACAGACAGCGACAGTCAATGGACGATTGCATCATCGTGGGCGGTGGCCTGATCGGCATGCTGACCGCCCGTGAACTCAGCGCCGAGGGTCTCGCGGTGCGCCTGATCGAGCGCGGCGAGCCGGGCCGCGAGGCCTCGTGGGCGGGCGGCGGGATTCTGTCTCCGCTGTATCCCTGGCGCTACCCTGAGGCGGTGACGCACCTCGCGCGCTACGGCCAGGCCCGCTACGCCGCTCTGGCGCGGCGGCTGTGCGAGGACAGCGGCGTCGACCCCGAATGGGAGCCCAGCGGGCTGTTGATGACGGACAGCGACGAGCAGGCCGAGGCGCTCGCCTGGGCGGACGCACAGGGCGTCGAGATGGAATGGCTCGATGCCGAGGGCGTGCGTCGCTGCGAGCCGGCGCTGGCGCCCGCGACCGGCGGGTTGTGGATGCCCGGTATCGCGCAGATGCGCAACCCGCGCCTGGTCCGCGCCCTGCGCGAGGGCCTTGTTCCTGCCGGCATCGCGGTCGAGTCGAACAACCCTGTGCGCGCGCTGCGCGTGACGGCAGGCCGGATCGCCGGCGTGGACACGGAGCAGGGCCTGCGGCAGGCCGGGCAGGTGGTGATTGCCGGCGGCGCGTGGAGCGCCGGGCTGCTCGACGAGCTGGGCGGGGCGCCGCCGATCCGCCCGGTGCGCGGGCAAATGATCGTGTTTCGCGCCGAGCCGGGGCTGCTGCGGCGCATCGTCCTGCGCGGCGACCGCTACCTGATTCCCCGCCGCGACGGCCGAATCGTCGTCGGCAGCACGCTTGAGGAAGTCGGCTTCGACAAGGGTACGACGGACGCGGCGCTCGCCTCGCTGCGCGACGCCGCGCGCGGGCTGGTGCCCGCGCTGGCGGACGTGCCGGTGGAGCATCAGTGGTCCGGGCTGCGTCCCGGTTCGCCGGACGGCGTGCCCGTGGTCGCCGAGCACCCGCGCGCCAGCGGGCTGTTCGTGAATGCCGGGCATTACCGCAACGGCGTGGTGATCGGCCTTGGCTCGGTGCGGGTGCTAGTCGATCTGATGATGGGACGTACGCCGCTGATCCCCGCCGAAGCCTACGCCTACCCCGCTGGGGCGTAATGCGATTCGTTCCCGTTCTAGACCGCGTCTAAATATTGCGTTAGGATTGCAGTATGACTTATTCCGCCCGCCAGCCCATGACCGACCGCGCCGCCGTTATCGGCCTGCTGCGCGAACACGGCATCACGCCCACGCAGCAGCGTGTGGAGATCGGCTGCCTGCTGTTCGGCGCACATCAGCACGTGTCCGCCGATCAGGTCCTGGCGCGCTTGAGCGGCACCCGTCACGGCGTCTCCAAGGCCACGGTATACAACACCCTCGGCCTGTTCGCGGAGAAAGGACTGCTGCGCGAGGTCGTGGTCGACCCGAGCAAGATGTTCTTCGACACAAACCTGGACCCGCACCACCACCTCTACCACCTCGAATCGGGCGAACTGGAAGACATCGAGGCGGCGGACGTGACCATCAATCGCATGCCGGTCCTGCCCGAGGCGGTAGACGTGGCCGGGGTGGACGTGATCATCCGGGTCAAACCCAGCGCCCGTTGAGGGCCGCATCAAGACGGCGTTGAGCTTTGCCGGCGCTTTGACTATCCTTACGCCCCTTGCCGTTGTGGCTCAGTTGGTAGAGCAACTGATTCGTAAGTAGTAGGTTGAACGCAAGAATCATCAATATAAACCGCTAATTAGCTGGTGTATTCGCCCTGCTAATAAGGGTTTAATAAAGAAAAGTATAGGCCGACGTAGCTCAGCTGGTAGAGCAATCGATTCGTAATCGATAGGTCCGCAGTTCGATTCTGCGCGTCGGCACCAATCCCACACAAAACGGCCATCCTTCGAGATGGCCGTTTTGCTATTGTTTTCGGCAGTACGTGAAGGGTTTTGCGATTTCTAAATCTTGATCTCAACACCCGACAATTCAACAAACCATTCTGAAGCCTCAGCTAAAGCTCGCTTTTGGGTGCGGGTGAATTTGTTGGGCCGATTTTCCTTAGATCCCCATACCTCACCACGGTAAGGATTATCTTCTAAACCAGGAATATCTCGTATTGGGTCATAGCCAATTATTAGCTCAGCCGTGCGAGCAGAGCTGGAACTCAGCGTCTGCGGCGGTCTTGGCGAACTGGTCGAGAATCTGCTGCCGGTCGGTATGGCTGGAGGCCACGATATTCCTGCGGAACTGCGCGATGCTCCGGTTGGCCTTGTTCTTGGCGAGCCGATGGGCTGCGGCGCGGTCGGCCGGGTCGGCATCCTGAACGATGCCCTGCGCATCGCGGTTGATGTTGCCGGATGCGTCGGCGACCTGCTGTTGCAGCTTCCCGATCTTGCGCTTGAACGCGGCGGCGAGTTCGGCGGCACGGGCGGCCAGCCGGTCGATGTTGTCCGGTGTTAGCGGCACATCGGTGGGGACGGTCTTGAGGTCTCGGGTTGCCATGCCGGCCTCCTTGTTCGGGTGGTACTCAACCGGGAGGCCCAAGGCAGATAACGGCGGGGCTCTTCCCACTCAACCCTGCGGACGCCAGATGTCCACATTGAGAGTAAGGATAAACCCCGCGCCAAGTGCGGGTAAGGCGATAATTACTTGTAGATCAATTAGTTGTAGATTATCCGCTGTCAGACATAGATGACGCGCTCGCACGTATCCGGCATGCGGGGCGGTGCTCCCTCGAAGCCTCGCACAGTGACGATCCCAGCAGAAGGTCCGGCCATGCCGTAACTGGTCGCATCAAGCCAATGGTCTACCGCCTTGGTGTCCACATCCTCCGGGTTGCGCGGATCGCGGGGCAGGCTCGGCACCGTGCGTAGCCAGCCCGTGCAACGGCTCGCCACGTAGAATTCCCGGGCTAGGAACAATCCGTGCGGCATTATCGCAGTGGATTGATCCAGCGTGTTATCAGATCCTATGCGTCATAGTGCAAATTGATCATGGTGACCTGTAATCGCGTCCGAAACGCCAATCCTGGTCGGTTTGTTCTTCTTATATCTCTCGCTCGCTGCGATCAGATTCTCACCAGTAATACGACCCCGATGAAAACGGAGGCTGCGACGAGTATTGCGCGCCACGGGGGTACGAAATACGGGGTTTCGCCGGACTCGCGATGCGACTTGTAACCATGGATCATGGCCGATACCAGATTCTCTCCGCGGACCAGGCGGTAGAAGATGATCGCGACGAGATGCAGGCCGATGAGGAGTAACAGGAGGTTGAAATTGAAGGCGTGCAAGTGTGCGAAAAGGCGTCCTGTGTCGTAGGAGACCCACTGGGACAGTGGGCCTGAGGCGCCGCCGTCGTCATTCACCGCGAAAAGTCCGAATATGGTTTGCAGCAGCAAAAGGCTCAGCATGACGATAATGCTGAGTGCTCCCAGTGGGTTGTGACCGAGTGACGCCGTGCCATCGCGCTTGAATAGCTTGCGGGCATAGCGCCAAATGCCTGCGGGCCCGCGAACGAAGCTGCTGAACCGGGCTGTTTGTCCGCCACAAAAACCCCAGACGATCCGGAAAAACACGAGGCCAAGGACGCCGTAGCCGGCTAACAGGTGCCACCGCATGTGGTCTGTATCTGCGGTCCACCAGCAGGTCGCGAACAGTATCAGAAGGCTCCAGTGCCAGATCCTCGTCGGCAGATCCCAGACCCGAACGCGTTTTCGAACGGCAGTCTCCGTATTGCTCATGCGTCACCACCAGCTGCTGTGCGTGCGGAAGGCCCGGTGGCAACTGCCGCAGGACTGGCCGAGTTTCCTGGCATCGAATGCGAGCGCGTGAAGGTCGTGTTTGGCGGCGTCGCGTGTGATGTTGTCCGCACTGATTTTCATCCTCTGAGCGGCTCGGGCGAACGCGGCGGGTTTTTTCCAGATTTCCTGGCTCGCTCGGGTAGCGACGCCATGCCCTTTTCCGCTGCCCGCGGGGAACCAGTTGGGCAGGGCATTGGAGAGTGTGTCGATTCGCTTTGCGTAGACCTGGATCCAGTGCCAATCCGGGGGCGAGCGATGCATCTCGTCGCGTAGAAACTTGTCGTTCCGGCCGAGCTCTTTGAAGTGCTCCTTGCGCGCATGGACGATCTGCGCGACGTCGGCGGCATTGGCGACACCGGCCAAACCCATCAGCAGTGCGGCGGTTATGCATGCGAGCGAGACACGGACCTGACCGGTTCGAGTGCGGTTAAAACCCATGGGGATCAATCCTTGATGTGGAGTAGACGGGCGGGCGGCATAACCGCCCGGTGAATTATCTTCGAAACGCTATCGAAATGCTTGGCCGGGGACGATGTGCCCATCATCGGGCCGGCATCGGAAGGATGCAGACGAGAAGCCTGAAATGACACGCGCTTAGGCGGCCTCGAGGTCGCCTGGTTTGCGGATATGGGTTCCGCATGGTCACGGTGACTGGCAGGCGAGCCACCTTTGATGCTGGATACGGTCTTCATCTTCCTAGACACGTTGCGTCGCCCGGTTCCGTTGCGTTGCGGCACGGCCTGCACCAGCCGGTAACCATAACCCTTGACGTTGCGGATCGTGATCGGCACGCCCTGGCGCTCCAGGGATGCGCGCAGATTGCGGATCTGCGAGGCAAGCCGTGCGCGCACATTCGGCTTGCCCATCCACACCACGGCCTCCAACCGTTCATAGGAAACGGCTCGCGTGCCGCGATCGTGCAGGGCCTGCAGCAATTCGATTTCCTTGGCCCGCAGAGCGATGGGCCAGCCGTTGAGGTAGGCGCGGTGGGTGAGCGGGTCGAGGCCCAGGGGTCCGATATATCGGTGATTCGGATAGCCCGAGGCGCGTCTTAGCAGCGCGCGAATGCGCAGCAGTATTTCCTCGCCTGTCGTTTGATCGTGCGTACAAAAGACAGGCGCCCAGTCGGTGTGTATTTCGTTGCATCGTTCCGCTGAATGCATCAACAGGATCGGCGGGCATTTGTGCGGCACAGGGAGAATCAATTCGATATCGTGCAGCCACTGGGAAAACTCATCGTGTGAATAACCGCGCATGATAATGACGGAAAAATCTCTGGTAGATAGCAATTCCTCAGTCTGTTCTAAATTTCTGGCATAAGCGACTCTGAAGCCATCCTGCGTGAGCAGTCGTCGCAGAGAAAATGCCTGATCTGATTTTCCGGATATCAATACCCAATGCATAGAAGGATGTCTTCATTAAACAGCAACCCCCCTATTGGCCAATGTATTGATTTTAAAATATCTCTGAATGCCGCTACTTCAACGACGCCATGGCTAATGCTTCAGGCATCATGAGTCATCCATGAAAATCACGAGCGCTACTATGGCATAGAAAATTGTTGCAAATTGTTACCGCTCAGTAAGGAAACTCGGTTGGGTCATCCGGATAAATTATCTGACATGCAGCCTTTGAAAGGTGGCTATTTAAAATAATTCCATATAAAACAATGTATATTAATATTTGTAACAATAAGCTTGTAATAAATATTAAACAATTGTTCCTTGTGGGATTTCTTGAAATCGTTCTGCGCCGCTCATTGTTTGCGATATGCCCGGCCGCGGAGCTTATCGGTCTGACCTTGATGCCTCAGCGAAGAACTGAATGAGCTTTTCTATGCGGCTGCTGGATTCGTCAAAACAATGCGTCGTGTCGGGGATTAAAATGCGCTTGCCGGATGGGAATATGCGCGCTACGGAGTTTTAGGAATTCGATAGATGGGCGTGGAGCAGGTTGTGGTTTCAAAGGCGGCGTGATTCAAGGTGCAGCGGCTACCAGGCAGCCGATCAGTACGATCGATTTGCATTTTCTGAAAGCGGTCGGATTTGGCCGAATCAGCAAGTCGATTCGCCTATCCATATGAATGCCTTTGTCGCCGTACGACCGGTCAACTGTAAGAACCGAGGGGTGGCCGTTTGCGATAGATTATCCGACCCGGCCGCTCTAGGGCAGAATGCGTGTAAGGAGGCCCATTCATGGCAGACACGCAGGACGCCCAACACCCCTACGATCGACTGACGCCCGATTTGGTGCTGGATGCCGTTGAGGCGGCCGGTGCCCGGCCGACGGGGTCGGTGTTGGCGCTCAATAGTTACGAGAACCGCGTTTATCAGATCGGCGACGAGGAGGCGGGATTTCTGGTCGCCAAGTTCTATCGTCCTGGGCGCTGGAGCGACGGGCAGATCTACGAGGAGCATGCGTTTTCGCAGGAGCTGGCCGGGCTGGAGATTCCGGTGGTGGCCCCGATAGCGGGTGCGGATGGCGATACGCTGTCGCGCCATGGCGGGTTTCGCGTCGCGCTGTTTCCGCGCCGCGGTGGGCGTGCGCCGGAGCTGGGCGATCCCGACACGCTGTATCGCCTGGGGCAGTTCATCGGGCGGCTGCACGCGGTCGGCGCGGCACGGGATTTTCGTCTCAGACCGACGTTGGCGCCGGCCGATTTCGGACACGCGAGCATCGAGTATCTCCTGGCCAACGAGTGCGTTCCACGCGAATACGTGGGCGAATACCGCTTCCTGGCCGAGGATCTGTTGGCGGACGTGGATGCGCGCTTTGCGGCGAGCGATTTCCGCACGATCCGCCTGCACGGCGACATGCACGCCGGCAATGTGCTGTGGACCGACAGCGGGGCGCATCTGGTCGATCTCGACGACAGCCGAATGGGGCCGGCGGTGCAGGATATCTGGCTGTTGCTCAACGGCGAGCGCGCGGACATGCAGCGTCAGCTTGGCGAGATTCTGGATGGTTATGAGGAGTTCTTCGATTTCGACCGTCGCGAGCTGGTGCTGATCGAGCCGCTGCGCACCCTGCGCCTGCTGCATTACGCCGCCTGGCTGGCGCGCCGCTGGTGCGATCCCGCCTTTCCGATGGCCTTTCCCTGGTTCGGCAGCGTGCGTTACTGGGAGGAACAGATTCTCACGCTGCGCGAGCAGCGCGAGCGGATGCGCGAGGCCCCGCTGAAGGCCGGGTGAGGTGGCCGGCTAGCCGGGCGTGGTCGCGGATGGTGCTGCAGGCGGGGCCGCCGGGGGAAGCGACAGCAGGTCGCGCGCGGCGGAGGCGGGCAGGCGGTAGTCGAGGCCGTTGCGCCGCAGGATCAGATCGGGGTGTGTGGAGAGGATGCCGAAGCGGTAGACCTTGCCGCTGTCTAGGGTGACGGCGATCTGCTTCATGTCCGCGGGCGTCGAGGCATCCTGCTTGGCGGCGGTGACGCTGTAGGCCGTGGCCAGCGTCCAGTGGCGCAGCAACTGAGCTACCTGGTCGGCTTCGAAATGCCTGGGCCGCGGCGTGACCTGCCAGCCGCTGGGAGAGCGGGCGCGGATGTCGAGATCAGGCAGCGCGAGGTCACGGATGTTCGCCTTGTGCGGCAGCAGGGACAGGCTGACCCAGTGCGTGGCGGCGGCGAACGGGAGATCTTCCAGCGCATCCTGGATCAGGTAGACGCGCCCGCCGGTCAGCGCGTAGCGCAGCTTGTTGACCGGGTTGACGCTGCCCAGGTCGATAGCGTGCCCGTGGCCGTAGTCGATGCGCGCGCGCGGCGGGGCGAGGCCGTATTGATCCAGTTCCAGGTCCTTGGCGGCATAGCCGTGGCGGCTGTGTGCGGTCGGCACGGCGAGCAGTGCGTCCATCAGCAGGTCGTTGGCGCGTGCCTGCAGGGGTTTGGCGATACGCCAGCCGTCTGCGGTACGCGCGAAGACGAGCTCGGGGCGGCCGGCGCGGTGGATGACGATATGCTCAACCGAGGCGGACGCGAAGCCCGGTATCAGGGCGTGTGCGCTCGGCGGACGCGGGCGTTCTGCCTTCCACACGATCACCACGAGCAGACCGACCACGACCAGCAGGCCGAGGTTGAGCCACCCGCGGCGTTGTCCTGCGGAGGCGGCCATCAGCGGGCGGAACGGCGCCGGCGCATCCAGACCAGGGTGCCCAGGAGCAGCAGGCCGATGGGCAGCACGATCAGGAAGCCGGCGGCGATGGCGTAGGCCTCGGTCCGGCTCAGGGTGAGCCGGATGTCGGGCGCGGCGGGCAGGTGGATCTGCACCAGGCTGTCGTCATGGCTGAGCCAGTTGACGGTGCCGGTGGCGAGATCCAGGTTGGCGCCGAGGCCGATGAAGGCGTTGCTGGCGAAGGCGCTGGTGCCGAACACGGCGATGCGCTGTTCGTGGCCGTCGCCGCGCTTGCGGCTCAGCGTCTCGCCGAGCACCAGCGGACCCAGCGTGTCGCCGCGCGCGGCGTCGTATTTGACGTCGCCCTTGAGCGGGCCGGTCTCGCTCCAGCTCTTGGGCAGCGAATCGAGCAGCGGCGTGCCCTGCCAGGTCTTGCCGCCGGCAGGCTGGGCGATGGCCGAGGTGAAGGGCATCAGCGTCTGGATCCGCAGGTGCTCGGTAATCGGCGAGGGGCCGTAGTCGAGGACCGGGACCACGGCGGGGTTCTGGATGCCGATCATGGCGCGCAGTTCGGGATTGGCGTCGACCACCGTGCCGGGCACAAAGCTCAGGTCGAGCGCCTTGGCCAGCGGCGCGAGGCCGTGCAGGCTGCCTGGGTCGTGCAGCCAGAGCAGGTCGCCGCCGTGCTCGACGTAGCGGACCACGGCGTCTGCCTCGCCGGAGGTGAAGTCGGTCTGCGGCCCGGCAATGACGAGCACAGCGGTGTTTTCCGGTATCTGCGGGGTGCGCAGAAGGTTGATCGGCTGCACGTGCAGACCGGTTTGTTCGAGGCGCGCAGCCAGCCGGCTCAGGCCGCTGCTGGTCGTGTCCAGTGGGCTGCGTTCCTTCTGCCCTTCGAGAAACACCGCCCAGCGATTACCGGTGCGCGAGAGCTGCATCAGCGCGTTGGCGATACCCTGCTGGCTCAGGTTGTCGACCACGCGGTGGCGGTCGCCGATCTCGATCGCCATCTGCCCGCTGTGGCTGATGCCGAACTTCTGCGCCTGCTTGGGCGCGAGGTCGGGATTGACGAAGCTCAGGCTGACGTCGTGTCCGGCCCGGCGGTAGGGCGCGAGCTGCCTACGGATGCGCTCGTGCAGCGCGGCGTCGTCGCTGACGAAGGCGATGAAGCGGATCGGCTTGTGGATGCCTGCGATCAGTTTGCGGGTGACCGGCGCGAGGCTGTTGCGGTGGTTGTAGGTCCAGTCCTGGGCGAAGTCGTAGTGCTGGCTCAGCCAGGCAAGCAGGCCGATGGCGACCAGGAACAGGCCGACGAAGGCCAGGGAGTTGAGTCTTAGCTGCCAGCGGGTGGTGCGCGTAATCTGCATCGGGGCCTCAGCGCGGCAGTCGCTGGCCATCGAGCTGGCGCACGGTCAGCACGAGGAACGTCAGGGTGAAGAGCAGGTAGTAGGCCAGGTCGCTGCTCCTGAACTCGCCACGCAGGAACGACAGGAAATGGCTGAACTGCGAGAGATAGATGAACAGCTGGCTGGCGGTGTTCTGCGAGGTGCCGGAGATGTACAGCACCACCAGGAACAGCAGCAGGCCGAAGGTGCCGACCGCGGCCAGCGTGGGCTGGGCGGTCAGGCTGGAGATATAGAGGCCGGCGGCGGTGAACGAGGCGAGCAGTAGGGCGAGCCCGAGCACGGCGGCGGCGACCTGGCCCCAGTCGAGGTGGGTGCCGACCGAGAGCGATAGCGGCATCAGCGTGACCATGAACACCATCAGCAGCATGAAGGCGAGCAACCCCAGGTATTTACCGAGGACGATCTCGGTGACCGAGACGGGCGCGGAGGTGAGTAGGGGCAGGCTGCGGCTCTGGAATTCCTCGCTGAGGCTGCGCATGGTCAGCAGCGGTGAGACCGCGAGCATGACGATGCCGGACCACATGTACAGCGGGGAGACGACCAGGTCGGTGAGCCCCGGCGCGCCGGAGACGCCGGCAAGCTGAGGTTCGATACTGTCGATGAAGTTCTGCAGCATGCTGAGGAAAATCAGCGCGAGCACGAACTGCACGATGGCGAGCACGACCCAGGCCAGCGGGGAATAGAACATGCGCCGGAATTCGAGCCTGGCGATGGTCAGGATCATGCCGGCAGCCCCTCGATGTCGTTGTGCTCCTGATAGATGGTGTTGAGAAACGCCTGCTCCAGGCTGGCGCGTTCGGGGGTCAATTCGCGCAGCCCCCAGCCCTGCGCCACGGCGCGTTCGGCGATGACCGTGGCCGGGTCTCGGCCCGCCGCATGCTCGATGCGGAATCGGCCTTCTCCAAGACTGTGCAGCGCGGTGATGCCCTCGATCGCGCACAGTTCGCGCGGTTCCGGCGGGTGCGCGAAGGCGACCTTGAGCGCAGTGCTCGGGCGTTGTTCGGCGAGGTGCTGCAGGGTGTCGGTGTACACCGTCTGGCCGCGGTTGATGATCATCACGCGATGGCAGGTGGCCTGGACCTCGGCGAGGATGTGAGTCGAGAGGATGACGCCGTGCTCCCGGCTCAGCTCCAGAATGAGGTCGCGGATCTCGCGGATCTGCAGCGGGTCCAGGCCGACCGTGGGTTCGTCCAGAATGACTACGGCGGGCTGGTGCACAATGGCCTGGGCGATGCCGACACGCTGCTGAAAGCCCTTGGAGAGTATGTTGATCAGCGCATGCCCAGCGTCTTCCAGCCCGGTGCGGGACTTGGCGAGTTCGACGGCCTCGCTCACCTCGCTGCGGGCAAGGCCGTGCAGGCGCGCGGCGTAGCGCAGGTATTCGTCCACCGTGAGGTCACGGTACAGCGGCGGATGTTCCGGCAGGTAGCCGAGGTGGCGCTTGGCCTGCCGCGGCGCGTCGAGCAGATCGATGCCGTTGATCAGGATGCGACCGGCGCTGGGGGCCAGGTTGCCGCTGATCATCGACAGGGTGGTCGACTTGCCGGCCCCGTTGGGCCCCAGCAGGCCGAGAACCTCGCCTGGGTGCAGCTCCAGTGAGATGCCTTGCACGGCGCATTGGCTACCGTAATACCGCGCCAGACCACGCGCCTCGATGAGGTGCGTTGCGGTCATACGTCAGTGCTGCTTGCGTGCTTGGAATGTCGGGGTGTCATAGGAGTCACGTCATTAGCGGCTGAGCCTTTGTCTCGGAACGGGGTGCGATGGTTCCCCGATATCTGCGCAGGCTTGGCGGCACGGCTTACGATTGATTTTTCCAATAGTACATTCGTGCGGGCGTTTAGTGCCGTTCGGCGCTTTGCGTGGACGCTGTATCCGGCCTTCGCTATAGTGATTCCACTGTCGTTAAGGGGACTGAAAACATGAATTTTTCACTATCCATGCTCTATGGATATCTGCATCTGCCGTGGTGGGGTTACGTGGCCGTCGCGCTGGCGATGACGCACATGACCATCGTCACGGTGACGCTGTTTCTGCACCGCTGTCAGGCGCATCGCGCGCTCGACATGCATCCCGCGCTGCAGCACGTGTTCCGCTTCTGGCTGTGGCTGACCACCGGCATGGTCACCAAAGAATGGGTGGCGATCCACCGCAAGCACCACGCCAAGTGCGAGACGCCGGAAGATCCGCACAGCCCGCACGTCTACGGCATCCGCAAGGTCATGCTGGAAGGCGCCGAGCTGTACCGCGACGAGACCAACCGCCCGGAGACCATGGAGAACTACGGCCACGGCACTCCGAACGACTGGCTGGAGCGTCATCTGTATTCGCGCCACAACTACCTTGGCATCAGCCTGATGGCGGCGGTCGATCTGGCGCTGTTCGGCGTCTACGGCATGATCATCTGGGCAGTGCAGATGCTGTGGATTCCGTTCTGGGCGGCGGGCGTGATCAACGGCCTCGGGCATTACCGCGGCTACCGCAACTACGAAACCACCGACGGTTCGACCAACGTCTCCCCGATCGGCCTCATCGTCGGCGGCGAGGAGATGCACAACAACCACCATGCCTTTCCGAGTTCGGCCAAGTTCTCGATGCGCCGCTGGGAGTTCGACATCGGCTGGATGTACATCCGCATCCTGCAGGCGCTGCATCTGGTACGGGTCAAGAAGGTCGCCCCGCGGCCGCTGTTCGTGCCGAACAAGGACAAGCTCGACGTCGAGACCGCGCGCGCCGTGGTGGTGGGGCGTCTGCATCTGATGGCCAACTACGCGCGTCAGGTGATGCTGCCCGTACTGCGCGAGGAGCTGCGCCGGGCCGACGATTCCTGCCGTCGCCTGCTCAAGCGCGGCCGCCGCGCGCTGGTGCGCGAGGAAACACGCATGGACGAACGCGCCAAGGCGCGTCTGGCCGATGCGCTGGCGAGCTGCGAGTCGCTGAACACGGTCTATCAGTTCCGCCAGCGCCTGCAGGCGCTGTGGAGCCGCACCCAGGCGACGGACACGCTGATCGGTTCGCTGCAGGAGTGGTGCGCGCAGGCCGAGGCGAGCGGCATCCGCGCGTTGCAGGATTTCGCCCGCAACCTGCGTGGCTACTCGCTGGGGCAGACCGCGGCCACCCGCTGAGGGTAGTCGTCTCCCGCCACGGCGGGACGGCAGAAACGCGAAGGGCCCGGCAGTCGCCTGCCGGGCCCTTCGCGCAAACGGGGTGGTGAAAACGCCCGCTTACTTGATCTTGCCTTCCTTGTACATCACATGCTTACGGACGACGGGATCGTATTTCATGATCTCCATCTTTTCCGGCATGTTCCGCTTGTTCTTGGTCGTGGTGTAGAAGTGACCCGTACCGGCGGAGGACGTCAGGCGAATTTTCTCTCGGGGACCCTTGGCCATTGCTGATGCTCCTTAGACCTTTTCGCCGCGGCTGCGGATGTCGGACAGAACGGCTTCGATGCCCTTCTTGTCGATGATGCGCATGCCCTTGGAGGATACGCGCAGGCTCACCCAGCGGTTCTCGCCCTCGACCCAGAAACGATGCGTGTGCAGATTGGGCAGAAAGCGGCGGCGCGTCTTGTTGTGCGCGTGGGAAACATTGTTCCCGGTTGCAGGGCGCTTGCCCGTTACCTGACATACTCTGGCCATGCGAGTAACTCCGAATGCGTTTTGCTCGTGCAGAAAGGGAGCGGATGTTAGCCGATCGATGGGGGCAAGGCAAGCCGGGACGCACGATGGAGCGCTACGGGGACAGCATAAGGCCAGAGGCTGGGCGCGGCCAACCGGGCGCGCCGGAATCCTCCGCGCCCACCGACCCGGGAATCCGTTGTAGGATGCTGCGCACGCGGCGCGCCGTTCTTGATCCAGACATGCCGAAGGAGCGAACAGAATGGACACTGTATTCATCCGCGGCCTGACGGTCGAAACCTGCATCGGCGTGTATGCCTGGGAGCAGCGCATCCGACAGGCGCTGCGTGTCGACGTCGAACTGGCGACGGATGCCGCGCGTGCGGCCGCGGGCGACGACATCGGCGGCACGGTGGACTACGCGCAGGTCGCCCGCCGGCTGCAGGCGCTTGCCGACGGACAGTCCTGGGCGCTGGTGGAAACCTTCGCCGAGCGCGCGGCGGCGACGATCCTCGACGAATTCGACACGCCCTGGGTACGGTTGAGCGTGACCAAGGCCGTGCGGCTGCCGCAGCGCACCGAGGTGGGCGTGGTGGTCGAGAGGGGAGAGCGCGCGGCGTGAGCGGGCACCGCCTGCGCTTTCTCGGCACCGGCGATTCCGAGGCGATCGACTTCTGGAACACCAATCTGCTGCTGGAGGCTGGCGAGCGGCGCCTGCTGATCGACTGTGGCTATACCATCAAGTACGCGCTGCGCGATGCAGGGCTCGCGATTCCCGACATCGAGGCGATCCTGATCACCCACACGCACGCGGACCACGTCTACGGACTGGAGCGCTTCGGCGTCGAGACCCGCTACCGCTACGGCACGCGGGTGCGGCTGTATGCCGAGCCGGACGTGCTGCCGGTGCTGTGGGATGCGACGCTCAAGGGCGGCATGGGCTACAGCAGCGACGGCGAGAACCGCCTGGAGGATTTCTTCGAGGTGGTGCCCATCGCGGAACACGCCATCGAGTTCGCCGGCCATCGCCTGCGCACCTTTCCGACGCTGCACACGGGCGGCATGGCGACCTACGGCGTGGAGATCGACGACCGCGTGATCTTCACCGCGGACAGCAAGCCGCTGCCCTGGATCGCGCAGGACCGCAGCGCGCGCGCGATCCTGCACGACTGCAGCCTGCAGGCGGACAACCCGGTGCACGCCACGCTGGACGAGCTGATCGCGGTCTATCCGCCCGAGGTGCGCAGCCGGGTGCTGGCGATCCACTACGGCGACGACCTGGAGGCGCACCGCGCCACCATCGAGCGCGAACTCGGCGGCGTGGCCGAACAGGGCGGGAGCCTGGCGCTGTGAGCCTGGCGGCGGGCTACATCATCGGGATCGGCAGCAACATCGAGCCGGAGCGCAACGTGCCCCGCATCCTGCACGCGCTGCTCGACGCCTTCGGCGCCCTGCGCATGAGCCGCGTCCTGCGTACGCGGCCGGTGGGCATGGCCTCGCAGGCCGATTTCCTGAATCTCGCGGTGTTTGTCGAGACCGGCATGGAGTCTGCCGCGCTCAAGACCCTGTGCAACCGCATCGAAACGGGACTCGGGCGCGACCGCAGCGATCCGGACAGTGCGCGCAAGGACCGGCCCGCGGATCTCGACATCCTGTTCCGGCTGGGCGGGGATGCGGCGGCGCCGCCGCTGGAGCGGGTCGACGGGGTCTACCTGCGCCCGGCCGTGGCCGACGTCTATGCGCTGCTGGGCCTGGCGGACCCGGACGGCGGCGCGCCGGGCATGGCGGTGCGGCTGGGCGAGGCCTCAGCCGGCGAGGTGCCGGCCGCCGTCCACCTGGATTGCCGTACCGGTCATGTAATCGTTGTCGAGCAGCGCGCGTAGCCCCCGGTACACGGCCTCCGCGCCGCCCTCGCGCCCGAGCGGCGTTTCCGCGAGCACCCGCTGACGCATTTCCGGCGTGTGGCTGTCCTTGAACAGGATCGGTCCCGGCTGCAGGCTGTTCACCTTGATCTTCGGCGCGTAGCGCTTGGCCAGGGAACGGGTGAGGTTCTCCAGCCCCGCCTTGGTCGCGCAATAGATGTCGAATTCGGGCCTGGGGTTCTCGGCGAAGATGTCGGTGATGTGCACGATGTCGGCAGGCGTCTCCGTACCGCCGGCTTCCAGCAGCCCGGCAAGTCCGGTGTCGATGAGATAGGGCGCGAGCATGTGGATCGAGAAGAAGGCCTCGAACATCGCCGCCGCGGCCACGGGTTCCGTCGGGGTGGTCGTGAAGGCCGAGGCATTGTGCACGATGCCGCGCAAGGCGGTCGCCTGCGCGCGCACCGCGTCGACCAGGGCCAGGGCGCCTTCGGCGTGCGCCAGATCGGCCTGCAGGGTCAACGCACCGCGCGCGGCCAGGGCTTCGATTCCGCCGCTCTCGCGATGATAGTGGGCGATGACGGGCTGGCCGTCGTCGAGCAGGCGGTTGGCCAGGTGCAGGCCGACGCGACGGCCCGCGCCGGTGACGAGGATGGGAGGCTGGGTCTGGCTCACGGTGTCGGTCGGGCGCATGTGTAGAATGTCGGAAACCAGACTGTACCTCATCCTCGAGCACATGGGGCCCTGCCCGGCAGGGCGGCCGTAGGGAGTTTCGATGCGCCAGCCCACCACCGAACGACTGCCGGCCCCCGAGCCGGAGGCCGCCGCGCTGAGCGAGGCCCTGGTCGCCGAAATCGCGCAGGCGCTGGATGCGGCGGGCGGCTGGTTGGGCTTCGATCGCTATATGGAGCGCGCCCTGTATGCGCCCGGCCTGGGCTACTACAGCGCGGGGCTCGCCAAGTTCGGTGCCGCCGGCGATTTCGTCACCGCGCCGGAACTGGGCGGGCTGTTCGCGCGCACCCTGGCGCGGCAGATCGCCTCGATCCTCGATGCGCTGGGCGGCGGCGAGATACTCGAATTCGGCGCCGGCAGCGGCGCCCTGGCCGCCGCGCTGCTCGGCGAACTGACACGCCGCGACGCCCTGCCCGAACGCTATGCCATCCTTGAGCTCAGCGCCGACCTGCGCGCACGTCAGCACGCGGCCATCGCCGCAGCGGTGCCGCCTGCCGTGCTGGAACGCGTCGTCTGGCTCGAGCGCTGGCCGGAAGCCTCGGTGCGCGGGGTGGTGCTGGCCAACGAGGTGCTCGACGCCATGCCGGTGCGTGCGTTCTCGCTGGCCGGCGGGCAGGTCTGGGAGGATGGCGTCGCCCTCGGCGAGGCCGGGCTCGGCTGGTCGCGGCGCGAGGCCGATGCGTCCTTCGCCGCGCGCGTCCTGGATCGTCTGTCCGGGCCGATAGCGGACTACCCGGAGGGCTATCGCGGCGAATTGAACGAGCGCCTGCTACCCTGGTTCGAGGGCCTCGCCGGCGCGTTGGCGCAGGGCGTGGCGCTGCTGGTCGATTACGGCGGCGTGGCGGATGAGGTGTATCGGACGACGCGCGCGGGGGGCACGCTGCGCGCTTACTACCGGCATCGTCTGCTCGAGGAGCCGTTCTGGTGGCCCGGGCTGTGCGACCTGACCGCGGACGTCGATTTCAGCGCCGTCGCCAGCGCCGCGGAGGCGGCCGGACTGCGTGTGGCGGGTTTTGCGCCGCAATCGCAGATGCTGTTGACCGGCGGGCTGGAGGGCGTTTTCGCCGAGGCCTTCGCTGCCGCGCCGGACGAACTGGCGCGGGTGCGGCTGACCCAGGAGGTCAAGCGGCTGACGCTGCCGGGGGAAATGGGGGAGCGCTTCTGGGCACTGGCGCTGAGCCGGGACTATGCCGGTATCCTGCCGGGCTTCGCGGCCCGCGATTTTCGCTACCGCCTGAGCGGCGACTAGGCGCAACGCCGGTAGTGGCCGGCAAGGGGGGAACATGCCGCTGACGCACCTGCTGACCCTGGCCCTGCTGCAGGGCCTGACCGAATTCCTGCCGATATCGAGTTCCGCGCATCTGATCCTGCTGCCGCGACTGCTCGACTGGCCCGATCAGGGGCTGGCCTTCGACGTGGCCGTGCACGTGGGCACCCTGAGCGCGGTGGTGCTGTATTTTCGCCACGAACTCTGGCGGATGACGCGCGACTGGCTGGGCTCGCTCGCCGGTCGCGGCATCACCGCCGAGGCTCGGCTCGCCTGGTTCGTGCTGCTCGGCACCGTCCCGGTCGGTCTTGCCGGGCTGCTGCTCAAGGATTGGGTCGGGCACGCGCTGCGTTTGCCGCTGGTGATCGCGGCCGCGACGCTGGGCTTCGGGCTATTGCTCGGTCTCGCCGACTGGGCGGGGCGGCGCCATCGCGACGAGTACTCGCTGGGCTGGCGCGGCGTGCTGGCGGTCGGCCTGGCACAGGCACTGGCGCTGATTCCGGGTACCTCGCGTTCCGGCGCGACCATGACCGCGGGACTCGCGATCGGGCTTACGCGCGAGTCGGCGGCACGCTTTTCGTTCCTGCTGTCGATTCCGGTGATCGTGCTCGCGGGGCTGCTGGAAGTGCGCGATCTGGCCGCATCGCCGCTGGCCGTGGACTGGACGACGCTCTGGCTCGGCGCCCTGTTCTCGGGGCTCAGTGCGTATGCCTGCATCCACGTCTTCCTGCGCCTGATCGCGCGGCTGTCGATGTGGCCCTTCGTGATCTACCGCTTCGCGCTCGGATTGGCGCTGTTCGCGATCTATGCGCCCTGAGCGCGATGGCCGGGGGTGATGCGCCAAACCCGGTTGCGCCCCGTACGCTTGGCCTGATAGAGCGCATCGTCGGCCGAGAGCATGAGTTTCTGGGGGTCTTTCAGATCGTCGGGCCAGCAGGCCATGCCGATGCTCAGGGTCGGCGCGCCGCCTTCGAGTTCGTCGCCCCAGACATGCGTCGCGATTTCGCGGCACAGCCGGGTGGCAATCGTCCACGCGGCCTCCGGGTCGGTGGCGGGCAGCAGGCACAGGAACTCCTCGCCACCCCAGCGCGCCAGCCGGTCGCCCGGACGCATCAGGTGCTTGAGCCTCAGGGCGACGGTCTGCAGCACCTGGTCGCCGACGGCGTGGCCGTGCCGGTCGTTGACCGACTTGAAGTGATCGAGGTCGCAGACCAGCAGGGCGTAGGGTTCGCCAGTGTGCGCGGCATGTGCATGTGTCTCGCGCAGGATATCGTGCATGGCGCGGCGATTGGTCAGCCCGGTCAGCGCATCGTGCTCCGCCTGATGACGCAGGCGGGCGAGCAGTCCCTGTTCGGCGCTGACGTCGCGGATGACCAACAGGCCGCCCTCCTCGCCGGGCTCCTGCTCCAGAGGCGCGAGGCGCAGTTCAAGCCGGCGTGAGCCGACGGCCAGCTGGATCGGCTGTGTCGGGGGTTTTGCCTGCCTACCGGCCAGCGCCTTCAGCAGGTTGCGGATGTCGTCGGCACCGTCGAAGCGTTCATCGCCGGCCATCGCTTCGTCGATGTTCCGGCCGGGTTCCCAGCCGGTCATCTCCCGGGCAGCGGGGTTGAGGTAGCGGATACGGCCGTCCGGGGAGAGCGAGGCGATGCCTTCGTGAAGCGCGGCGAGGATGGCTTCGTGGCGTTGACGCTCCGCGTCGATGCGTGCCTCCATCTCGACCCGTTCGGTGATGTCGCGGATTGTTCCCACGCTGACCCGGCCTTCGTTCTCATTGCCCAGGGCCATACGTACGTCGACCTCGACATGGATCACACGGCCGTCCTTGCGCACCATGCGCTTGACGTGCCGGGAGGCTGAGGTCTGTCCGATTTCCAGGGACTGCTTGACCTTGAGGTTCATGGAGCGGTCGTCCGGGTGGACGACCTCGATGAGATGGGTGCCGAGCGATTCCTCGACGGTGTAGCCGGTCAGCTGCTCCCAGGCCGGACTCAGGTAACACCAGTAACCGTTGCGGTGGGTGCGAAACACCACGTCGCGCAGGTGGGTGGTGATGTCTGCGAGCCTCGGTTCGTCATCCTGCATCCGTTCGTTGCCTCGGGTTGGGAACGGGTGGGCCGGATGAGAATAGAACAATTCTCCCGCAATGTGATGTCTGCAGCGGGGTTAATCGGATTCGGGGCGAGGCAGGGCGCCGACGGCATTGGCCCGTGCGCGGTGCAGATGCTCGGCCAGTTGCGCCCCCTTGTGGCCCTGGGTCAGGAGCGGCTGAACGGGGACTGCACGTGCCGCGGCCAGGGCGGCGCGTAGAAAATCGGCCTGCGGGTAGGGGCGCGTTTCGTAACCGGGCCTGCCGCGCGCGTCGGCCTCGCAGGCGAGCAGAAACTGTTCGAAGCGTTCGGGACGACGGAAGGCATCGCTGCCTTCGAACAGCTTGAGCACGGTGGTCGGGCACAGTTCCAGCGCGCGGTGCGCGTTGCCGTGCTCGCGGGCGACGAGGCGGGCCAGGTCGCGGAATTCGTTGGGTGCCTTGAAGCGTGTGCAGACGTCGAGCACGAGCTGCTCGCTGCGTTGTTCGTGGCCGATGTGCCTCGGCCATTGCTCCGGCGGCGTGGTGCCCTTGCCGAGGTCGTGTAGCAGGGCGGCGAAGCGCGTCGCGGGTTCGGGCGACAGGATCACGGACTGATCCAGCACGCGCATGACGTGGTCGCCGGTGTCGATTTCCGGATGGTACTGCGGCGGCTGCGGGACGCCCCACAAGCGGTCGAGTTCGGGCATCAGTCGGGCCAGCGCGCCGCAGGCACGCAGGGTCTCGAAGAAGGCGCGCGGAGCGGGCTCGCCGAGGGCGCGGGCAAGTTCCTGCCAGACGCGTTCCGGCACCAGCGCGTTGACCTCGCCAGCATCGGTCATGGTGCGCATCAGGGCAAGCGTCTCGTCGGCGACACGAAAGCCCAGCGGGGCGAGGCGCGCGGCGAAGCGCGCCACGCGCAGAATGCGCACCGGGTCTTCGGCGAAGGCCGAGGATACGTGGCGCAGCAGACGCCGTTCGAGGTCCTGCTGTCCGCCATAGGGGTCGACGAGGGTGCCGTCGGCGCGTTCGGCGATGGCGTTGATCGTGAGATCGCGGCGGCGCAGATCGTCCTCCAGGCTTACGTCCGGCGCGGCGTGGAACACGAAGCCGTGGTAGCCGGGTGCGGTCTTGCGCTCGGTGCGCGCGAGGGCGTATTCCTCCTGAGTCTGCGGGTGCAGGAACACGGGGAAGTCCTTGCCTACGGGCCGAAAGCCGCGGGCGCGCATCTCCTCGGGGGTGCTGCCGACCACCACCCAGTCGCGTTCGCGTACCGGCAGGCCGAGCAGGCGATCGCGCACGGCGCCGCCGACGAGGTAGGTTTCTCCGGGGAGTCGCGCGCGTGACACGTGCCTAGGGCCTGTTCACACTATGGGGGGGCGTGCTGCCGGAGCCAGTTTTCGTGGTTCGCCAGACGGCGCAAACGCGGTGTGGCCGGCCGGCCACATGAGCGAGCGGCAACGCCGCGAGACGCGGAAAGCGGCCCGGCCTGGGTTGCGGCTGAAAAACCGCCACTCAGCGTTGCTCTTCGCTGATTTGGAATCACCAAGCTGCGCTCCTCGCGCCTTGATTGGCAGTTTTTCAGTCACAACAGCACTCCATCCCATAGTGTGAACTGGCCCTAGTACTGGCCAAGGTCGCGCAGCCGGTCGAACTGGCGCTGCGGTTGCTGGTCGCCGAGATAGCGCGGGGCGATCTCCTCCAGGGTCGTGGGGCAGTGTTTCGCGCCGTCCGCACACACGCTGTCGACGCGCAGCGAAAGGTAGTTGTCCATGGTGAAGGCTTTGCCCGGCATGCGCTCGAGGATGCGCGCTTCGGCGCGTGCAATCCAGTCCGGCAGGGCTACGACCTGGCGGCGCAGCCCCCGCAGGCGGGCGACGTATTCGACCAGGGCGCGCAGGGTGTAGCTGCGTGGGCCGCACAGGTCGATGCGCGCCCCGTAGGTTTCCGGGTCGGCAAGGGCGTCGGCAAAGGCATCGGCGACGTCGCCGACGAAGACCGGCTGGAAGCGCGCCTCCGCGCAGGCGAGTGGAAATACCCCGGGAATCGCCTCGATCAGCTCGGCAAAGCGGCTGAGAAAGTCGCCGCCAGGGCCGAAGATCACCGAGGGACGAAGGCTGGTGACGGCGAGGGCCGGTCCGCTCAGTGTATGGACCAGGGACTCCGCCTCTGCCTTGGTGCGTAGGTAGTGGCTGGTGTCCGGGGTGTTTTCGGCTCGTAGGGCGCTCATGTGCAGCAGTCGGCGTACGCCCTTGCGCTGGCAGGCGTTGATCACCTTTTTCGCCAGATCGACGTGCGCATGCACGAAGCCGCGACCGTCGCGTCCCTGTTCGTTGAGGATGCCGACGAGATTGACGACGGCCTCGCAGCCGTCGAACAGACGTTCCAGCGCTTCCTGGTCGTGCACGTCTGCAGCGACCATCTGCGTGCCGGCAAGCAGCAGCAGATCGCGGTGACGTTGCGGATGGCGCGTGGGGATGCGCAAGTGTAGGCCACGGGCGCTCAGTCGGGCTGCCAGATGGCGGCCGACGAAGCCGGTGCCGCCCAAAAGGCAGACGCGGGTCAACTTCATGGTTGGAAATCGCTCCAGATCGGCGGTTTGTCCATGCAGGGCCTTAACCGCTGTTTTATAGTGGAAAACGCACGCCGTTATCGGGCGTGCGTTGGGAGCGATAATACCGGTATCGGCCGGTCGTGCCAAAGACGCGTGCAGCAGACACGCGCCGTCAGGAAGACGAGGAAATGATGACGGAGGGAGAGACCGGTGCGCGCGTGTGGTCGGCGGCGTTTGTGGGGATGCTCGGCCTGTGTTTGGCTCTCTGTGTCTTGAGCACGGTTGCCGCTGCTCCCGCTTCCGCTCCGCTGATCGGCGCCATCCGCTTTGAGGGCAATCACGTAACGCGTGCCTCGGTGCTGCGTCAGCAGTTGCTGATCCGCGTCGGCGAGCCATTGGTGCCGTCCCGCGTGGCTGCCTCGCGTCAGGCGATCATGAATCTAGGTCTGTTCGTGCGGGTGAATGACCGCGTCGAGCCGCTGTCGAACGGGCGTGTCGCAGTGATCTTCGCGGTCAAGGAGAAAACCTACACCTGGGCGCTGCCCCGGCTTGGTCGTAACGCCGACGGCGACATCAGCTATGGCGGGCAGCTCGAATTCGACAACCTTTTCGGGCTCGACCAGCGTCTGAAGCTGATCGTCGAGCAGAAACAGATTGCCGGTGGTGGCACGGCCGATCAGCAAAGCATCGAGTATTCGACGCCGCGATTGCCGGGTACCGCCTACGGTTTTTCGACCAATCTGACGCATACGCAGCAGTTGGAGCAGATCGAGGCGGCGAACGGCAGCGTTGGTGAATATCGCAATCAGAACCTCGGCTTGAATGCGGCGCTTACCCGCTGGTTGTATCGCGAAGGACCGAACACCGGTTGGAGCGGCAGCGTGGGGCTCGGCGTGAGCCAGAGCAACTACCAGTATGTATCCGGAGCGCCTGATCTGGCCTCCTCGGGAAGGGAGGTCGCGATTTCCGTCGGCGCGGACTACACGCGAGTGGCTCTCGGTCGGTATGGCTATCGTAATGGCGTGGAGTATGGCATCAGTGCGAGTGTCGGCGGACCGCTGATCGGCAGCGATTACAACCAGGCTGCAACCGGGGGTTATTACCGTGGTTACCAGCGTCTTGGTGGGGATCAGAATCTCAATTACCAGCTGCGTTTCGGTCTCAGCAGCCGGTCTCGGCTGCTCGGGCCGGCCTATACCCTGGGTGGGGCTGGCACACTGCGTGGGTATGTGCGCGATTCGCTGGAGGGCAACGCCTACATGCTGGCGAATGTGGAGTATCTGCATCCACTGTTCGGCCAGCCGCTACTGCGCGGGGTATTGTTCACGGACGTCGGCAATGCCTGGTTTCGCGGCGACGACTCGCCGTGGCGACTCGAACCCGCCGCAGGGCTGGGCCTGCGCTGGCACATCACGTGGCTGGTCAACGTCAACCTGCGGGTGGATGTGGCCTATGCCTTCGGGCAGCACCGATATCAGGCCTACGTGGGTTCCAACTCGATGTTCTGAGTTCAGCCGCCGGTCATCGACATGAAGCGGACGACCTTGCCGGGGCGCTCGCGGAATTCGTGTTTTTCCGGTTTCAGGTCGACGGCGTCACGCAGGGCCTGTTCGAGGCCGGCGTCGTCGATACCCCCGCGCAGCAGCGGGCGTAGTTCCAGTTTGTCTTCCTGGCCCAGGCACAGATACAGCGTGCCTTCCGCCGACAGGCGCACGCGGTTGCAGGTCTCGCAGAAGTGCTGCGAGATCGGGGTGATGAAACCGATGCGCAGGTCGGTGCCGGCGACCTGGACGTAGCGCGCGGGGCCGCCCCCGGGCATCACGCCGGGGATCAGCTCGAAACGTTGCGAGAGGCGTGCCTTGACGGTCTGCAGGTCGAGGTACTGGCTGCTCGCTTCGCGTCCGGTTTCGCCCATCGGCATGGTTTCGATGAAGCGCAGGGTGAAGTCGTGATCGATGCAGAACTGCACCATGTCCTCGACCTCGTCGTCGTTGACGCCGCGCATCACGACCATGTTGATCTTGATCGGACCGAAGCCGGCGGCCTTGGCCGCTAACAACCCCTCGATCACCTTGTCGAGCTTGCCGCCGGTGATGGTCTTGAAACGTTCGGGCCGCAGGGTATCCAGGCTTACGTTGATGCGCGACACCCCGGCCGCGCGCAGCGTAGTGGCGTGTTTCGAGAGTCGCGTCGCATTGGTTGACAGCGACAGGTCTTCGATGCCCGGCAGGCTGGCAAGTTGTCTGGCAAGCTCGGGCAGGTTCCTGCGCACCAGGGGTTCGCCGCCCGTCAGCCGTACGCGGCGCACGCCGAGCCGCGCGAAGGCGGCGATCACACGTTCGATTTCGGCGAAGGTCAACCATTCCTCGGGTTCGCTGAAGTCCTTGAAACCCCGTGGCATGCAGTAGCTGCAGCGCAGGTCGCATCGATCTGTGACCGACAGGCGGACATATTCGATACGGCGGTTGAAGCGATCAGTCAGAGTGTGCATGCGTAAAGTATACGCGCGGCCCCAGTAGCAAAACACTCGGTACGGCTGAGGGTTATCAACGTGCCGATAATGACAATAAGTATTTTTTTTTGTTCCATTAATTTTATGGATTAGAAAATAAAAAAGACTAGTTTGAGTCTCGCGGCGCGGGCCTTCAGACTGCGGGGTCTACATCAGATACAGTAGCCAGAGGTTCTGCATGAGCGCGATTCCGGAATTCGAAAACCACGCGAAACAGGAAATCAAATATACCACCTGTTACATGTGTGCCTGCCGCTGTGGAATCAAGGTCACCGTGGAGGACAACCAGGTCCGTTTCATCCAGGGTAACCGCAACCACCCCATCAACAAGGGCGTGCTTTGCGCAAAAGGCAATGCCGGCATCATGAAGCAGAATTCGCCGGGCAAGTTGCGCTCGCCCTTGCTGCGCAAGCAGGGAGCCGAGCGCGGCAGCGGCGAGTTCGAGGAAATCTCGATGGAGCGCGCGCTCGACATCCTGACCGAGCGCCTCAAGAAAATCCGCGAGACCGACCCCAAGAAACTGGCCTATTTCACCGGCCGCGACCAGATGCAGGCGTTGACCGGCCTGTGGGCGACCCAGTTCGGCACCATCAACTGGGCGGCGCACGGCGGTTTCTGCTCCGTGAACATGGCCGCTGGCGGCCTCTACACCATGGGGCATGCCTTCTGGGAATTCGGTGACCCCGACTGGGATCGCACGAAATATTTCATGATGTGGGGCGTGGCCGAGGATCATGCCTCCAACCCGATCAAGATCGGCATCGAGAAGCTCAAGCGTCGCGGCGCCAAGTTCGTCGGCGTCAATCCGGTACGTACCGGTTACCAGGCCGTCGCCGACGAATGGGTCCCGATCCGTCCCGGCACCGACGCGATGTTCGCCCTGTCCATGGCGCATGTGCTGCTCAAGCACGAGCAGTTCGACTGGGATTTCCTGATCCGCTACACCAACAGCCCCTGGCTGGTGGTGAACACCCCCGGCGAGAAGGGCGACGGCCTGTTTGCGCGCGACGCCGACGGCAAGCCGCTGGCCTGGGACATGGCCGGCGACTCTTTCGTGGACGCGACGCGTGCGGACATCCAGCCGGCCCTGTTTTGGGAAGGCCAGGGTCCCGACGGCCGTCCGGTGAAGAGCGCGATGATGTTGCTGGCCGAGAAGTACCTCGACGAGCAGTACGCCCCGGAAAACGCGGAAAAGGTGACCGGCATACCCGCCGAGACCATCGAGCGGCTGGCGCTGGAAATGGCGCATGTCGCCTTCAAGGAAACCATCGAGGTCGACGTCGAGTGGACCGACTGGGCCGGGCGCAAGCACGACAAGTTCGTCGGTCGGCCGGTGTCGATGCACGCGATGCGCGGCATCTCGGCGCACTCCAACGGTTTCCAGGCCTGCCGTGCGATCCATCTGGTGCAGGCGCTGCTGGGTGCGATCGACTGCCCCGGCGGGCATGTTGCCAAGCCGCCGTATCCCAAGCACGTGCCGCCGTCGATCAAGCCGGCCAAGGAGATGGCGCCGAATACGCCGCTCAAGAGCCCGCCGCTGGGTTTCCCCAAGGCGCCGGAGGATCTGGTCATCGATGCCGACGGCAATCCGCTACGCATCGACAAGGCCTTCTCCTGGGATGCGCCGATTTCCAATCACGGCTTGATGCATATGGTCATCACCAATGCGGTGAAGGGCGATCCCTACCCGATCGACACGCTGATGTTTTTCATGGCGAACATGGCGTGGAATTCCAGCATGAATACCAAGGAGATGCAGGATCTGCTGCGCACACGCGGCGAGGATGGTGAATACAAAATCCCCTTCCTGGTCGTGTCCGATGCCTTCCACTCGGAGATGGTCAACTTCGCCGATCTGGTGATTCCGGATACCACCTACCTCGAGCGCTATGACACCATTTCGATGCTCGATCGTCCGATTTCTGAGGCGGATCTTGCTGCGGACTCCATCCGTCAGCCGGTGATCGAGCCCAAGCGCGACGTGATGGCCTGGCAGGAAGTGCAGGTGGAACTGGCCTCGCGCCTCAAGTTCCCGGCCTTCACCAACGCCGACGGTTCGCGCAAATTCAAGGACTACAAGGACTTCATCGTCAACTACGAGAAGGAGCCGGGGATCGGCTTCCTCTCCGGCTGGCGTCTGGACGAGAACGGCAACGAGGTGCATCTGCGCGGCAAGCCCAATCCCAAGCAGTGGGACCGCTACATCGAGAACCAGTCGTTCTTCGCCTACCACCTGCCGGAAAACACGCGCTACTACCGCTTCGCCAACAAGGATTACCTCGAACTGGCCAAGCATGCCGGCTGGGTGGGCTCGACCGATCCCATCATCATCGAGTTGTACTCCGAGACGCTGCAGAAATTCCGTCTCGCCGGCCAGGGTCTGTACGACGGCCCGCAGCCAAGCAAGCCGGAGCACAAGGAACGTCTGGTCAAGTACTTCTCGCCGCTGCCGGAGCATTACAAGCCGCTGGAGCAATGCCGCATCAACGAGGACGAATATCCGTTCCACGCGGTCAACCAGCGTCCCATGTTCATGTACCACTCGTGGGATTCGCAGAACGCCTGGCTGCGTCAGATCGTGGCCCAGAACTACCTGTTCATGAACCGCCAGCAGGCGACCGAGATGGGCATCGAGGACAAGTCCTGGGTGTGGGTCGAGTCGCATAACGGCAAGATTCGCGTCCAGGTCAAGCTCATGGAGGGCGTCGAGCGCAACACGGTGTGGACCTGGAACGCGATCGGCAAGCAGTCCGGTGCCTGGGGTCTCAAGCCAGATGCCAACGAGGCCACCAAGGGCTTCCTGATGAACCACCTGATTCGCGAACTGCTCCCGAGCAAGGGCGATGCGGTCGACAACATCACCAATTCCGACCCGGTCACCGGTCAGGCGGCATGGTACGACCTGCGCGTGAAAATCACCCCGGCTGCGCCGGGCGAGGTGGGCACCTGGCCGACCTTCGACACCATCAAGCGGCTGCCCAACGTGGCGGAATCGCCCGACGTCCTTCGCTACCACACGCACGAGCCGGTGCGCATGCAGCGCGACCTCGGCGACGTCCTGACCCGCGGCCAGAAATAACGGAACCAAAGGAGCATATAGATCATGCGACTCGGCCTCGTCATCGATCTGGACACCTGCGTCGGCTGCCATGCCTGCGCGGTGGCCTGCAAGCAGTGGAACACCTCGGGCACCACCGGCCCGCTGACCGACTACCGGCCCTACGGCGCCGATCCGAGCGGCGTGTGGTTCAACCGCATCCGCCATTACGAGGTGGGCGACTACCCAAACAGCAAGACCATCAACTTCCCGATGTCCTGCATGCACTGCGAGGACGCGGACTGCGTCACCGTCTGTCCCACCGGCGCGTCGTACAAGCGCAAGGAAGACGGCGTCGTCCTGGTCGATCAGACCAAATGCATGGGCTGCAACTACTGCTCCTGGGCCTGCCCCTACGGCGCCCGCGAGCTGGACCGCGAATCGGGCACGATGAAGAAGTGCACGCTGTGCATCGACCGGATTTACGACGAGACCCTGGCCGAGATCGACCGCCAGCCGTCCTGCGTCATCACCTGCCCGGCGCACGCTCGCTTCTTCGGCGATTTCGACGATCCGGATTCCGAGGTCAGCCGTCTGGTGCGCGAGCGCGACGGCATGCAGCTGATGCCGGAACTCGGCTACAACCCGACCAACCGCTACCTGCCGCCGCGCATCAACACGCCGATTCCCACCGAGGACGTGCGCCGCGACAGCCTCGTCGGCAAGGTCAAGGAATGGGTCAACAAGGCGGTGGCGCGCTGATCCGCGCCGCTCCCTGCATCTGAGTTTGAGGTAAGTCACATGCATCCGGCATTGTCTGTTATTTTCTTCACCGTCGTTTCCGGCGCAGGCTTTGGCTTGTACTCGCTGACCGCGATCCTGCAGCTGTTTCGCCTTGGCCCGGCGATGGACCGTTCAGAGCTGCTCAGCGCGCTGATCACGGCCTTCGTGCTCATCATCGCAGGACTGATCTCGTCCACGGGACACTTGGCCAATCCGAAGAACGCATGGCGTTCCGTCATGCGCGTGAAGACGTCCTGGCTGTCGCGCGAGGCGGTGCTCGCCATGGTCTTCTTCCCCTTCGGCCTGTTATACCTGCTGAGTGTCTATCTCTACGGTCCCCATGTCCCCGCCTTCTTCGGTCTGATGGGCGTGATCGGTATTGTGCTGGGTTTCATGACCGTATTCGCCACGGGCATGATCTACGCCTGCCTCAAGACCATGCGCCAGTGGAACACGCCGCTGGTTCCGGCCAACTATTTGCTGATGGGCCTGACCCTGGGTGCGCTGTTCCATCTGGCGATCGAGGCCTATTTCGGAGCCGACCTGCAGTTCATCACCGGTGTTGCGGGCACTGCCCTGGTGATGACCGGCGTCATGAAGGGGATCTACTACTACTGGATCGGCAAGACCAGCGGGCCGACGATCAACACCGCGACCACCTTCACACGCGCCTCAGTGCGTCTGCTCGACGTCGGGCATACCGCCGGTACCTTCCTTACCGAAGAGTTCGGCTATCACGTTCCCGTCGGGACGCTGCGTGTGCTCAAGGTCGTGGTCTTCGGGTTGGGCTTCGTTCTGCCGCTGATCCTGATCTCGGTTGCCGCCACGGCGCAGACGGGCGCGTTCGCTCTGGCGATCTTCGCGGTACTGTCCTCGCTCGTCGGCAAGGGCGTCGAGCGTTGGCTATTCTTCGCCGAGGCGCGCCACGTGGTCAATCTCTACCACGGCGCGCAACATACCTGATCGGCACGCCCGCATCGGGAACCAGCGAAACGCCCGCGCAATGCGGGCGTTTCGCGTTCTGGCGTCAGCGCTGGCGTCGTCGCCAGAAGGCGATCTGCTCGATCAGCGAACCCACGCCGATGAACATGACCACGGTCATCACGAGCAAGAAGGCAAGACCGAGATGCGCGAGATTGTGTATCCGGATGCCGGTGGCGACGCTCAGCGAAGCCCAGTGCGGCGCCAGCAGGCCGAACAGTCCGCCAAGGACGAATACGATGCCGCCCCAGTGCAGCGTGCGGCCGGCGGTAACCAAAGCAATACGACGGATGATGTCGTCGGGCATTCCGATGCGTTGGGCTAGCAAGCCGATCAGCGCTCCGGATAAGGCCTGGACTATGGTCGTGCCGAGTCCGAATAGCGCGCCTGGCAGCCAGCCCAGTCCGGCAGAGGGCATGGCTGGCGCAAGTACCGTATAGATGATCAGCGCGAAGGCACCGATGCCCCAGCCGGCGATAAACCCATGTGCCAGCGGCATCCACGGGCGCGGCGCGCGCAGGTCGGGTGGCGCGCTGGCGCTGGGAGGCGGCCTCCAGAAGTGGAATCCGCGACCGCCGCGAATGTAGCGCCCTCCGATCCACATGGCGGCACCGACCACGATGTAGACGTAGAAATTCAGTCGCGCCGAAGCCGAAAACCAGCGGTCGAGGGCGAGATAGGCCAATTCGCTGGCCAGTGCGCGCTGTACCGTGAACGCCAGGGAAAAGGTCAGCCCGGCCACCAGGCCGCGGCGGGTCGAATAACTGCCGATGGCGTAGCTGTAAGTGATCGGCCAGGTATGCTCGTCGGGCGTGATCCCATGGACCATGCCTAGCAGGAAGGCGGTGGCAAGGGCGGTGCCCAGGCCAATACCAGGGGTGGGTGCCCAGAGGTCGATCATGCTGGCGCTTGTGCGTGCCTCTTGCTCAGCCGGGATTGGGGGTCGGTTTGCGCCGTCGGCGGCGGTGTGCTCCTTCACCGCTCTTGTTGCTGCGCCCGGCCTTGGTGGGGCCGCCGCGGGAAGAACGGCGTTTGCGCTCGTGACGCAGCTGGCTGCGTGGCTCCTGCAGCAAGGACGGCTCGACGACCTGGGACTGGATCTTCATGCCGATGTAGGCCTCGATCTCAGGCAGGTAAAAGGCGGTGTCCTCGCAGGCAAAGCTGATCGCGTCGCCCTCGGCGCCTGCGCGCGCGGTACGCCCGATCCGGTGGACGTAGTCCTCGGGCGACTGGGGCAGGTCGTAGTTGAATACATGAGTCACGTCGGGGATGTGGAGTCCACGTGCGGCCACATCGGTGGCGACCATCACAGAGACCTCGCCCTGAGTGAAGGCGCGCAACAGGCTCTGCCGCTTTTTCTGCGGAACGTCGCCGGAAAGCAGCGCTGTGGGGTAGCCGTTGTCCTCGAGATAGGCGGTGATTTCCTCGGCGGCACGCTTGGTGTTGGTGAACACGATGCTCCGTTCGGGTTTCTCCCGCGTCAACAGGCCGAGTAGCAGGGGGATCTTCTCGTGGTTGGAGGGGTAGTAGACTTCCTGTCGCACCCGCTCGGCGGTGATCTGCTCTGGTTCGATACGCACGGTCTGCGGATTGTTCATGTGCTCGTAGGCCAGCTCCATCACGCGATAGGAGAGCGTGGCCGAGAACAGCATGGACAGGCGCTTTTCAGGTGGAGGCATGCGCCGCAGCAGGAAACGGATGTCCTTGATGAAACCGAGGTCGAACATGCGGTCGGCCTCGTCGAGCACCATGACCTGCAGCGCGCGCAGATCGAACACGTGCTGCTTGAAATAGTCGATGATACGCCCGGGCGTGCCGATGAGAATATCGACCCCATCCTCAAGGCTGCGGCGTTGCTTGTCGTAATCGACGCCGCCGTAGACCAGGGCGAGCCGCAGGCCGGCATGTCGACCCAATGCCTCGGCATCCTTGTGGATTTGGATCGCGAGCTCGCGCGTCGGGGCCAGCACGAGTGCGCGTGGCTGATTGGGCTTGCGCGAATCGGCGGCCGGATGGGTGAGCAGGTGGTTGAAGGTGGCGATCAGGAAGGCTGCCGTCTTGCCGGTGCCGGTCTGCGCCTGGCCAGCCGCGTCGTCTCCGGCCAGTGCGATGGGCATGATGGCCGCTTGAATGGGCGTCATCTTGGAGAAACCGCAGTCCGCGATACCTCGGCGTATCTCGGCGGCAAGCGCCAGGCTGTCGAAGTTATGCTCGGATAAGTGGGTGTCGGTCATAGTGCTGTCGGCTGCGGGCTTGAAATGGGTCCGGTACTCGGCCCACAATCCCGCTCACATGGGATCGTGGCCGGTGCGTCGGGCTCCGGAGCCAGCACCTTATCCGTAAGCTGCGGTCTTGCCAAGTTATCCATTTCGGAGGTCAATTGTGAGCGACAAGATACTTCACGTGTCTGACAGCGATTTCGAGTCGGAGGTTCTCAAGTCGGACCAGCCTGTGCTGGTGGATTACTGGGCGGAGTGGTGCGGACCCTGCAAGATGATCGCGCCGGTGCTCGACGAGATCGCGAGCGAGTACGAGGGGCGCCTCAAGATCGCCAAGCTCAACATCGATGAGAATCCCGCAACACCGCCGAAATACGGTATCCGCGGCATCCCCACGCTGATGCTGTTCAAATCGGGCAGTGTCGAGGCGACCAAGGTTGGCGCTGTCTCGAAATCCCAGTTGACTGCCTTTCTGGATCAGAATATCTGATGTTTACGGGTGCGGCGTCCATGACCCCCCACTCGTGGTCTGGACGCCGGGCGTGTGGCGTGTTAGATTTCTCTGCACGGGCGCGCAATATTCCCTCATAAAGCCGTCCGCGGCGATCTCCCCGATTCGAATAAACGTCGCACGTCAGCGCGGTGACCCAAGGTCACCCGCGTCGCTACGAGAATTCAGCTCTTATTTTCTTTCTATTCCTTCCGAGTAACGATGAATCTGACCGAACTCAAGCAGATGCCAGCCGCCGAGGTGGTGGAACTGGCCCGCAGCATGAATATCGAAGGCACGGCGCGTGCCCGCAAGCAGGACATCATCTTCTCCATGCTCAAGGCGCATGCCAAGAATGGAGAGGATATCTACGGAGACGGCGTGCTGGAAATTCTGCAGGACGGCTTCGGATTCCTGCGCGGCGCTGACAGCTCCTATCTTGCCGGTCCCGACGATATCTACGTTTCCCCCAGCCAGATCAGGCGCTTCAACCTGCGCACCGGCGATACGATTTCCGGCAAGATCCGGCCGCCCAAGGAGGGCGAACGCTATTTCGCCCTGCTCAAGGTCGACCACATCAACTTCGAGCCGCCGGAGAACGCCAAGCACAAGGTGCTGTTCGAGAA
This sequence comes from Acidihalobacter aeolianus, assembly GCF_001753165.1. Classification (GTDB taxonomy): domain Bacteria; phylum Pseudomonadota; class Gammaproteobacteria; order DSM-5130; family Acidihalobacteraceae; genus Acidihalobacter; species Acidihalobacter aeolianus. The sequence continues at coordinate 623,311 of NZ_CP017448.1, forward strand.
CCTGACGCCGCTGCATGCGCAGAACCGATTGCGTATCGAGCGCGGCAACGGCAGCACGGAGGACATCACCGCGCGCGTGATCGACATCGTCGCGCCTTTCGGCAAGGGCCAGCGTGGCCTGATCGTCTCGCCGCCGAAGGCCGGTAAAACGATGATGATGCAGAACATCGCGCAGAGCATCGCTTCGAACTATCCGGACTGTTACCTCATCGTGCTGCTCATCGACGAGCGTCCCGAGGAGGTCACCGAGATGTCGCGCATGGTGCAGGGCGAGGTGATTTCCTCGACCTTCGACGAACCCGCCTCGCGCCACGTGCAGGTTGCGGAAATGGTCATCGAGAAGGCCAAACGCCTGGTCGAACACAAGCGCGATGTCGTTATCCTGCTGGATTCCATCACTCGTCTGGCGCGCGCCTACAACACCGTGGTGCCCTCGTCCGGCAAGGTGCTGACCGGCGGCGTCGACGCCAATGCACTGCATCGTCCGAAGCGTTTCTTCGGCGCCGCCCGCAATATCGAGGAAGGCGGCAGCCTGACCATCATTGCGACCGCGCTGGTAGACACCGGCTCGAAGATGGACGAGGTGATCTACGAGGAGTTCAAGGGCACCGGCAACATGGAGGTGCACCTGGACCGTCGCATCGCGGAGAAACGCGTCTATCCGGCGATCAACATCAACCGTTCCGGGACGCGTCGCGAGGAACTGCTGACCGATCCGGACGAGTTGCAGAAGCTCTGGATCCTGCGCAAGTTCCTGCATGGCATGGACGATCTCGACGCCATGGAATTCCTGTTGGGTCGTCTGCAGCAGACCAAGACTAACAACGAGTTCTTCGACGCGATGAAGCGCTCCTGAGCGCCCCGGCCGGCGGTTCCGCCGCCGGTCAGCGTTGTGAGGCGCAGTTGCGCTCGATCCCCCAGATGTCGCGGGCGTATTCCTGGACTGTACGGTCGATCGAAAAGTATCCCATGCGCGCTGTGTTGAGCAGTGCGCGCCGCGTCCATTCTTCCTTATCCCGGAAAACCTGATCCACTTGATCCTGAGCTTGTACGTAAGCCGCATAATCGGCCAGTAACAGGTAGCGGTCCTCATACAGCAAACTATCGACGATAGCTTTGTGACGATGGGGGTCGTCAGGAGCGAAGAAATCGCTCGCAATCATGTTCAGGCAGCGGGCGAGCTGGGGGTTGTCGCGATAATGATTCATCGGATCGTAACCGTTGCGGCGTAGTGCTTCGACCTCATCGGTATGCAGGCCGAAGATAAAAATGTTGTCTGCACCCACCTCGTCGCGTATTTCAATGTTGGCGCCGTCCAGGGTTCCGATGGTCAATGCGCCGTTGAGCGCGAGCTTCATGTTGCCGGTGCCGGAGGCTTCTGTGCCTGCCGTCGAAATCTGTTCCGACAGGTCGGCAGCAGGGATGATGACCGTGGCGCTCGATACCCCATAGTTGGGTATGAATACACACTTGAGGCGATCGCCCACCAGCGGATCATTGTTGACCACGTCGGCGACATCGTTGATCAAGCGGATGATCTGCTTGGCCATGACATAGGCCGGAGCTGCCTTGCCAGCGAACAGCACCACGCGCGCTGCACAGTCATCCGCATGCCCGTCGCGGATGCGGTTGTACAGGGTAACCACGTGCAGCAGCTTGAGGAGCTGGCGCTTGTATTCGTGGATCCGCTTGATCTGCACGTCGAACATGGCCTGAGGGTCGACCTGAACCCCGACCGTGCGCTCGATGTACGCGGCCAGGCGGCGTTTGTTGGCCAGCTTGATCTCTCGGAAGTTGGCCCGTGCTTCGGCGTCATCCGCCAGTGCTTCGAGTTCGGTCAGCCGGTTGAGATCGTGAACCCACTCCTGGCCGACATGCTCATCGATGAATCGACTCAGTCCGGGATTGGCCTGATGCAGCCAGAGCCGAGGGGTGACGCCATTGGTCACGTTGACGAAGCGTGCAGGCATGATGCGGTAGAAATCGTTGAACAGGGTATTGCGCAGTAGCTCGCTATGTAGGGCGGCAACGCCATTGGTGTGGTGGCTCCCCACGACTGCAAGATGCGCCATACGCACACGGCGCCCGTGATCCTCGTCGATCAATGAAACGCGACGCAGCAGATCCTGGTCTCCGGGGAAACAGTGTCTGACTTCGTTCAGGAAACGATGGTTGATGTCGTAGATGATCTGCATGTGGCGGGGCAAGACCCGGCTCATGAGTTCGACAGGCCAGGTTTCAAGTGCCTCCGGCATCAGCGTGTGGTTGGTGTAGGCGAAGGTCCTCACCGTGATATCCCAGGCTGCTTCCCAAGTGAGGTCGTGTTCGTCTACCAGCAAACGCATGAGCTCGGCGACGGCGATTGCGGGGTGAGTGTCGTTGAGCTGAATGGCGACGTGTTCCGGCAGGGCTTCCCAGGTGTGGTCGTCATCGTGGTGACGCTTCAGGATGTCCTGTAGCGATGCAGATACGAAGAAATATTCCTGCTTCAACCGCAGTTCACGACCTGCCTGGCTTGCGTCGTTCGGGTAAAGCACGCGACTGATGTTTTCCGAAACATTTTTCTGCTCGACTGCGCCGATATAGTCGCCTTCGTTGAAATATTCGAGTTCGAAATCTCTGGAGGCCTTGGCGGACCAGAGTCGCAGGTTGTTGACGTTGCCGCCGCCGTAGCCGGGCACGGGCAGGTCGTAGGGCATGGCGTATACGGTCTCTCCGTCTTCCCAGAAATGCTGCGCCTCGCCGTCGCCGCGGTAATGGGTGATGAGGTGTCCGTAGAAGCGCACCGGGTGAAGCGCCTCCGGTCGCGGTAGTTCCCAAGGGTTGCCATAGCGCAGCCAGGTGTCCGGGTGCTCGATCTGGAATCCGTCGCGGATTTCCTGGGTGAACATGCCGTATTCGTAGCGGATGCCATAGCCGAACCCGGGCAGGCACTGACTGGCGAGCGAGTCGAGTATGCATGCTGCGAGGCGACCAAGGCCGCCATTGCCGAGTGCGGCATCCGGTTCCAATTCCTCGATACGTTCGAGGTCGACACCGAATTCAGCTAAGGCTTCCCTGGCCGCGTCGTAGATGCCGAGGTTGAGCATGGCATTCACCAAGCCGCGGCCGATGAGAAACTCCATGGATAGGTAGTAAACCCGCTTGGCATCGGCTGCCTGGTAGTTGCGGCGGGTGAATATCCAGCGTTCCAGCATGCGCTCGCGGACGGCGAGAGAAACGGCATTGAGCCAATCGCGTTCGGTAGCGGATAGCGGGTCCTTGCCCAGGCTGTGGATCAGTCGCCCCCTGATCGAATCGCTCAAGGCTTTACGATCGTTCTCCAGTGGAGTGAATACGCTTTCATGGAGGATGTCGTTCATTGACGCATTCCATCTCTGGGAGGTGGCTCAGAATTCCGACATCTGGATCGACGGTTTCATGCCCTCCGGGCTGCCGCTTTCCAATGCTGATTGAGCGTCAGTTTTTTCGGGACAACGCCCGGTGCCCAATGTCGGTACGGTAATACTTGCCAGGCCATGCCACGGACTGCGCCAACTCGTAGGCGCGTGCGCGTGCATCCGCCACAGTATCGCCCAACGCCGTGGCGCACAATACCCTCCCGCCGGCGCTTAGGATGCGCCCACCGTCCAGCCGTGTGCCAGCATGGAAAAGCTTGCAGTCGTCGCCGTCCTTGGGCAGCGGGTCGAGGCGTTCGTCCTCTCGGTAGGTTTCCGGGTAGCCGGCTGCTGCGAGCACCACACCGAGCGCCACGCGCGGATCCCAATCGGCTTCGATCCGATCAAGTCGACCGTCTATTGCGGCATCCAGCAATGCAAACAGGTCACTGCGCAGGCGCATCATAATAGGCTGGGTTTCCGGGTCGCCGAAGCGGCAGTTGAACTCAAGCACCTTGGGCGTGCCTTGGGCGTCGATCATCAGGCCGGCGTATAGAAAGCCCGTGTACGGTGTGCCTTCGCTGGCCATGCCGGCCACGGTGGGTTCGATCACCTCACGCAGCACGCGTGCGTGGATCGCCGGCGTGATGACGGGAGCGGGTGAATACGCGCCCATACCGCCGGTGTTCGGTCCTCGATCGCCATCGTCGCGGGCCTTGTGGTCCTGTGAAGTCGCCATCGGCAGGATGTGCGCGCCATCGATCATGCAGATGAAGCTTGCTTCCTCCCCGACGAGGAATTCCTCAATCACCACCCGATGCCCGGCCTCGCCGAAGGCGTTGCCGGCCAGCATGTCGCGCACGGCGTCCTTGGCCTCTTCCTGGGTCTGCGCCACGATGACACCCTTGCCCGACGCAAGGCCATCCGCCTTGACCACGATCGGTGCTCCGTGGTCGTGGATGAATTCGAACGCGGGGGCGATTTCGGTGAAGCAGCCATAACGGGCGGTGGGAATCCGGTGGCGCTGCAGGAAATCCTTGCTGAAGGCCTTGGAGCCTTCGAGTCGGGCGGCGTCGCGGCTGGGCCCGAAGATGCGCAAACCCGCATCGCGGAAGGTATCGACCACACCTGCGACCAGGGGAGCCTCGGGACCGACCAAGGTCAGTCCGATATCGTTGTCCCCGGCGAAGCGCAACAGCGCAGGAATATCGCTGGCGGCAATCGGCACGTTGCGCATGCGCGGTTCGCACGCGGTACCGGCATTGCCGGGGGCGACGTAAACGGTATCCACGGCAGGCGACTGCGCGAGTTTCCAGGCGAGAGCATGTTCGCGACCGCCGCCGCCGATGACGAGAACGTTCATACGGTTGTCTCCCCCTGGGCAGTCAGTTGACGAGCACGAGCTCGGCTGCGGACGGGTCCTTCTTGTCTTCGCCGACCGGCGGGCGCAGGGTGAATTCGAAGATGTGTTCGCGCGAAGGTAGGTTGCGGGTGTCGAAACCGGGCGGTAGCTGGCTGGCGTGGAAAAATACCGTCCCATAAGGCGATCGAGGGTCGCGCGCATCGGTGATGTGCAGTCGTGTGTCGATCTGTTTCAGGTAGCGCATGAAACCGAACCCTTTGTCGTGATCGTAGTGATAGCAGATGCCGCGCAGACGTGATTCCAGAACGCCCCAGGGTTGATCCGATTTGACCGGCAACAACCCCGGAATGAGATAGCCGGACACGAACAGGTCGACCTCCTGGCGCAGGTCTGCGGAGACATTACTGAAGGCGACCAGTTCGGTGCGGCAGCCACGGTTTTGCAGGGCGCGCACGAGATAGGCAAAGTCACCGTCGCCGCTTGCGATGAGCACGCGATCAAGGCGTTCGCCCTGTAATAGAGCGTCGACCGCGAGTTCCAAATCCATGTTGGCCTTGCCATAGCGCTCGCCGTCCTCGTCGGTGTACCAGCGTACGTGTTTGACGATGACCTTGTAGCCGATGTCACGCAGCGCGGCATGGAACTGGCGGGCCCCGCTGCGGTAACCGGCGTCGCGCTCGGCGCGCTGGGCGTCATAGGCGAGGTAGGCGTTCAGATGAACCGGGTTAGCGCCATCGCGGCAAGCGAAATCGCGCAGTATGTCGAACTGCATGCGATAGCCACCGTTAAGGTGAATGTTGGACACGTCGACATAAACACCGACGCGCAGCGCTTGCGGCATGTTGGTCATAAGCAGAGGGCTGGCGACAAAGTTGCTGGGTGATGGAGCATGTGTTTCGGCTTCCGTTTACGGTAAACCGCCAATTCTACCATTCGGCCGGGTGGAGCGCCGTGGCGCAGCACACACTTGGTCGGCAAGATGCCGCATAATGTCGGGTCGGCCCATTATCCCCGGCTCCGGATCGATGAATGCTGAAAACGAGCGCATGGCTGCCACTCTGAAAGCGTATTCGCGTAATGGTGTGGTGACAGCGCCCAATGCGCTGGCCAGCGAGGTGGGGGCTGCGATACTGGCTCGTGGCGGTAATGCGATCGAGGCGGCGATCGCCGTGGCTGCGGCCATTGCCGTGGTGTATCCGCACATGAACAGCCTGGGGGGTGATGCATTTTGGTTGATCGCGAACGGCAAGGATGTGCGCGGACTCGCCGGTGCTGGGCAGGCTGGGGCCGCATATTCGCCCGATCACTATGCCAGCGCTGGATTGAACGCCATGCCGGTGCGAGGTGGCCTGGCTGCAGTAACCGTGGCGGGTGCCGTCGGCAGCTGGGGCGAGGCCTATCGTCTGAGCCGCGAATCTTGGGCGGGACGCCTGAGCTGGGCCGAGCTGCTCGAACCTGCGCGACGTTTCGCCGAGCAGGGATTCCCCGTCAGTCGCAGCCACGCGAGCATTTTGCAGGAACGACTGGATGCGCTGCGTGAGCTGCCCGGATTCTCCAGGACCTTTCTGATCGACGGCGAAGTGCCGGCGGGCGGCACGACCTGGCGCCAACCGGATCTGGCCGAAACCCTGGGCGAGCTGCAGCGTGACGGCGCGGAATGTTTCTACCGCGGTTCGCTGGGCGAGCGGTTGGCCGCCGGGTTGCGCGACGCCGGCAGTCTACTGAGGCCGGACGATCTTGCAGGCTGTCGCCCTGAATGGGTCGAGCCTCTACGACTGGATTACGCCCGAGGCACTCTGCTCAACCTACCGCCCCCGACCCAGGGTATCGCCTCGCTGATGCTGTTGGGGCTGATGGAACGTGCCGGTATTGCCGAGATGGACCCGGAGGGCGACGCCTACGTGCACCATGCCATCGAGGCGACCAAGCTCGCCTTCGCGCTGCGCGACCGTTATGTCGGCGATCCTGCGTTCGTCGAGGTACCAGTGGGTGAACTGCTGAATCCGGAATATCTCGACCGGCTTTGTACCGGTATTGACCCGGGGCGTGCGCAGCCGACGCCGGTGGTCCCGGGCCCGGGCGATACGGTGTGGTTCGGGGTGGTCGATGCTCAGGGGCGTGCGGTGAGCATGATCCAGAGTATCTATTACGAATTCGGCTGCGGCGTGGTCGCCGGTAATACGGGTGTGGTGTGGAACAACCGGGGGTGCGGCTTCGTGCTGACGCCTGGGCATCCCAATCTGCTCGCACCCGGAAAGCGGCCATTTCACACCCTGAATCCGGCGATGTATCTGGAGCGGGGGGTGCCCCGACTGGTATACGGCACCATGGGCGGCGATGGTCAGCCGCAGACCCAGGCGGCGATACTGACGCGCGCGCTGGATTTCGGTTACGCCCCGGAAGCGGCGGTGGCTGCGCCGCGCTGGCTGTTCGGCCGAACCTGGGGGGAGAGTGTTGCCGGCGTCAGACTTGAGCATCGCTTCGACCCGGCGGTCAAGGCAGGCTTGGAGCGTCGTGGGCACCGCGACGTGAGCTGGGCGCCGCGCTATGCCGATATCATGGGGCATGCGGGACTGATCCGGATCGACCGCGGCCGCGATGGCGGCCTCGAACTCTGGGCGGGCGCCGATCCGCGCAGCGACGGGGCTGCCCTGGCCGCCGGTGCGGCGCTCGACACAGCGGAGAAGTAAACCATGTTCGCTGCGTTGTTTCTGTTTCTCGCACTTGGCGTGATCGCCGGATTGCTGGCCGGCATGCTGGGTGTAGGCGGAGGCATTGTGGTGGTGCCGGTGCTGCTGGCCGCTTTCGCCTATCTCAAGTTTCCGCCGGGTGTAATTACCCATCTGGCCATCGGCACGTCGCTTGCGACCATCGTGTTCACCTCGCTGTCTGCGGTGCGTGCGCAGCAACGCAAGAAGGCGATCGATTGGCCGCTTGTGCGAGCGCTGTCGCCCGCGGTGGTAGTGGGCAGTTTCATCAGTGGTTACGTCGCGGGATGGATTCCTGGGTACTGGCTGCGCCTGACCTTTGGCGTTTTCCTCATCCTGGCTTCGATCCAACTGCTGCTCAACTGGCGCCCCCCGGGCAGCCGTGGACTGCCATCGACGCCAGGTTTGTGGGCGGTGGGCGTTGGCATCGGTACGGTGTCCGCGCTGGTGGGCATCGGCGGAGGTACACTGACGGTGCCGTTCCTGAGTTGGTGCAATGTCGACATGAAGCGGGCCGTGGCGGCCTCATCGGCGCTCGGTTTCGTACTTGCTCTGTTCGGTGCTGCGGGCTTTGTCGTCTCTGGCTGGCACGATGCGGCCCTGCCGGCCTGGAGTCTGGGTTACGTTTCGCTGCCCGCGCTGGCCGGGATCGCGGCCAGCGCGGTGCTGTTCGCCCCGCTCGGCGTGCATCTTTCGCATCGTCTGCCGGTGGCGGTGCTCAAGCGGATCTTCGGCATTCTGCTGCTTGCCGTCGCGGTGCAGATTCTGTTTTTTGCCTGAACGCGTTTAGTCGAGGCGAGCGGTGATCACGCGGTTGCGGCCTTGAGCCTTGGCTTCGTAGAGTGCCTCGTCGGCGCGTTGGATCAGTTCGTCTGGACTTTGCATCCGGTCGCCGAGTGCAGCAACGCCGAAGCTTGCGGTGAGCGGATCGTCGAAGTCCCAGGGCTCGTCGAGAAAGGCGCGCCGGCAGCGCTCCGCCAGAACTGCAGCCTGGGTCGCCGGCGTGTCGGGCAGGACGATGGCGAACTCCTCCCCACCATAGCGGGTAGCCAGGTCGGTAGTGCGAATGGCCTCGAGAATCAAACGGGCAGATTGGCGCAGCGCCTGGTCGCCAGCAGGATGGCCGTGCGCGTCGTTGTAGCGCTTGAAGTGATCGATGTCGAGCAGAAGCAGCGAAAGCGGGGTATGTGAGCGTCTCGCGCGCGCGATTTCCTTTTTCAGCACTTCGTCCAGGCTGCGTCGATTGTGCAGTCCGGTCAGGGCATCGGTGACACTCAGGTGCGTCAAATCGAGCATTGCCTCGCGCAGGGCTCGTTCGGAATTCTTGTGTTCGGTGACATCCAGAAGATCACCGATCAGATAGCGTGCATGGCCGGCCGCGTCCCTGAGTACGGCGATGCCGACATGGGCATGTACGGTATGTCCGTCGTGATGGACGTAGCGTTTTTCCATTTCGAAGGCATCGCAGTTGCCGCGCACCAGTTTGCGGATTTCCGGGGCGGTTAGACCTCGGTCTTCGGGGTGGGTGAAGCGTTCGAAGGGGTTGTCGAGTAGTTCGTTGTGCGGATAGCCCAGCATGCGACAAAGCGCGGGATTGACGTCGGTGATTCGGCTGTTGTCGACATCCACCACAGCCCTGCCGACCAAGCCATGATGAAACCCAACTTCGAGCAAGGCCTGCCGTTCATCCATATGCCGAAGCGCTGTTTCTCGTTCGCGATCAAGCAGGCCCCGTTCCATGAAGCGACCGAGCAGGCTGGCCATGAATTCAACGAGCATGGCCTGCGTTGCACCGAATTCATTTTCGGGTGATGTCTCGCTGCTGAAGCTCAGGATGGCGTAGAGCGTTCCACGGACGATGATGGGCGTGCCGATGAAGGCGGCCAGGGATATCGCTTGGGGGTAGGCCGGATGTCTCAGCGGTTGTGACGGCGGGTCATCGCCGCAGGGCAGGCAGACGGTGGCATGCGAGCGTGCGACGGCCTCGCAGCAAGTACCTGCGAGGGGGTGCCGTTCGAGCGTAAATTGTTCGGGATATTCGACGCGAATGTGCAACAAGGTGTAGGCGCCGTTCTCGACGCGGCCGATCGCTGCGGTGTTCAGGCCGAGTAGCTGCCGACCGGCTTCGAGGCAGCCTTCGGCGAACGCATCCGCGTCGTCGAAGTGATCCACGGTCAGTCTGTGCAGGTCGAACAGCCAGTGCTGTGGAAGCCCGGTTGTTGCGTCGCTTTCTTCGTCTCCTTGCGGAGAATCATCGTTCATGCCGCCATCCTAGCGTGGCAGCCTCAATGGCGGAAGTGGCGAACTCCTGTGAACACCATGGCCATACCGTGTTCATTGGCGGCAGCGATCACTTCTTCGTCGCGCATCGAGCCGCCGGGCTGGATGACGGCGGTGATGCCGGCCTCTGCTGCAGCGTCGATGCCGTCGCGGAAGGGGAAGAACGCGTCCGAAGCCATTACGGTGCCGGATACAGCCAGGCCCTCGTCTGCCGCCTTGATGCCGGCGATGCGCGCGGAGTAGACCCGGCTCATCTGCCCGGCGCCGACGCCGACCGTTTGGCGGTCGCGCACGTAGACGATGGCGTTCGATTTTACGAACTTGGCGACCCGCCAGGCGAATAGCAGGTCCTCGAGTTCCTGAGCTTCGGGTGCGCGACGGGTCACGGTCTTGAGCTCATCGGCCATTACGGCCGCCAGATCGCGATCCTGCACCAGCAGGCCGCCGTTGACGCGCTTGAAGTCGAACCCGGGCTGCGGTGCATCCCACTGACCGCTGGCCAGCAGGCGCACGTTTTTCTTCTCGGCCACCGCATGCGCGGCCGCCGGCGTGATTTCGGGGGCGATGATGACCTCGACGAACTGGCGGCTGACGATGGCGTGGGCGGTATCGCCGTCCAGCGGGCGGTTGAAGGCGATGATGCCGCCGAAGGCCGAGGTCGGGTCTGTCTGGTAGGCACGTTCGTAGGCGGTCAGCAGATTCGGCGCGACGGCGACCCCGCAGGGGTTGGCATGCTTGACGATGACGCAGGCCGGGGCGTCGAACTGCTTGACGCATTCCAGCGCCGCATCGGTGTCGGCGATGTTGTTGAAGGACAGCGCCTTGCCCTGCAGCTGACGGGCGCTGGCGACGCTGGCCTCGGCCAGGTTGCGTTCGCGGTAGAAGGCCGCGCGCTGATGGGGGTTTTCGCCGTAGCGCAGATCCTCCGCCTTGTCGAACTGCAGGCTGAGCGTGTCCGGGAAGGGCGCGCGGCTGCCGTCGGCTGCGATCGCACCGAGATAGTTCGCGACCATGCCGTCATAGCGGGCGGTGTGGGCGAAGGCCTTGGCGGCCAGCGCGAAGCGGGTCTGCAGGCACGTGCCGCCGGCCTGGCGCAATTCCTCGACGAGTCCCACATAGTCCGCCGGGTCGACGACCACGGCGACGTCGGCGTGGTTCTTGGCTGCGGCACGGACCATGGCCGGGCCACCGATGTCGATCTGCTCGATCGCCTCGGCCAGGGGGCAGTCGGGATTGGCGACGGTCGCTTCGAAGGGGTAGAGGTTGACCACCACGAGGTCGATGGCGCCGATGTCGTGTTCGGCCATGATCTCGTCGTCGATGCCGCGGCGTCCGAGAATGCCGCCGTGGATCTTGGGGTGCAGGGTCTTGACGCGGCCGTCCATCATTTCCGGAAAGCGGGTGTGCTCGGACACGTCCAGTACGGGCAGGCCGGCCGCCTTCAGGCTGCGCGCGGTGCCGCCGGTGGAGAGTAGTTCGATGCCCAGTTCGACGAGCGCCTGTGCGAGTGTTTCGATGCCGGTCTTGTCGGAAACGCTGATCAGCGCTCTGGCGATGGGTCGCTTGTCTTGCATGGGTGGTTCCGCCGCTTCAGGAAAGCCGCGCAGTATAGCGGCACGACTGCATTCATGCAGGGCGTCAGTTGAGCCCGTGATCCTGCAGCTTCTTTCGCAGTGTGCCTCGGCTGATGCCCAGGTAGGCTGCGGCCCGGCATTGGTTGCCGCGGCACTGAATCAGTACCGTTTCCAGCAACGGGCGTTCGACCTCGCTCAGCACCAGACGATAAAGGTCGCTGGGTTCGTAGCCGTTCAAGGTCTCGAAGTAATGCTGCAACGAGTGACGGACCGCTTCGGAGAGCGGCGGGGGCGTGTGCGCAGGCGCAGGCTCACTGAAGGACTTGGCCAGTTTCGTAGACGGTGGTGCGTTCATGCAGCAAGCCCCCTTGAATGGTTGTACTGGAAAAAGGACTCGATCAGACGGTATTGCGCAGTGCTGCCCTCCGCACCCAGGATGCGTTTGCTCCATGCGGCAACGTCGTCACGCGCTGTTCTTATCGTCAGCGCCCTAAGATACCAGCCAATGTGTTTGCGTGCGACCCGGTAACCGCGCTCTTCGCCATAAAAATCGTACAGGGTGCAGACGTGCTCGAGCAGCGTGTCCCGGGTCTCGTCCTGGCCTGCCTGTTCCAGTCGCTGGCCGGTGTGCAGGTAACGTTCGATTTCGCGAAAGATCCAGGGATTGCCCTGGGCGGCGCGACCGATCATCAGTGCGTCGGCAGCGGTGGCATCCAGCACCATCCGCGCCTTTTCCGGTGTATCGACATCGCCGTTGGCGACAACCGGGATAGACACGGCCGACTTGACTGCCCGGATCGTGGCGTATTCAGCCTCGCCGGAGTAGGCGCAGGCGCGCGTGCGTCCGTGTACCGCGAGAGCGGCGATCCCGACTTCCTCGGCAATCTGGGCCACGCGGACGGCATTGCGCTGCTCGGGCGACCAACCCGTGCGAATCTTGAGCGTGACCGGGATCTCGACCGCCGAGACCACGGCTTCGAGGATGCGGCGAATGAGATCCTCGTCACGCATGAGGGCGGAGCCGGCGGCCTTGTTGCAGACTTTCTTGGCAGGACAGCCCATGTTGATGTCGATGATCTGGGCGCCCTCGGCGGCATTGATACGCGCCGCTTCGGCCATCATTGCGGGATCGGCGCCCGCAATCTGCACGCTGCGGATGCCGGTTTCGCCGGCGTGATCGAGTCGCAGGCGGGTCTTGGTGCTGCCGCGCAGGTCGGGCCGCACGGTCACCATTTCGGATACGGCCATGCCCGCACCCAGACGGCGGCAAAGATTGCGAAAAGGGCGATCAGTGACGCCGGCCATCGGCGCGAGGATGAGACGGTTTGAAATAGTGTGCGCGCCGATCTGCATCTGTGTCGGAGAGGGGTAGGCCAGGAAATCAGGAAAACATAGTTGAGCGGGTCTGGATTGTAAAGACGAGCTTACGTTTTCCTCGGGAGGTCGGGCCTGTACGGTGCTTCAGTGGAAGCTGAATTCGTAACTGATGGCCTGCGGTCCTGGGTCCCTAAACGATACACTGATTTCTATCGGAGTGTTGGGTGGCATCGGCAATGCCGGGTTGATGTTGCTGGGTAGGTACTGAGCCGGTTTGAAGCGGCCGATCGCCACCAACTTGCCTTGCAGGTTGGAAAAACTGATCTCCAGCAGCGGGTAGGGTTGTGGGAAGGGGGCGGTATTGTCGATGGTGGCCGTGAGCATCAAGGCATGCGGGATGTTGGGGTGCGTGAATACGTTGCGACTGAGCAGTTCGATCCGATTGAGTGCGCGTAGCGGGGGGAGCGTGCAGCCACGAATTCGGCACAGCTGTTGCAGCCAGGGGCGCACGGCAGGTGTCTGCGCGAGCTGGCCGCGGATGCTGAGTACATACTGACCAGCGAGCAAGGCGAGCAGCGCGAGGATGCCGAGGCTCCACAATAGGGTTGAAAGCCAGCGTCCCCGGCGCGGCTTTCGTGTTCTGGCTTCGGGGATGATGTCCGCATCAGGCTCCCCAATGTCGGCGCTCTCAGACTCCGGTTCGGGCGTTCTTGGCGGGGGAGGGAGCGTATCGGGGATACCGAGCGGCAGCTGGGGGTGATGTTCATCCTCGTCCGAGAGTGTTTCCCGAGCCTCGAACACATGGCTGCATTCTCCGCAACGCACCCAGCCGTCAGCGGCCGTCAGTTGGTGGCGGCTGATTCGGTACAGGGCATGGCACTGGGGGCACTCGACGTACATGGCAGGTTAAGCATAAGGCCTGCCGCGTGGGCGGCATAGCCTGTCAGTCACGTAGGCGCCCGGACAGACGAACCCAGCCTTCCAGGGTTTCGGGTATGCTCCAGTCGATGCGTTCCGCATAGGCTGCGCCTGTCGCTTCGGCCTGGGTATCGAGGATGCCTGAGAGGAGCAACTGTCCACCGGGCTTGATATGCGCGATGAGCGTGTCGGCCAGGGCGATCAGCGGGCCAGAGAGGATATTGGCGACGACGAGGTCGGCCTGCCAGTCGCCGAGGACTTCCGGCAGGGAGGTGTGCAGAACGTTATCGTCGATATCATTGCGCGCGGCGTTGTCGCGGGTGGCGGTCAGTGCCTGCGGGTCGATATCCACACCCCAGGCCTCACGGGCGCCTAGTTTGAGCGCTGCGATGGCGAGCACGCCAGAGCCGCAACCGTAATCCAGCACGCGAGTACCGGCTTGCGCATGTCGGTCGAGCCACTGCAGACAGAGTGCCGTGGTTGGGTGCGTGCCGGTGCCGAAGGCAAGTCCAGGGTCGAGGCACAGATTGACCGCCAGGGGATCGGGTGGGTCGCACCAGCTCGGGCAGACCCAGAGCCGTTCACCGAAGCGCATCGGCTGGAAATCGCCCATCCAGGTCCGCGTCCAGTCCTGGTCCTCGACCTTAGCGATGCGCGCGGGCTGTTGCAGGGCAAACTCGGCGCACAGCGCCATGCCGAGGGCTTCGAGCGGTGTGACGGCGGGGAATAGCGCAGTCAGAGTAATCTCAGGCCACAGCGGGGTTTCGCCCGGGCCAGGTTCCAGCACGGGGTTGTCGCCAGCATCGCCGAGCGTGACCGAGAGGGCGCCAGCCTGCTCGAGCCGCTGTTCGATCTCCCCGGCTCGGTCGGCCGGGGTGGTCAGGGTGAGATTCTGCCAGGGCATGTCGGGGCGTCGGCGGGAAGCTAGAGGCCGAGTTTCTTTTCCAGATAATGGATGTTCGTACCGCCCTCGACGAACGCGGTGTCGGCGATGATTTCCTGGTGTAGGGGTATGTTCGTCTTGATGCCGTCGATGACGATTTCCTGCAGGGCGCCGCGCATGCGTGCCAGGGCGGTTTTACGATTGTCGCCGTAGGCGATGAGCTTGCCGATCAGGGAATCGTAGTTCGGCGGGACGCGGTAGCCGTTGTAGATGTGCGAGTCGACCCGGATGCCCGGGCCGCCTGGAGCATGGTACTGCGTAATGGTGCCCGGCGAGGGGGTGAAGTTGTGCGGGTCCTCGGCGTTGATGCGGCATTCGATGGCATGCCCGCGGAAGGTGATGTCGCGCTGGTGGAACGGCAGTTTCTCGTCTCCGGCGATCTGCAGCTGCAGGCGTACGATGTCGAGACCGGTGATCATCTCGGTCACCGGGTGCTCGACCTGCACGCGGGTATTCATCTCGATGAAATAGAATTCGCCGTTTTCATACAGGAATTCGAAGGTGCCGGCGCCACGGTAGCCGATCTTGCGGCAGGCCTCTGCCAAACGTTCGCCGAGTTGGTTGCGGTCGCGCTCGCTGATGCCGGGGGCTGGCGCTTCTTCCACCACCTTCTGGTGGCGTCGCTGCATCGAGCAGTCGCGTTCGCCCAGATGCACGGCATTGCCGTGGTTGTCGGCGAGCACCTGAAATTCGATATGACGCGGCGCTTCCAGGTACTTTTCCATATAGACGGTGGGATTGCCGAAGGCGGTTTGCGCCTCGGCCCGGGTCATCGCAATGGCATTGAGCAGGCTGCCCTCGGAATGCACCACGCGCATGCCGCGGCCGCCGCCACCGCCTGCCGCCTTTATGATGACCGGAAAGCCAATGTCGCGGGCGAGGCGCAGGTTTTCCTCGGCCTGGTCGCCGAGTGGGCCGTCCGAGCCGGGCACGCAGGGAACGCCAGCCGCCTTCATGGCGTGCTTGGCGGACACCTTGTCGCCCATCAGGCGAATCGTTTCCGCCTTGGGACCGATGAACACGAATCCGCTGGATTCGACGCGTTCGGCGAAGTCAGCATTTTCGGCGAGAAAGCCGTAGCCCGGATGGATGGCGTTGGCGTCGGTAACCTCCGCCGCACTGATGATCGCCGGGATGTTGAGGTAGCTCTCGGCCGAAGGTGCGGGGCCGATGCATACCGATTCGTCCGCGAGGCGCACATGCTTGAGGTCGCGGTCCACTACCGAGTGAACGGCGACGGTCTTGATGCCGAGTTCACGGCATGCGCGCAGGATTCGCAGGGCGATTTCGCCACGGTTGGCGATGACGACTTTCTTGAGCATGGGCAGACGCGCTTTCCTCAGCCGATGATGAACAGGGGCTCGCCATATTCGACGGGCTGGCCGTTTTCGACCAGGATGGCCTTGACGACGCCGCTGTGCTCGGCCTCGATCTGATTGAGCATCTTCATCGCCTCGATGATGCACAGGGTGTCGCCGGCAGCTACGTTCTGCCCTACCTCGACGAAGGGTGTCGCGTCGGGCGCGGATGCGCGGTAGAAGGTGCCGACCATGGGCGATATGACTCTTTGTCCCTCGGGCAGTGAGCCGGTTTCTGCCGGTTCCGCAGGGGCTGCGCTTGCGGGCGGTGTGGCACTGGGTACCGGTGCGGCAGGTGCTGCGTATACCACCGGAGCCGCGGCAGCGCTGGTGGTCTGCCGACTGATGCGGACCGATTCTTCCCCTTCTTTGATCTCGATTTCGGCGATACCCGAGGATTCGAGCAGTTCGATGAGTTTTTTTACTTTGCGGATATCCATGCTGGGACCTTAGGTTGAGCGGGGCATTCCTAGCGCCGAGGCGGCAGCGTCGATCGCGAGGCGGTAGCCCGACGGGCCGAAGCCGACGATCACGCCGCTGGCGATATCGGAGAGGTACGAGTGGCGGCGGAAAGACTCCCGCGCGTGGATGTTGGAGAGATGCACCTCGATGAACGGGATATCGCTGGCGAGCAGCGCGTCGCGCAGCGCGATGCTGGTGTGGGTATAGGCCGCCGGGTTAATCACGATGTAGGACACGCCTTCCCGGGATGCCTGTTGTACGCGTGTGACCAGTTCACCCTCGTGGTTCGACTGAAAATGGACTAGATCCAGGCCGAGCGAAGCAGCGTGGCGCTGCACCTCGTCCACGATGTCATCAAGTGTCCGGGATCCGTAGACACCTGGCTCGCGGTTGCCAAGCAGATTCAGATTGGGGCCGTTGATCAATAATAATTGTGGCATGAGCGCTCTGGCCGACGAGGGCGGCTTGAATAGCGCGGAATTGTGCCGAAAAGGGGCAGAACTGTCCAGTTCGTCGCCGTATCGCCGACGATGGCCCCAGTTCGGCGGTCGTTGTCCCTCAACCGCCCACGGCGGCAACCCGTTTGACGAAGGTTTGCGGCGGCATGTAACCCACCACCTGCAGCTGGCGCTGTTCTTGCCCCTTGGCGTTGAAGAAGATGATGCCTGGCGGGCCGAACAGCCCGAAGCGCTTGAGCAGGGCCTTGTCGGCGGCATCGTTGGCGGTGACGTCGGCCTGTAGCAACACGAACCCGGAGAGGGCCTGCTGTACCTGATGATTGGAGAAGGTATAGGCCTCGAGTTCCTTGCAGGAGACGCACCAGGCGGCATAGAAATCGAGCATGACCGGCTTGCCCTTGGCGGCGGCAAGCGCACGGTCGAGGTCGTTCAGGTTCTTGATCCGGGTGAATGCGAGCGAGCGGGTCTCCTGGGCGGTCTTCGCACCGCCGCTGCCCACGCTCAGCCCCTGCAGCGGCGTGAAGACGCTGCTGCCGCCCCCGGCGACACCGATCAGCACCAGCGCTCCCCACAGGGCGAGCACGATGCCGAGTCCCTTCCATAGTTTGTGCCAGCCGGCGACGCCGGTACGGATCGGATCGAATGCACCGAGGTATACGCTCGATACGAGCAGCAGCAGGGCGGTGAGTACGGCCGTCGACCAGGCGGGCAGGAAGCGCGAGAGCATCCAGATGGCGACGCCCAGCATGAGCACGCCGAAGGCGCCCTTGATGCCGTCCATCCAGGGTCCGGCCTTGGGTAGGAAGCGTCCGCAGGCGGTGCACACGATCAACAGCGGCAAACCCATGCCCATGCTCAGCGAGAACAGGCTGAGTCCGCCAAGCAGGGCATCGCCGGTATTTGCGATCACGATGAGGGTGGCGACCAATGGGGCAGTCACGCAGGGACCGACAATGAGCGCGGAGAGAAAGCCCATGACGCCGACGCCGATCAGCGATCCGCCCTTCTGCCGGTTGCTGATCTCGGTGACCCGGCTCTGTATAAAGTTCGGCATCTGCAGGTCGTAGAAACCGAACATCGACAGCGACAACAGCACAAAGATCGCAGCGAAAGTCGAGAGTACCCAGGGGTTCTGGAACCAGGCCTGGATACTCGCGCCGGTGAGACCCACGGCCACGCCGGCGACCGTGTAGGTCAGCGCCATCGCGAGCACGTAGACCAGCGACAGCAGAAAGGTATGCCCGGGCGAGGGCGTCTCGCGCTGCCCGACGATGATGCCGGAAAGAATCGGGAACAGCGGGAAGATGCACGGGGTGAAGGCGAGTCCTAGGCCGAGCAGGAAAAACAGGCCGAGACTCATCCACAGGGGTTTGTGTAGTAGGAAATTGGCCAGACGGTCCTGCTCGTTGGTCGCCGGTGCGCTCTGTTGCGGGGCGCTTGCCCCGCTGGATGCGGCAGCTGGCGAGGCCGTGGACGCGGTTCCCGCGCTTCCCGGCATCGTCGTGCCGCCCGCAGGCAGAGTGAAGTCCACCGTCTTGGTGATCGGCGCGTAGCAGATGCCCTTGTCGGCGCAGCCCTGGTAGTGGACCTTGAGCACGCCTTCGCTGGCGGCGTCCGATGCGCGCTGGATCGGCAGGGTGACATCGAATGGATGTTCGTATATGACCTCGCGACCCAGGACCGGGTCATTCACGGTCTTACCCGGAGGCAGATCGAGCTTGCCGAGGTTGAGGCCCTGCCCCCTGATCAAGGTGACCTTGATCTGGTTGCGGTAGAGGTGATATCCCGGCGCGATGCCCCAGTGGGCGATCAGTTCGCCCTGTTTGCCCTGCTTCAGGGAGAACTGGAATGCCTGGTCGGGTTGTAGGAACTTGCCCTGAGCCTCGTTGTTCAGGTTGGCGGTGAGGGCGGCAAGTCTGCCGGAGTTGGTGGCAGTGGATGGGGTTGCCTGTGCTGTGGGTAGCGCTACCTTGAGTGTCTGCGTGAACGGCGGATAGCACACGCTTTGTTCGGCACAACCCTGGGCGGTGGCCTCAAGGGTCAGGGTGTCCGGTGCGCCGGCAGTGCGCGTGATCGGCAGGCGTACCGTGACCGGGTGAGTGAAGACCTCGACCTTGCCGAAGGTGTCGTCATGCTTGGTCTTGCCTGTGGGAATTCGCGGCGTGCCCAGCGTGATACCGGGTGTGGCGCTCTTGAAACCGAATTTGTCGCGATACAGATAATGTCCGGGCACGGTGTTCCAGCGCACTGCGACGGTGTCTGCGGACAAGGCAGTGGCGCTGGCCGGGAAGGCCTGTTCCGGCGGCAGGATGCTGCCGCCGGCATCCTGTTCGGCCGACGCGGTGGCCGGCAGGAGGGTGAGGGCGAGCAGAATCGGCAGGAATGTCTTCATCATGATGTGCTTGCTTCTATCCAGTTGAGGTAGCCGGGGAGGCCGCGGTGGATGGATGTGGCGATGATTTCCGGGAGTTCGTAGGGGTGGGCCGCGAGGATGGCGGCCTCAAGCTGCGGGTACAGGGCATCACGGGTCTTGATCAGCAGCAGGTGCTCGCTGCCCGATGTTTCCTGGTCTTGCCAGACATAGAAGGATTGCATCGCTGGCAACACGTTGACGCACGCGGCTAGCTTGTCGCGCACCAGCTGCGTGGCCAAGCGGGCGGCACCCTCCGCTTCGGGAAAGGTGGTGAATACCAGCAGAGCGTCAGTCATGGTGATCTTCTCCCGGGAGGTCGACGAATGCGGGGCTGTGATGTGATGCGCGGTGGTCGGGCCCGGCGCGAAGCGTATCATCAGTTCAACTTTGCCGTGCACTGGGATTGATATGGCCAGTCGGCCGACATTGCGGGTTATCACGATGCTCGCGGTTACATGTATAGACGTTCGCAGAGTCCCGATTATTTCAGCCGCGTGCTTGAAAACCCCGCCACGCGCCCCAACGATGGGATGGGTCACCCGCAGAGGCGGCAGTGCCGCCGCAAAAGATTCATGCGACCATTCCCGCTTTTTGTCTTCTTGCTGCTCGGCTTCCCGCTGATCGAGTTATATCTGCTGATTGAGCTGGGCACGCTGATCGGCGCACTGCCTACGGTTGCGCTGGTGGTCGGTACCGCCCTGCTTGGCGCTTATCTGTTGCGCTACCAGGGGCTGAACAACTATCGACGGATGCAGCAGAGCCTGGCGCGCGGCGAGGTGCCGGCCCAAGAGATGATCGAAGGTGTGGTGATCCTGCTGGGCGCTGTCCTGTTGCTGATTCCCGGTCCGATCACCGACGTACTGGGTGTGCTGTGTCTGATCCCGCCGCTCAGGCGGCGGATTGTCGCCTTCTGGTTGCGCCGTCTGGTCGTCGAGGTCCGCATGTCCGGCCGCGGCCCGGGCGCCCCCGGCGGTCGCGTCATCGAAGGTGACAGTCGGGATATCCCGCATGATCGTGAATCTTGAATGAAGTGCGGTATCTCCCCTTGATTTTGCATAACTCGCCACTATCATTAGCACTCTCCTGTGAGGAGTGCTAACCAATCGCCCAGATTCACAGTGGTTTCAACCTGAGATAAAGGAGTCGTAAGCACATGAACATTCGCCCTTTGCATGATCGCGTGGTCGTCAAGCGCATGGAAGAAGAGCGCACCAGTCCCGGCGGTATCGTGATTCCCGATTCGGCGACCGAAAAGCCGGTTCGCGGCGAGGTTCTGGCCGCGGGTAAGGGCAAGATCCTCGAGAACGGCGACGTGCGTCCGCTGGACGTCAAGGTCGGCGACAAGGTGCTGTTCGGCAAATACGCGGGCACCGAAATCAAGATCGACGGCGAGGAACTTCTCGTGATGCGCGAGGAAGACATCGTCGCTGTCATCGAAGGCTGATCGTCCTTCATAACGAACGAACCCACAGCTGAACCAGACTGAGGTAACAGGCAATGAGTGCAAAGGAAGTCAAATTCTCCGACGACGCCCGCTCGCGCATGGTGCGCGGCGTCAATATCCTGGCCAATGCGGTCAAGGTCACCCTGGGTCCCAAGGGCCGCAACGTGGTGCTGGAGCGCTCCTTCGGTGCCCCGACCGTGACCAAGGACGGCGTTTCCGTCGCCAAGGAAATCGAACTCGAGGACAAATTCGAGAACATGGGCGCGCAAATGGTCAAGGAAGTCTCTTCGCAGACCTCCGATGTGGCCGGTGACGGCACCACCACCGCGACTGTGCTGGCCCAGGCCATCGTCCGCGAAGGCATGAAGTCGGTGACCGCCGGCATGAACCCGATGGACCTCAAGCGCGGCATCGACAAGGCCGTGGCTGCCGCCGTCGAAGAGCTGAAGAAGCTTTCCAAGCCCTGCACCGACAACAAGGCGATTGCCCAGGTCGGGACCATTTCCGCCAACTCCGACACCTCGATCGGCAACATCATCGCCGAGGCCATGGAGAAGGTCGGCAAGGAGGGCGTGATCACGGTCGAAGAGGGTTCCGGTCTCGAGAACGACCTGGACGTGGTCGAGGGTATGCAGTTCGATCGCGGCTACCTGTCGCCTTACTTCGTGAACAACCAGCAGAGCATGTCGGCCGAGCTGGACGATCCCTTCATCCTGCTGTACGACAAGAAGATCTCCAACATCCGCGAAATGCTGCCCGTGCTCGAGGGCGTCGCCAAGTCCGGCAAGCCCCTGCTGATCATCGCCGAGGACGTCGAGGGCGAGGCGCTGGCCACCCTGGTGGTCAACAGCATCCGCGGTATCGTCAAGGTCGCGGCCGTCAAGGCCCCGGGCTTCGGCGACCGTCGCAAGGCCATGCTGCAGGACATCGCCGTCCTGACCGGCGGCCAGGTGATCTCGGAAGAGGTTGGCCTGTCGCTGGAGAAGGCTTCCCTGGAAGATCTCGGCCGTGCCAAGAAGATCCAGGTCAGCAAGGAAAACACCACCATCATCGACGGCGCCGGTTCCGAGGTCGACATCAAGGCCCGCGTCGAGCAGATCCGTGCGCAGATCGAGGAAGCCAGCTCCGACTACGACCGCGAGAAGCTGCAGGAGCGCGTGGCCAAGCTGGCCGGCGGTGTGGCTGTGATCAAGGTCGGTGCCGCGACCGAGGTCGAGATGAAGGAGAAGAAGGCGCGCGTCGAAGACGCCCTGCACGCCACGCGTGCGGCGGTGGAAGAAGGCGTGGTGCCTGGCGGCGGCGTCGCCCTGGTGCGCGCCCTGGCCGCGATTCATGCACTGACCGGCGACAACCACGATCAGGATGCGGGCATCAGCATTGCGCGTCGCGCAATGGAGGAGCCGCTGCGCCAGATCGTCGCCAACGCCGGCGAAGAGCAGTCGGTCGTGTTGAACACGGTGCGTGAAGGTGAGGGTAATTTCGGCTATAACGCAGGTACCGGCGAGTACGGCGACATGGTCGCAATGGGTATCCTCGATCCGACCAAGGTCACCCGTTCTGCGCTGCAGAACGCAGCCTCCGTGGCTGGTCTGATCATCACCACCGAAGCGATGGTCGCCGAATTGCCGAAGAAGGATGAGCCGATGCCGGCTGGTGGCGGTATGGGTGACATGGGCGGTATGGGTGGAATGGGTATGATGTAAGCTTGGATTCCCATCCAAGCCATGAGAGAGCCCCGCTGCAAGCGGGGCTCTTTTTTTTTGCACGCTCAAAATACTTTGGTTGACGGCAATATTAGAAAGGGCCTTTAAGTGTTTGTATGGCAATACAAGCGCTTACCATGTTAATTTTGCTTGTGCGCATTCGCATGCGCACATACGGGCGATTCAGAGAATAAGCCGGCGCGTATTCAGGGAGCGGTTATGGTCGAGCAAGCCTGGGTGATTCCCAAAACCTTGCAGCAGGTGCGGATGTGGATTCATCCGGAGGGGCAGGTGCTGGCCGGAATATATCTAATGTCGGAAAGGCCGGGTGAAGAGGCTGCAGAATTGCCTGTAAGCTTGATGAATCAACCCCAGCCGTTTTTCCCTTGCCAATGCCATGGCGGGGAATTGCGGTTTTACAACAAAAATGCACTGGTGCGCATGGAATACGAAGCGCCGGCAGAATATGCATTACCTGCCGAAGTATCGTTGCGCGGTGAGTTTGGACTGATGGATGGGTCCGTATTTGTCGGTACCATACGGGAGAATTTGCCTCCCGACCGAGGCCGACTGCTAGATTATCTAAATGTGCACGTCGACCGCTTCGTCCGCATTTTTCTAGACGACGGCTCAGTAGCCTTGATCAACAAGGCCTATGTCGTGCGAGCTATACCCACAGATTGAGCACCGGCCGAAAATATCTATGAGTCTGTTTCGAGATTTCCGCGCCGAACGACGTATTGCGCAAATGCTGGCCGTCAAGCAGATCGGCTCAGTCGAGGGCGTGCAGGCGCTTGAACGTTTACGCGAATGCTCGGGTGAGGCCATACCTCGCTTGGTGAGGCTTCTGACAGATGGTGACGGGGTCGGCGGCAATAAAACAAAACTGATGCAGGTGCTCACGCGGCTGTTGGATGACGATACGCTGCCCACTTTCTATCGCATCCTGACTGCAGGCGAGCCACGGTTGTCGCAGGCGGTGGTCGAGGTGTTGCGTACGGGGCGTGGTTACGATCCCAACCGAATGCTGGATTTTCTATCCGATCCCTCGGTGCCCAAGTCCGCGCTACTGGAAATTCTTTCGGCCCAGGGCAAGGCACTCGATGCGCATGGCTTGCTTCGTCAGATCAGCCACCTCGATCCCAGCGAGAGGAATGTTGCATTCCGGTTGTTGGCCGAGATTGCCGAGCCTGAGCTGATTCCCGAACTGGTCAACCGTGCCAGTGCGAAGGATCTGCAAATCCGCCAGGGTGTAGCGCGCATCCTCGGGAAGTTCGATCACCCAAAGGCACATGAAGCGCTTCGCCGTATGCTCGACGACCCGGGCAAGACGGTCAGACAGCTGGCTCTGAATGCACTTGCCGCCTATCCAGGCGCGCTCGATCTCGAAATCCTGTTTCATTTGTTGCACGACAGCGATATCGGCATTCAGGCTTGTGCGGTTGATGCCATCGTGCAAATGCGTGACCCGCAGACCCTGGAATACCTGATCGATGTATTACGCGACGAATCCGAATACGTCAGGCGTGCCGGCGTGGAAATTCTCAATGAGATCGGCGATACACACTCGATCAAGACCTTGCTGCAATCCATCAAGGACGACGATTGGTGGGTGCGTGCGCGTGCCGCAGACGCATTGGCACGAATCGGCGGCAGCCGTGTGATCCAGGCGGTGGTATCCCTGTTGCGCGACGATGACGAATTCGTACGCCGCGCAGCCGTCGAGATCATGAACTCGATCAAGGACGAGGCCTCGTTCCGTCACCTGGTCGACGCGTTGGCGGATACCGACTGGTGGGTGCGCGAGCGGGCAGTTGATGCGCTCGCCAAGCTAGGCAACAAGGCTGCATTGCCAGCACTTCTGCCCTTGCTCGAACGTGATGGGTCTACAGCGGTAGCGGTGCTCCGCGCATTGTCGCAACTCGGCGGTCCCGAGCAGATCGAGGCGGTGACAGCGCAGCTGCGTCGACCCGAGCCCGCGGTGCGCAGTGAGGCCATGCTTGCATTGGTGGAGCTGGCCGATGCGGAACGAGCCCCGGAAATTCAAGCCCTGCTAGAAACGGCAGCGCAAAGCGCGCCAGAGGAAGAGGTGCGGGATCTGGCTCGCGATTGTGCCAGCCGATTGACTGATCGCTACGCCGCCTTGCGAAATGGCAGCACGCGAGCAGCGGATGAGACTTCTGGATCCTTGGCCAGCAACCCTTCGGCGAGCACCTCCGATGCCAGTAGCATGATACCCGCTGTTGCCGGCCCGCCGATCAAACTTAAGCTGCTGCGTGCCGGGGAGTTGCTGGGTGATCGTTACCGGCATATTCGCCGGGTGGGCCGGGGTGCCTTCGGTACGGTGACCTTGGCCGACGATCTGCAACGCGGTGAACAAGTGATTCTCAAGTTCCTGCATCCGCAAATGGCGGTGGATGAAAATATGGTCCGCCGCTTCCAGCGTGAGCATCACTTCGCCAAGCGTATCGAGCACCATAACGTCATCCGCATCTATGATTTCTTCATGATGGGCGGTTTGTACGTGATCAGCATGGAATATTTCCCTTCCACTGCACTTTCCGCCGAGGTCAAGGCCCGTGTGCCATTAAGTTTGGACCGTGCCATGCACATCGCACATGAGGTCGCCGCCGGCATGACTGCAGCGCATGCCATCGGGATTGTTCACCGAGATCTCAAGCCCGGGAACATCCTCATCAATGAACACAATTTGGTTAAAATCGTGGATTTCGGTGTTGCCGCTGCGGTGGACAGTGCCGATACGCGGCTCACGCGCACCGGCCTGCTGGTCGGCACGCCGCGCTACATGGCTCCAGAGCAGGTGCTGGGCAAGGCTATCGACGAACGCACCGATATTTACAGCTTGGGTGTCATCCTCTACGAAATGCTAGCCGGCACGGCGCCCTTCAGCGGCGATGACAATGTCGCTGTGATGTATCAGCACGTCCAAGGTGGCGCGAAACCGTTGCACGAACAGAACCCAGAAATTTCCCGTACCCTGAGCGCATTGGTAGCCCGCATGATGGCAGTAGAGCCCGAACAGCGTTTCCGCAGCATGCGCGAGGTCAGGCATACACTCGAACCCTTCATGCAGCCGCATCGCATGTGACGAACGGCAGGGAATCGCATGGCGCGCATCGATGCGTTCTTGAAACTGGGTCGCGAGCAAGGCTGTTCCGATGTGCACTTGGCGGTGGGTGTCCCCCCCATGCTGCGTATGAATGGCGAAATCATGCCGATCCGTTTTCGCGAGCTTGGGGACCGTGAGCTACTGGGTTACCTTTTTGAGATCCTCAGCGAGAATCTCAAGGCGCGCTATCGCAAGGGTCAGGACCTCGATTTTTCATATATGGCCGAGGGTGTCGGGCGCTTTCGTGCCAACGTGTTCCGCAAGGCTGGTGGAATCGGCGCTACCTTCCGTTACATCCCTTCCAAGGTCCCCAGTCTGAACGAACTGGGTCTGCCGCCTGTGGTGCATAGGTTGGCCGAGCACCGCCAAGGCATGTTGCTGGTCACCGGGTCGACTGGAACGGGCAAATCCACCACGTTGGCCGCCATGCTGGATCTGATCAACGATCGTGAAGCGGTGAATATACTCACGCTTGAAGATCCGATCGAATTTATCCATGAAAGCAAGCGTGCGCAGATCATTCAGCGTGAGATCGGCACACACGTGCGCAGTTTTACCGAAGGCTTGAGGTCCGCGCTGCGCGAGGATCCGGACGTGATCATGGTCGGCGAGTTGCGCGACGCAGAGTCGATCATGATGGCGATGGTCGCAGCCGAGACCGGACACTTTGTCCTCGCCACGCTACATACCACGACCGCGGTCAAGACGATCGACCGCATTATCGACGCCCTACCTGCCGAGCAGCGCGAACAGGGTAAGAATTTTCTCGCAACCAATCTGCGTGGAGTGGTCTCGCAGGTACTGGTGCGTTCGGCCGAGGGCGGTGGACGTCGTGCGGTTGTCGAGACGCTGTCGATGACGCCTGCAGTCGCGCAAATGCTGCTGAGCGATAAGACCCATCAGATCCCTTCGGCGATGCAAACCGGGCGCGAGGCGGGCATGCAGTTGCTCGATCAGGCGCTGCTCGACGGCATTCAGCGCAAGTTGATCGATCCCGATGATGCCTATCTGTATGCTCAGGATAAAAAATCGTTCCAGCGCTTCGTCACGGACGCTTCTCTGTTGCCACGTGTCGATCTAGCTGGGGGATGATGTCATGAGTCGAGTCGACCGCTGGCTGGAAGGGTTATTGGAGCGCGATGGTTCTGATATGCACCTGATCGCAGGTCAGTTGCCGCGCATGCGTCTGGATGGCGAGCTGACTGCCGTCGGCGAAGAAACGCTGCCTGCGGGAGAGGTCGAGGAGTTGGCGGGCGAGTTGCTGGGCACTTCTCTGCGCGAACGCTTTGAACGGGATGACCATGTTGATTTCGCCTATCAGATGGCCAGCAAGGGGCGGTTCCGCGTGAACCTGTTCCGCCATCTGGGCGGTCTGGGGCTCGTGATGCGTGCAATACCCCAGGTGCCGCAGACCCTCGACGCACTCGGTTTGCCACCGGTGCTGCGTAGTTTATGCCAGCACAAGCAAGGGCTGGTGCTGGTCACGGGTAAGACCGGCTCCGGTAAATCCACCACGCTGGCCGCAATGGTAGATTTTATCAACACCAACCGCCGCGGCCATATTCTGACTATCGAGGATCCGATCGAATTCATGCACCCGCGCAAGCGCTGCCTGGTCAGTCAGCGCGAAGTGGGCGAGCACACACCGGGTTTCGCGGCGGCGTTGCGTTCCGCGCTGCGTGAAGACCCTGACGTGATCCTGGTTGGCGAGTTGCGCGATCATGAAACCATCGCGCTTGCCGTCACTGCTGCGGAGACGGGCATCCTGGTGTTGGGAACGTTGCATACGCGTCGTGCGGATCTTACCGTCGAGCGCCTGATCAATGTGTTTCCTGCCAGTAAGCAGGCCCAGGTGCGGATCATGCTATCCACCTCGCTGCGCGGTGTCGTGGCCCAGCAGTTGCTCAGACGGGCAGAGGGACATGGTCGCGCCGCTGCGATCGAGGTTCTGGTGAATACGCCCGCCGTGTCCAGCTTGATCCGAGAAGGCAAAGTGGGACAGCTCGAAACCGCCATTCAAAGCGGTGGATTGGTGGGTATGCAGACCATGGATGGGGATTTGCGGCGCCTCATCGACGCCGGGGTGATCAGAGGGCATGAGGCGTACGTGCACAGCACGCACAAGGAGTCTTTCCATGCCTATCTCGCGGACGGCCAGGTCTCGCGCTAGGGTTTGTGGGATCAGTCGTTCAAGCGAGCGGATGTCAGAGATTGACGTACATCCAGCCCTGGCGCAGCCGATGCACGACCTCCTCAACGGCTGAAGGGGCAACGCGAACGTGTCGGATCAGGTCAACAGGTACGCCCGCTGCCTCAAGATTGTGCAAGGTGATGCCACAGGCGACGAAGTGCAGATTCGGGTATTTGCGCATCATGTCGCGAACCTGTTTAGCAAATCCGGAGTGCGCGTTTGCCTCAAGCAGTTTGAGGCCGCCGGCATTGGCTACGACCTCGACCTGAATGCCATCGTCGCCGCCTTTATGCAGCAGATAGCTGGCCTGCTGCAATGTGCCGGCGAATTTTGCTGGGTTGTCGGTGGCGACATGCAGCAACACGCGTGGCGGTTCGCCGGGACCGATATCGGCTGTTTTAAGCTGAATGGCGCCGAGAGAGGCTAAGTGATCGTTCAATAGCGTCATGGCATCGTCGCGCGCATGGAGCAGCCAGCCACCTGCAAAGCTCAGCACCATCAGCATCAGCACGGCACAGCAGGCGGCCAGGGATCGACGTTGGCCGAAGCCGCTCGCTCGGCGATTGGCGCTGGGCGGCGGTGGAGGGACGAAATAGGCCTGCTGGACCAGATCCTTGACGCGCCGGAGTTCGCAGACCTGATTGCGCAGGTCCGTATCGACGTACATGCCTTCGAGCAGTTCGGCGCGGTCGTCTACGTCGAGTTCGTTGTCGACATAGGCGTGCAAGCGAGAGTCGTCACGTAATCCCGTGTTCATCACTTAACCCTTCGCAATGAGGTGCGGATTGTCGTTTGCGGTTGTTGTTGCACATCCGCCAGTGAGACCAGCAGCGCCTGCCGCGCACGGCTGAGTCGGCTCATGACGGTACCAATTGGTATATCCAATATTTGTGCCACTTCTGCATATGCGAAGCCTTTGAGGTCGACCAGGGTGATAACCTCGCGTTGGCCCAGCGGTAGGGTTTTGATCGCACCGCGTACCCGGTCCACCACCTGTTGTCGCTGGTTGACGGTTTCCGGGCATTCGTCGCACGGAAACGCCTCTTCGTCGAGCGGTTGGTCGGGGCGTTGACGACGCAGGTGAGTGCGCCAGCAGTTATGCAGGATCGCGTACAGCCAGCTTTGCAGGCGTTCGGCTTCACGTAGCTGGCCGGCCTTTTGTAATCCCTTCGCGATGGCCTCCTGTGCTAGATCGTCAGCCAGAGCAGGGTCGCAGCACCACGCGTATGCCATGCGATACAGGCGCGGACGCTCATCTGCGATGCGCTTTTTGAATTGTTTACTCAAGGTGATGCGATCGAACATGCCTATTTCATCCATAGCAGTTTAGCCCGCTCCCATGACATGAAAGACGCGAAGTATAGACGAGTTATTCCAAGCGCGGCGCGGTTAGGCATGCGCCAAATCGTCGCGCGGCCTGAGAAGAAAGAAATATAAGTACATGTTGATATAATAAATAATAATTTAATATTATTCTGCTTTGTTAACATATAACTATTTGATTTATATTTATAAAATAAATTTGTTAATTTTTCTTTTCAGTGTATGGAATAAGATTTTAATCGGGCGCATCTTGTTGCATTGAGGGAACGCCTCAGGCCGTGCGCCTACGCCGTGTGCGGCCCCATAACCGAGATAAATACGCCTTACAGAGGGAGATCACCATGATAAGTCGGTTCGTCAGACGGGCGCTGCTCGCGCTGTGTTCGCTGGGTCTTCTGGCTGCGGGGACTGCCTGGGCAGAAGTGCCTATGCCGCCGATCGTAGAGAAGCCCTTCGCCACCCATCACATCGTGCTGCAGATCAGCGATCCCAACCCCATGAAGCAGACGCTGGTGCTCAATGTGGCCGCCAACATGGCGCGATATTACGGCCCGGATAAAGTGGACATCGAGATCGTGGCTTTTGGTCCTGGTCTACGCCTGTTGCTGAACAACAACGTCAATAGGAAGCGGATTATCGAACTGGCCAAGAACTACGGGGTTAAGTTCGACGCCTGCCATAACACGCTGATGCACTTCAAGAAGATGTTGGGATATTTGCCCAAGCTCAATCCGGAAGCGGTTGTGGTGCCGGCCGGTGCAGTGCGCATCGTTGACCTCGTGCAACACGGTTATACGCTCATAAAGCCATAATTTGACTGTGGCGGCTTTAGGGTTCGCTAAGCAATCGAAGCGATCGAAGAAAACTCATATCCAGGGGAAGTGTCCATGAAAAATGATTCGAAAGCCGGCTTCAAGAAAGGCGTGTTGGCTGCTGCGGTCGCCGCGTTGGCCGGTATGAGCGTCCAGTCGGCAGAGGCCGCCAACTGGCTT
This sequence comes from Acidihalobacter aeolianus, assembly GCF_001753165.1. GTDB lineage: Bacteria > Pseudomonadota > Gammaproteobacteria > DSM-5130 > Acidihalobacteraceae > Acidihalobacter > Acidihalobacter aeolianus. The sequence continues at coordinate 653,265 of NZ_CP017448.1, forward strand.
CAACTCTATAACACCTCGCCCCCCGGCGTTGCCAAGCCAGTGAAAGTATGGGGCTTTATCCAGCCCGATTACGCGACCACCAGCGGGAATACGGTCAGCGGTTTGCAGGGCCCGCCATCGGTCAGGGCCTTTGACGGTGCCGTGCCGAATTTCAATCTGATCGGGCCGAATCTCAGCTCGACCAATACCTTCAACCTGCTGCGCGGCCGTATCGGCGTTCGCGGCACGCTGTCGCCATTGGACAACAAGCTCGACTATTTCTTCCTGACTGAGTTCGGCAACAACGCCATGACCCACTTTGCTGGGGATCATCCGGTGGTGTCCGACGCCTTCGTGACCTGGAATGTGGACCCTCAGCTGGTGCGTTTCTCGCTGGGGCTGCAGAAGGTGCCGGGTGGCTGGGAGTCGCGCGTGGGCATCCCGGTACTCCCGTTCGTGAACTACACCACGGCGACCCTGCAGAACACGCTGGAGCGGTTCATCAGCCCGAGCACGGCAGTGACCTCGGCAGGTAACGGCGGCTATCAATTCATCCCATCCAGCAGCAATGTTACCGGCTTCGGATCGTTTCGCGATGTCGGTCTTAAGGTGTTCAACTGGTTCGACCGTGGTCCCTGGGAGTATGCCTATGCCTTCATGGTAGGCAATGGCGGGCCGATCACCTCGACCAACAACAACAACGGCATGGACACCTACGGCATGCTGCGTGCCAGCTATGTGTTTAGCGGCAAGGGCCCTTACCGTAACGATGCCGGCGTATGGGTGTGGTTCCACAACGGCCAGCGCAAGATCGATCAGATCGGTACCTACAAGCTCAACCGTTGGGGTTTCGGTGGTGAATACGGGCGGCATCAGCGCCAGGCGGGCGGTTACATCATGCACGCCGGCTATATGCAGGCGAGCGGCTGGATTCTTGCGCCGGCGCCGTTCCAGTACGACGCGTCCGTAGCCAGCCAGTACACCGGCCCGGCCCTGGGTGGATACAACAACCTGACCCAGTGGACCATCTATCCCGGCAGCGACAACAAGGCCTGGGGTGCGTACATCCAGGGCGGCTACTACGTCACCCACAACATCCAGTTGCAACTGCGCTACGACCAGTACAACCGCCTGACCAACAACGCGGCGTTGGAGCGTGACTTCAAGACCTGGACGGTGGGTGCGCAGTACTTCCTGACGCCGGGTACCCGCCTTAGTCTGAACTATGCGATCCAGAAACTGGATGTGCCGCACCCGGGCGCGATCACGAATCCGGTGCAGCGCAACAATGCTCAGCAGATCGCCAACTCGATGGGTAACCGCCTCGATCTCGAACTGACGGCGGTGTTCTAAAAAGATTTCATCGCAACCGTACATTCTCCGGTGCGGTAATAACCGCCTTTGCCCCGGCCGTTGGCCGGGGCTTTTTTGTTTTGTCACAGCGGACTGCATGAGCGGGCTTGTCATTGCCGCGGTGGCTTCGTAGTCTCCCAGGATGTCGACGACTCATCCATTAGCGGACGCTCTGCCGCCGTCGCTACGCGATGCGTTCGGACGGCAATGGGCCCGCTATCTCGAACGCCTGCCTCAAGCTGCGAATCCGCCCGCCGGACTACCCGAATCCCTGCCGCGCGTATGGGCGCTGAGCGATTTCGTCGCCGACAGCTGCATCCAGTCTCCGGGTCTGCTCGATCGTCTGCTGACGTCCGGCGGGCTAGAGCGACGTTATGCCGCGAACGAGATGCGCGAGCGTGTCAGGGACGCCCTCGCCGGGGCAACGGACGAGGCGGACTTCATGGCGGGCATCCGGCGCTGCCGGCGCCTCGAGATGACGCGCATCGCCTGGCGGGATCTCTCCGGCCTGGCCGATCTCGATGAGAATCTGGACGACCTCTCCATGCTGGCCGATGCCTTGCTCGAGGCTGCTTTGCAGTTCGCCGAGGCGAGCCTGGAGCCGCGCTTCGGGCGGCCGGGCGACGGGCAGCGTCTGATCGTCTTCGCACTGGGCAAGCTGGGCGGAGGCGAACTCAATTTCTCCTCCGATGTAGACCTCATCTTCGCGTATGCCGGGCCCGGGACGACCGACGGCCGCCAGCCCATCGACCACCAGGACTATTTCACCCGTCTCGCCCGGCTCCTGATCCGCTATTTCGCCGAGATCACCGCAGACGGCCAGGTCTGGCGTGTGGACATGCGCCTGCGCCCCTTCGGCGACGACGGGCCGCTGGTCGCGCATGCCGCGTCCATGGAGCACTACTACGCCGCGCACGGGCGCGAGTGGGAGCGTTATGCCTGGATCAAGGCGCGTGTTGTGGCCGGCGACCATGCGGCCGGCGCGCGACTGCTCGCCACCCTGCGTCCCTTCGTCTACCGGCGTTACCTCGACTACGGCGTGTTCGAGTCGCTGCGCGAGATGAAGGCGATGATCAACCGCGAATCGGAAAAGCGCAGCGGCGGGCTGGATCTCAAGCGCTCGCCGGGCGGCATTCGCGAGGTCGAGTTCATCGGTCAGGCCTACCAGCTGATCCGCGCCGGGCGCGACACCTTCCTGCAGCACCGCAGCCTGCGCGAGGTGCTGGCGCGGCTGAAGCAGCGCGGTCTGCTGCCTGCCTGGGCGGAGCGCGAGCTGCAACTGGCCTACAGCTTTCTGCGCCATGCCGAGAACCGCCTGCAGATGCAGGCCGACCAGCAGACCCACCGCCTGCCGGATGAGGCGCTGGCACGCCTGCGCCTCGCCGTGGCCATGGGATATCGAGACTGGGAGGCCTTCCGCACGGCGCTGGATGGGCAGATGCGCCGTGTGCACGAGCACTTCGAGCGCATCTTTTCCACGCCGCAGACCGGGCGGACGGAAGGGATGGATGGCCTGTTGCGCGCCTGGCGCGATGCCGACGGCGATGCCCTGCGGGAGCGCCTTGCGGAGTCCGGATACGACGAACCGGAGGCCGCGGCCACGGAGCTTGCCGCATTGGCCAAGTCGCCGACCACGCGCACGCTCACCGAGACCGCACGCCAGCGCCTGGACCAGCTGATTCCTCTGCTGGCACAGGCCGCGGCGGGACAGGAAGCGCCCGCGCAGACGCTGACGCGGGCGCTCGGCGTAGTGCAGGCCATGGCCGGTCGGTCGGTGTACCTGTCGCTGCTGGTGGAAAGTCCGCTCGCGTTGTCTCAGCTCGTCCGATTGTGCGCGGCCAGCCCGTGGATCGCGCAGCAGCTGGCGAAGATGCCGCTGTTGCTCGACGAACTGCTCGATCCGCGCAGTCTTTACGCGCCGCCCGACCGCGAGGGACTGGCCCGCGAGCTCGAGGTCGCGCTGGCCGAGGTGGCGGACGACGATGTCGAACTGCTGATGGACCGGCTGCGCCAGTTCAAGGCGGCGCAGGTGCTCAAAGTGGCTGCCGCCGACGTCACCGGCACGCTGCCGCTGATGCGGGTGAGCGACCAGCTGACCTGGATCGCCGAGGCAATCCTGGATCGCGTTCTTGCGGCGGCGCGCCGCCAGCTCTCGGCCCGGCACGGTCCGCCGTGGCTCGCGGCGGAGGGTCGCGAGGCCGGGTTCGGCATCGTGGCCTACGGCAAGCTCGGCGGCATCGAGCTGGGCTACGGCTCGGATCTCGACGTGGTCTTTCTCTATGAGTCAGGTTCGGGCGAACAGCTTACCCGCGGCGCGAAACCCATCGACAACCCGGTGTACTTCGCCCGTCTGGCGCAGCGCGTGATCCATCTGCTGACTACCCTCACGTCCGCCGGCGCCCTGTACGAGATCGACATGCGCCTGCGCCCGGACGGTGCCGCAGGGCTGCTGGTCAGCTCGCTCGACGCCTTTGCCGTGTACCAGCGCGGGCAGGCCTGGGTGTGGGAGCATCAGGCGCTGGTGCGCGCGCGTTTCATCGCCGGTGCGCCGGCGGTCGGCGAGCGTTTCGCCGAGGTGCGCGGGGAGATTCTGTGCCGCCCGCGCGAGCGCGGGGACCTGCGCCGCGAGGTGCGCGAGATGCGCGAACGCATGTGGCAGGCGCTGGGCAGCCGCGACGCCGCGCTGTTCGACCTGAAAAAGGACCCCGGCGGTATCGCGGATATTGAATTTCTGGTGCAATATAACGTGCTCTTGCACGCGCCTGCCCACCCGGTGCTGATCCGTTACACGGACAACATCCGGCTTCTGGCGGTGCTGGCCGAGGCGGGGATCATGGATTCGGCCACGACCGCGCTGCTCACGGACGCCTACAAGGCCTACCGCGATCGCACGCATGCCCTGACGCTACAGGCGCAAGCCGCCGTAGTCGCGGTGGGCGAGTTCGCCGATCTGCGGGCCGGGGTGAAACGCATCTGGGCTGCGTTGCTGGGCAAGGATGAGGATGGGGCGTCGTCCGCCTGACGGCGGCGCCGAACGACGAGTGACGACACACAGGAGAATGAAGATGACGATGGCCGACCGCGACGGTCTGATCTGGCTCGACGGCGAGATGGTCCCCTGGCGCGAGGCCAAGGTGCACGTGCTCACCCATACCCTGCATTACGGCATGGGCGTGTTCGAGGGCGTACGCGCCTACCGCACCGAGCGCGGGCCGGCGATCTTCCGTCTTGAGGATCACACCCGTCGCCTGTTCAACTCGGCCAAGATCCTGGGCATGGAGATTCCCTTCAGCCACGAGGACATCTCGCGCGCGCAGCTCGACGTCATCCGCGAGAACAAGCTGGAAAGCGCCTACATCCGTCCGATGTGTTTCTACGGCTCGGAGAGCATGGGGCTGCACGCCGAGAACCTGCAGGTGCACTGCATGGTCGCGGCCTGGCCCTGGGGCAGCTATCTCGGGCAGGATGGCCTCGAGCGCGGTATCCGCGTGAAGGTCTCCTCGTTCAGCCGCCACCACATCAACGTCACCATGTGCCGCGCCAAGTCCAACGGCAGTTACATGAATTCCATGCTGGCGGTGAAGGACGCTACCGCCTGCGGCTACGACGAGGCCCTGCTGCTCGATACCGAGGGCTACGTGGCCGAGGGCAGCGGCGAAAACGTGTTCATCGTGCACGACGGTACCCTCTACACCCCGGACCTGACCTCCGCACTGGACGGCATCACCCGCCGCACCATCTTCGCCTTCGCGGAATCCTTCGGCATCCCGGTGCGCGAGAAGCGCATCACCCGCGACGAGGTCTACATCGCGGACGAGGCCTTCTTCACCGGCACAGCCGCCGAGGTCACGCCGATCCGCGAGGTGGACGGCCGCCCCATCGGCAGCGGCTCGCGCGGGCCGATCACCGAACGCCTGCAGAAGCAGTACTTCGATGTGGTGCAGGGGCGCGACGCACGCTACGATCACTGGCTCAGCCACGTCTGAGACGGACGCCAACGACAGGGGCCATAAGAAGATGCCGAATCCGCATACCGCCGACCACCAGGGCGAGTTTCGCCAGCCGAACGCGGCACGCGCCGTCACGGTGACCGCTGCCGACCTGCCACTGCATTGCCCGATGCCCGGCAGCGCGTTGTGGAGTTCCCACCCGCGCGTCTATCTGCCGATCGACGAGATGCCGCCCGGTCCCGACGGCCTGCGGCATGCGCATTGTCCGTACTGCGGGACCGAGTACGCCTACAAGGCGGACTGATGTTCCGGCAGCAGCATGGATGAGGCGGGCAGCGCACCGCGGCGATGCCTGATCGTCGGCCCGTCCTGGGTCGGCGACATGATCATGGCGCAGAGCCTGTTCAAGCTGCTCGCCGCGCGCCATCCGGAGATGACGATCGACGTGCTCGCGCCGGCCTGGAGCGAGCCGTTGCTCGCACGCATGCCCGAGGTGCGGCGCGCGGTCGCGCAGCCCGTCGGGCATGGCCGCCTGGCGCTCGGCGAGCGCTACCGTCTCGGCCGCAGCCTGCGCGCCGAGGGTTACGACTGGGCGGTGGTCCTGCCCAACAGTCTCAAGTCCGCACTGATCCCCTGGTTCGCCGGTATCCCGCGCCGTACCGGCTTCGTCGGCGAATTCCGCTACGGGCTGCTCAACGACGCGCGTCGGCTGGACAAATCGGCCCTGCCGCGTACCGTGCAGCGTTTTGCCGCGCTGGCCGTGCCGCCGCGGGCGCCGGTGGTGCTGGAGCAACTGCCTCTGCCGCGGCTGAGCGTCGATGCGGAGTCGGGTGAAGCTGCTGCGCAGCGTCTCGGACTCGAGACCGGACAGCCGGTGCTCGGCCTGTGCCCCGGCGCCGAGTACGGGCCGGCCAAACGCTGGCCGGCAGAATACTTCGCCGCCGTGGCGCGACATTACCGCACGCTCGGTTGGCAGTCGTGGGTGTTCGGTTCGGAACGCGATCGCGAGATCGCCGAGGCCGTTTGCCGCGATGCCGGGCCGGGCTGCGTGAACCTCGCCGGGCGCACCACGCTGACCGAGGCGACGGACCTGATGGCGCGTTGCCGGGCGGTGGTCAGCAACGATTCCGGCCTGATGCATCTGGCAGCGGCTCTGCAACGTCCGCTGGTCGCCGTGTACGGCTCCTCCGATCCGGGTTTCACCCCGCCGCTGGCCGCGGCGGGCGCCGTGCGCATCGAACGGCTCGGCCTCGCCTGCAGCCCCTGCTTCGAGCGCGAATGTCCGCTCGGACATCTTGAATGTCTGCGCGGATTGCACCCGGAAAGGGTGGTGCGCGCGCTGGCTAGGCTGGCCGGCTGATGCGCGTACTGCTCGTCAAGCTGTCCTCGCTGGGCGACGTGATCCATACCTTGCCGGCGCTGACCGACGCCTACCGCGCGCTGCCGGACGTCGCTTTCGACTGGGTGGTGGAGGAGAACTTCGCCGAGATCCCCGCCTGGCACCCGGCCGTGGATCGCATCATTCCCGCCGCCCTGCGTCGCTGGCGGCGCAATTGGCGCGGCACGGGCGTGGAGCGTCGGGTGTTCCGCGCCTGGCTGCGCGAACGCGAATACGACCGCGTGATCGACGCCCAGGGCCTGATCAAGAGCGCCTGGGTGGCGCGGCTCGCACGCGGCCCGCGCTGGGGGCTGGATCGCGCCTCGGCGCGCGAACCGCTGGCCGCCTGGGCCTACGCGCATCGCGTGCGCGTGTCCCGCGACCAGCATGCCGTCGTGCGCACGCGTCTGCTGCTGGCCGCTGCGCTGGGTTACTCGCCCCCGGACAGCCCCGCGTCCTACGGCCTGCAGCGCGACCGCCTGCCGGCGCCACCCGTGCCGCCCGGCGGCCTGCTGTTTCTGCACGGCACCACCTGGCCGAGCAAGCACTGGCCCGAGACCTATTGGCGCGAACTGACGGCCATGGCCGCAGCCGCCGGGCATCGCATCCTGCTGCCCTGGGGCAGCGAGGCCGAGCGCGCGCGTGCCGAGTCCATGGCCGCGGCGGGCGGCGATGCGGCCACGGTACTCCCGCGTTGCGGTCTGGGCGATCTGGCCGCGCTGATCGGCGCTTCGCGCGCGGTCGTAGGGGTCGACACCGGGCTGGCGCACCTGGCTGCGGCGTTGGGTACGCCCTCGGTGACCCTGTACGGCGCGACCCGTGCCGACCGCACCGGCACCTTCGGCGAGTGGCAGGTGCATCTGGCCGCGGATTTCCCCTGTTCGCCCTGCCTCGCGCGGGAGTGCCGTTATCGCGGCGAGGCCGCGGTGCAGCCGGCCTGCTACGCGACGCTCGGGCCCGAGCGCGTGTGGCGCGAACTGGGCGCGCTGCTTGCGGTCGATTCGCAGGAGGCGGCGCATGGCGCGTGAACCGCTGTCCGCGGTCATCATCACCCACAACGAGGCCGCGCGTATCGGTGCCTGCCTCGACTGCCTCGACTTCGCCGACGAAATCCTGATCGTCGATTCCGGCAGCACCGACGGCACCCTGGCCATCGCCGAGGGCCGCGGCATCCGCGTGGTACATCACGACTGGGCCGGCTTCGGCCCGCAGAAGCGTTTTGCCGTGGATCAGGCCATGCACGACTGGGTGTTGTGCGTGGATGCCGACGAACGCGTTTCCGAGGCTCTGCGCGCGAGCATCGAGGAGGCGGTGACCGAACCCAAGGCGATGGTCTGCCGCATTGCCCGGCGCAACCGCTTCATGGGGCGCTGGTTGCGCCACGGCGAAGGCTATCCGGACTACGTCATCCGCCTGTTTCACCGCGATCACGCCGAGTGGAGCGAGGACGCAGTGCACGAAACCGTGCTCACCGACGATCCCGTCATCACCCTCGCGGGCGATCTGCTGCACGAATCCGAGTACGGGGTCGCCGAATACGCGGCCAAGCAGGCACGCTACGCCCACTTGCAGGCCGAACGGGTGCGCGCCGCGGGCGGCGGCTCCTCCTGGGTGCGCGCGGTCGTCAGTCCTGGGCTGCGCTTCGTCAAGTTCTACGTGATCAGGCTAGGCTTCCTCGACGGTCTCCCCGGTCTCGCGCACATTCTGCTAGGCTGCTTCGCCTCGTTTCTCAAGCACCTCGATCTGGTGGCCGGCCGGCGGCACGGCACCGACTAGGAATCGTCATGTCAGATATAGCTATGCCCACCCTCGACGTGCCGACCCGCCCGCGCATCCTGGTCATCCGCCGCGACAACATCGGTGATCTGGTCTGCACCCTGCCGATGATCACCGCCCTGCGATGCCGCTACCCGGAGGCGCACATCGCCGCGCTGGTCAACAGCTACAACCGCGACGTGCTGGCCGGTCACCCCGACCTCGACGCGGTCTACGCCTACACCAAGGCCAAGCATCGCGAGGACGGCGAGAGCGTTGCGGGGGTGTACTGGCGGCGCATCAAGCTCACCCTGCACCTGCGCCGCGAGCGTTTCGACTATGCCGTTCTCGGCGGCGCGAATTTCCTGCCGCGAGCGCTGCGTCTGGCGCGTCCGCTGGGTGCGCGCCACATCGTCGGTTTCACCGCGCCCGACCGGCGCGGCGCGGGCGCCATCGACACGCCGGTCCCCTACGGCAGCGGCGCGGGCCTGCACGAGGTCGAGGACATCTTCCGCCTGCTCGCGCCTCTCGGCATCAAGGGGCCGCCGCCGGCCGCCCGGCTCGCGCCCGATGCGGTTCTTGCCGACGCGATCCGCGCGGGCCTGCCCGCCGCGGCAGCCGGCAAGCCGCTGGTCGGGCTGCACGTCAGCGCACGCAAGCCCTCCAACCGCTGGCCGGTGGAGCGCTTCGTCGAACTCGCACGGCGCCTGCACGAGGCACACGACGCGCACTTCCTGCTGTTCTGGTCACCGGGTGCGCCGGACGACCGTTTCCATCCCGGCGACGACGACAAAGCGGGCCGTCTTGCCGCCGCACTGGGCCCGGATCTGCTTACCCCCTGCCGCACCGAGCGACTCGCCGAGTTGATCGCGGGGCTTTCGCTGTGCGACCGCGTGATCTGCAGCGACGGCGGCGCGATGCACATCGCCGCGGCGCTGGAGCGGCCCATCGTCTGCCTGTTCGGCGCCACCGATCCGGTGCGCTGGCATCCCTGGGCCACGGATTACCGCCTGCTGCAGACGCCGGCCCGCGACGTCAGCGATGTCGATGTCGATGCGGTGCTAGCGGCCTACG